>CAYNGZ010000079.1:0-18225 GCA_964396695.1 uncultured Pseudomonas sp.
CCACTTCACCCATTAATCAGTATTGCAAAAACGGGGGTGACCATAGATTTGTTGTCCCTGAAAACGGTTGCGCGTCGGTATTACCGCCCAACCCCATTGACCAGAAACACCGGCTCCTCCAGATAGTCGAGTCCCAGCCGCTTTTCGAACAGTTCATCGCGCAATGCCGCGGTGGTGAAACAGCCCAGGCCCAGGGCGGTAGCCACCAGTGAAAAGGTCTGGCTCAGATGCCCGGCATCCATCAACGCCACCCGCAGTGCCCGGCTGAACTCGTATTTCCACGCCATCCGCTCGACCCTTGCGGTGGAAACAAACACCGCCGCCGCGTCCTTGATCCACGGCTGCTCGCCACAGGCCTCGCTGATCCAGGTTCGCGGGTCTTCCCGGGAAAGCAGCTCAAGCCCATGACGGCGGACCGAGTAGTGGTAAAGACCGCGCTCGAAACCTTGCACATTCATCAACACCGCATACACCTCAGTGCCCTGCAGCGAACCGCCGGCCGGTGAGGTTTTTTTCAGGAAGTAATCCCCCATGCGGTTCTGCTCCATGACCGTCGCGCCCCAGGTGTAGAAGAGCAGCAGGGACAACTGCTGCGCACTCAACGGCTGGTCACTGAAGGCTCGCGACGTGCGGCGCTCGCACAGCGAATCGAGCAATGTCGATTGAGCAATTGCGCAGGAAGGCGCCAGCAGCGGGTTTTCCAGGGCAACGAAAGGATGGGAGAAATAGTCCTTGAACGCTGACGGTTGACGGTGCGCCGAGGCCTTTTGCTCAAGCTGCGTTTCCAGATCGCTGACGCTGATGTAGGGCGTATGCGATCCGGTCCGGGTGTTCAGGTAAAACTCCAGCGCCGCATCCCAATGGTTCCAAAGGCTGAGTGGGTGTTTGTGCTCACCGGACGTTGCAGCGTCCGCTGGATTCGCGACGGGCAGCAGCACACCGTGGCGGATCAGTTCCCGCAGGAACGCCAGGTTGTCATCCTGCTCGGGACTCTGCAAAACGCCCGGCAACAACAAGGCGCTGCCCAGCGTCTGGGGCGTCAGGAAGTGGCGCAGCAACGGCAGGAACATCACAGCAAATTCCAGACTCAGGTCCCGCTGCCGATCCCGGATAAAAAACGACGCCGAGCCGACGCCAAGCCAGGTGCTTTCCCTGAGTTGCAACAGGGTTTGCGCGCCCTCCGATAACGTTGCTTGCGCGTCCTGCCGATCGCGCCCCTGCCAGGACAGTGCCTTGGGTCTCAAGGCCTTGATGGCCGTGATCAACGTCAACAGTTCTGCGTCATCGGTCTTGCGGGAAATATCCCATTCAAGGGTGATCGCTTTCACCGGCGATGAAGCAAACAGATGCCGCAAGATGTCCCAATCCCGCTGCGGATGGCCGGTGTGAATTTCAATCAGCCGGTCCAGCGGCAGCGAGCGCAAATAGTCGTTCAGATCGTAACCCAGGGTTCTGGCGGTGGTGATCGCGCTGTCGAGGTCCAGCAGAAAGCCCGAGCCACTGCGCTCCACTACACGGGAGATGAACGCGCCTTCGGATTGCTCGTGTGCGTCGCGTAATGAAAACAATCGCGGCGCGTTTTCCAGCACCAGCGGGGTTGCCGTGAGTTCACGCAGCTCAATGGCATTGGCCACTACCGTGTCAGCCACCTCCTGGGCCAGGGTCGGCAAAATGAAGTGCTGAGTGTCACCACCGTGGAACCGCGACCAGGAAATATGCTCGGCCAGCCAGGGCGAGCGGGTTGTGTCGCACAATCGCCGGGTCATGTTCAGGAACTCGCGGTCCATCGCGATACCTACGCTGCCCAGGGACAAGCTGGAAGAATGCAGCAAGCTCGGGACCCGGGCACCGAGCTCAAGCAGACGCGGCTCCAGAATGCAGTGCGTCGGCTGAAACTCGATGTAATCGAAGTGCGGCAAACCCTCCGCGAAAATCCTTTCAAGGGTCGGGTCCAGCCCCTCCTCCGAGCGCTGATCCTGTGGAGAGTGCCGTGGCAAGTGGTATTCCAGCCCGACGCCGGCCTCGGGAAATTGCGAAGCATCAAACATCGCCATGTTCGCCTCCCTGGCATCAACCGGTCAGGCCCAGCATGCGTTTAGCCCCCGCCGCAGCCCCCGATATCGCCAACAGCCCGGCGTATTCACTTTCCAGCGCTCTGACTTCTTTGGCCAGGCTTTCCAGAAGCTGGCGCCCTTGAGGTGTGAAATCCGTGCTGGTTTCGAAATCGGGCAACGCCTTGATCAGGCCTTGCAAGATAAACACCAGCCGCTTTTGCGCCCGTTGCAGTTCATGAGACGAGCGCGAGCGAACCCGTCCCAGGTATTTGACCAACGCGACGTACACGAAAAATGCATGGAAATAGCCATAGAAATCGCGTTTCTGCCCCGACCACGGCAAGGTGAACAACGCCTCCCGCGAGGTCTCATCCTTGACGACCGGGCACACTTCGACAATGTTGTAGAGCAACTGATGAGTGGCCTCATGCACCAGCGACTCCTCCAGGTCGAGTATCGAATCATCCCGGTTCGATACGAGGATGATCCCGGTGAAGCGCGAAGCCGAACAGCTTCGAAATGAACCATCGGGCAAATAACAAATGGACTTGACCAGTTTTCTAAACTGTTCGCGGCAGGCAGGCCACGTGTGTTCTATCCGCAACAGCGCAATATTCACCACATCGCAAAAGAAACTCACCGAATGACCATGACGCTCCAATTGTTTGCGGGTCGCTTCATCTTTCGGAAACTCATAACTGGGCGGTGCCACTATCGCAACCAGCGGATCGACATCAAACCGATGCACGGGTGGGCAATAATCATTCATGTGAGCCCTGTCGGATTTTCTCACACGCGCCAGCATCTGTGGAAACTCGTTCAGCATTTTTTCTAACGCTTCGGTATCCGTCGCCTTCTTTGTTATGACCAGATTGGCATAATGAGCGGTCAATATGCTCCACACCTGGAACACCGGATCATTAATAATCAAACGCTGCTCGCGGGTCGGCGGCACGATAAGATTAAACGCCTGCTCAAAAAACTCCGCCAACTGCGGAGCATCGGGGAACAGTTGAAAAAGTTCGGTGTACAGCGCAACAAAGCTCGTGTATCGATTTCGACTGACACGTTCCAGCAATACTTCAAACCGTGAAAGCTCCGAGTCCGGAAGAAATGTCGTGCCCCGAAACAACTCGTCATCGGATAGCTCACGCAGACCACTGTTCCCGATTTCCATTTTTCAACCTTCCCTTAGGTTGGCGGCAACGGCTTCGCCATCGTCAGACTGGCGATGCCATAACCTAGCTGTTCATAAAGTCGACGCGCCGCATCGTTACGACCAAAGACATGCAGCCGCACTTCCTCGCATCCCGCCTGGCGCGCCCATGACTCGAGGGCCAACAGTGATTGTTGTGCATAACCCCGGCGACGCTCTGCGGGGTCAATATAAATATCCAGAATGAAGGCGATCTTGCCGACACCGGCGTGTCGTTCGGCGACCCACAACTCGCCAATTCGACGCGCTTGATCCTTGATCACCCAGAGTTGGTTTTTTTCCGTCAACCGCCCTTGCGGTAACAACTGCTCGAAGACACTGCGTGCCTTTTGCAACGCCTCCTCCCGAGGCCATTCACCCGCGGCGACCATACCGTCGCCATATTCAGCAACGGCTCTTTCAGCGAACGTGACAAAGTCCGTGTGATCCATTGGAGCCAAGGTGACAGACATGAACCATTCACTCCGTGCTTGACTGCTTTGCGGTCATGACACGTGATAAAGCCATTCGGCGTACCGCTGTGAAAGACCTGCCTTTCTTCGTGGCACGCCAAATGGCATCACCGGCCTTTAATCCATCCGCGCTTGTTGCTGTTGTTGGGTATCAAATACAGCACGTATACCCAAGTTATTCCGGATCGAGGAGGAGGCGGCGCTCAGTTTTGCGGCATCAATCCCTTTAACCGCTGCAACTTCATCAGAACTTAGATGCACGCCAATATTTTTGGCAGCCCCTGCCGGATCGCTGTGCAAAGCGCTTGCGAAATTTTCGTCCATTACGGCACGTCCTAGAACCGAGGCCAAACGTTCCTGATTGACTTTATTACTCATCGTATTTCTCCTTGTTTTTTTCGGCATGACGAAAAATGCACCCCCTGACGCAGCATGAAATGTTCCTTTGCCCGCTTGGGGGAATTTTAATATAGCAAGGCTTATTTGCTTTTCCAGCCACACATCAACGATCCCTTAAACCGTTTCACGATAATCGACAATACCGATTATTAAGTTCAACTGGCGATTATCGCCAGTCGTTTAATGACAGTAACAACTGTAGGAAACCACTTACAACCAAAGCAATAAACACTTCTATTTAACACACCCAAAAGAACACCAGCGTCATAAATAGAACACAATACCGAACACCCATTGTTTACCCGGATAACTACGGGATTTGCTTAAGAATGCTTCCTGTCGGCTGCGACCGGCAGGCATTGATTAGTGTTCGCTAATCGCCCAAAAACCCATCCGCCCAATTGAATCCCTTCCTGAATCCCCCGCACCATCCCCACACCTACAAGAATCCATAATCACAGGTCCGACACCATGACTCCCCGCCCTACCCGCTCCGGCTGACCTCGCCCGTTCGTTTACCCGAATTCGATCTTTTGTCTGCAACTCGAGGTTGCGGCTGCGTCCTGCTTCATCCCTAACAATTAGAGAGACCCGATGTCATGAAGCCTTCCATCTGTTCAAAACCGCTCTTGCCAACGCTGCTGGCCACCGCATTGATCAGCACAACCCTGCCGGCCATGGCCGAGGAGTCGGGTTTTCTGGAGGACGCCAAGGCCAACCTGAACCTGCGCAACTTCTACTTCAACCGCAATTTCACCAACCCGGCCCACGCGCAACACACGGCGACAGAGTGGACGCAAAGCTTCATCCTCGATGCCAAGTCCGGGTTCACCCAAGGCACCGTCGGTTTCGGCATGGACGTATTGGGCCTGTACTCGTTGAAACTCGATGGCGGACGCGGCACCGGCGGGACACAGTTGCTGCCGCTGGATCACGATGGCCGCCCGGCCGATGACTTCGGACGTCTGGGTGTGGCCTTCAAGGCGAAGCTTTCCAAGACCGAGTTGAAAGTCGGCGAGTGGATGCCGGTCTTGCCGATCCTGCGTTCGGACGATGGGCGTTCGTTACCGCAAACCTTTCGCGGTGGGCAGATCACCTCGAAGGAAATCGACGGCCTGACGCTGTACGGTGGGCAGATTCGCGGCAACAGCCCGCGTGACGACAGCAGCATGAGCGATATGTCGATGACCGGCAAACCCGCCGTCACCTCCGACCGTTTCAACTTCCAGGGCGCCGAGTACAGTTTCAACGACAAACGCACGCAAATCGGGGTGTGGAATGCCCAGCTCAAGGACATCTACCGTCAGCAATTCCTCAACCTCGTCCACACCCAGCCACTGGGCGACTGGACGCTGGGCGCCAACCTTGGCTTCTTCTATGGCAAGGAAGATGGCAGCGCACGGGCCGGCGAGCTTGATAACAAAACCTGGTCCGGGCTGTTCTCGGCCAAATATGGCGGCAACACGTTCTATGTCGGTTTGCAGAAACTCACGGGCGACAATGCCTGGATGCGGGTCAACGGCACCAGTGGCGGGACGCTGGCCAACGACAGCTACAACTCGAGCTACGATAATGCCCGGGAAAAATCCTGGCAGTTGCGCCACGACTACAATTTCGCCGCCGCCGGTATTCCCGGCCTGACCCTGATGAACCGCTATATCAGTGGCGACAACGTGCACACCGGGGCCGTCACCAACGGCAAGGAATGGGGCCGCGAGACCGAAGTCGGCTACACCGTGCAAAGCGGCAGCCTGAAAAACCTCAACGTCCGGTGGCGCAACTCGACCATGCGTCGTGACTACAGCAACAACGAGTTCGACGAAAACCGCCTGATCATCAGCTATCCGATCAGCCTGCTCTGACTCGATAAAAATACCGCGAGGACATGAACCGTTCAGCACCGTTATGCTCCTATGGAGACTTCCATGGGAGCGACGGTTTGGCGGCGTGGTGAATCACTGCGCGCCGACAGTCTGCGTTCATCCTGATCTGTCGTAGGCCAAAGCAAAACATGAAACTGATCGCCGCTGTCTTGTCAGTCCTTGTCGTTACAGTCGGTCTCAGTGGTTGTATCGGCCCGCCAATCGAGCTGACCCCGAAGACCGAGCAGATTCTGCGCTCGACCCCGCCGATCCGTTTCCTGCTGACGTTCGATGACGGCCCAAGCGCGTCCAGCTTCTTCAATCCAACCAGTGCCGTTCTCAACGTACTGGCCTACAACCCGATCGAGCCGGGCATCAAGGCCGTGTTCTTTGTGCAGACACAAGCCCCTCGGGCCGGTGGCAGCGAACTGGGCCACACCATCATGCGGCGTGAACATATCGAGGGCCACATCCTGGGCTTCCACACGGCCACGCCATGGCATACCAATCACCGCTCACTTTCCCCGGAAGAACTCGAACAGTCGCTCACCCAAGGCTCTGCGGACATTGCCGCGATCACCGGCGCAGCGCCAGTACTGTTGCGCCCGCCGTTCTGGAATTACGACAAACGCACCTTCGCCGCGTATCAACAACATGGCTTGCATGTGTTGCTGACCGACCTGAGCGCCAATGATGGCAAGATATGGGGGTTCAATGGCAGCCCGCGCCGGCGTGCCAACATGCTCAGGCAACTGTCCGAGGTGCGTGAACGGATTGCCGCCGGAGAACTGCCGACAGTCGACGGCGTTATTCCGGTGGTGGTGACGTTTCACGACCTCAATCGCTACACGTCCTGGCATATGGAGGAATACCTGCAGATTCTGCTCGACAGCGCCCGCGAGACCGGCGTGACCACCGCGGCCAAGCCTTTCTACGACGACCAGGCAGCCTTGCAACGTGCCGCCATGGCCCGCACGGTGCGCGATGCCTCGCAACCGGTGCATTTGCCTGGCGTGTGGAGTTGGTTCTGGGATAGCAACTCCCATTGAGGGCGTGCCATATAATCCACTCGCGGCAAACGCCGCGAAGTTTCATATAGCCAAACAGAAGATACACAATCACCAAACCAACTAAATAACTGTTATTTCTAACAGTATCCACCCCACCATTACGAACCTAGACTTCGGTCAATGAGCACACCCACAGCCATACCTGCTCATACATTTTGCTCACTAACCTGATCCCCCCATAAAGCCTCACACAAATCATCAACCATGGAAGGTAGAAAAATGACCTGGTGGCAGATAGACGCTCTTCTTATGTTGTCTTACGGGCTTGTTCACTCATGCCTGACGACTAAATTCGCGGTTAGTCTCTATAACAAACTGCTTCCTGCCTGGAGTTGGAATATTGGCATGTGTGTATTTTCGGCCGCCACCTTGATCACCGCCATTATCTATTGGCAGCCTTCAGGTCATTATATTTACGTACTAATACCCGGCAGCCCGCTCTTTCATTTCGCCGCACTTTCCATGGTTACGCTACTGGGTTTGACGATTTACTGTTTTCGCTATACATCGACTTTCTGGCAATGGCTAGGGGTGCGTCAATTAATTGCCCGATTAAGGAGCGAAAAGCTTCCCGAGCCCTATCGACTGCGAGAAGAAGGAATAAAGCGTTATATTCGTTTCCCTCATCACACATTTTTGATGCTGTTCTTCTGGGCACACCCGATCATGACGTATGACACCCTGCTGTTCTCTGTGGGTACCACGATCTATATGTATCTGGGTACCTATCACATGGATTCGCGTCTGGAGGCTATCTTCGGCGATCAATGGAGAGCGTATAAGAAAAATACCGGGCTCATGCTGCCTTCCCCCAAAGCCTTGGCGCGGTTGTATGCAGACCTTCGCTACCGGCATAATGCTGTTGAATAACCCTCACTGCTTCGTCATCAAGCGGCCCTTTTTTGCAAGGATGCAGAATCATGTTCGAGAAAGAACTGAAACCTTATCAATCCTTACTGAGCCAACATCCTCTCTATGGCGCTATTCGTTCGAAAGAGCACCTCATAATATTCATGACCTATCATGTCTTTGCCGTATGGGACTTCATGAGCCTGGCGAAAAGATTGCAAAATGACCTCACTTGCACACGCATCCCCTGGATGCCCGTTAAGGATGAACGTAGTGCACGGCTTATCAACGAAATCATTACCGGAGAAGAATCGGATATCGGTCAAGATGGCAAACCGACCAGTCACTATCGTTTATATCTCGAAGCCATGCGGGAAGTAGATGCACCTACACAAAAAATTGAAACGTTCATCAAGCAGTACGAAGTCACGTCCTCCCTTGATAAAGCACTAAACAGTGCGAATGTTCCGAAGTACGTGGAAAAATTCGTAAAGAACACCTTGAAGACCGCATGTACCGGTACAACCGAAGAAGTCGCCAGCAGCTTTCTTTTCGGACGCGAAGATCCGATCCCCAGAATGTTCCAGTCATTATTGGATAGCTGGGGCTGACCGTACGTCGGGCCCCAAAGTTAATCTACTACCTTAAGCGACATATCGAGGTAGACAGTGGCGACCATGGTCCGAGTGCCCAGAATATGCTTTCGACCTTGGTGGTCGATTCCCATACCCGGCAGTTGGCCCTGGATGCGGCGATCAGTGCAATCGAGCACCGAGTCGAGCTGTGGGATGGCGTCTACGGCGACATAAAGGCATTCGATGCCTATCAGGCAAAAACACACTCGGTCCAATAAAAACAGAACACTCGTACGCACAAAGACGTGTGCAGCCAGGAGCCATATACCTGGCCGCATCGTTGCATGACCTATTCACGATTGTCTTTTCATACTTCGGGTTAGCCCTATGTTTCGATAAAGGAATCTCAATCATCAACAGATAAAGAGTGGGCTGCACACGAACAAAGAGGACGACCTCATGATCACCAAGCCAGAACCACTATCGACTCAATGCACCAACACGCAGTGGGATGCGAAAGCCTATTCGCAGTTTTCAAGTCTGCGCCAACGACCGGTGATCGAGTTACTCAACCGCGTCGAACTCAAACACCCCAAGTATATTTGTGATCTGGGCTGCGGCACCGGCATTGCCACTCAATTGCTGGCAAAACGTTGGCCGCGTGCTCAATTGTTGGGCGTGGACAGTTCGCCACAGATGCTCAGGGAGGCCAGTTGCCTGCCGATCAAAGCGACCTGGCTACACTGCGACCTGCTCGACTGGAAACCGCAGCAAACAGCCGATTTGTTGTTCGCCGCCGCCGTATTGCACTTCATCAGTGGCCACGAACAGTTGCTGCCGCGATTATTGGACACACTCGCCCCCGGCGGTTGCCTGGCCGCACACATGCCCGATTGGCGTGACGCACTCTGGTATCAGTTGATGCTCGACACACTGGAGGATGGCGGCCAGGGAGGTATCCCGTTGGGTACAGCTGAACTGCGTCGGTTGATGGCCGAACGCACGATGCTATCGCCCGAAAGCTATTACCGTTTACTGGCGCCGCGGACCCAATCGCTGGATATCTGGGAAACCAAACATTTGCAGGTAGTCGATGGCACGTCACCAATCTACGATTGGGTCAAAGTCTCAGCACTACGCCCAGTAATGCTGACGTTGGAGGACGATGAGAAGGCGCGGTTCCTCTATCACTTTTTGATGCGTGTACATCAGCATTATCCTGCGGAAGGCGACGGCCACACCCTGTTCCCGTTCAAACGGCTGTTCATAGTCGCAACGGTTTGAATCGACGACCGCAGCCATCGACTGCGATCTTCCCACCGGTATCTACTCACGCGATTCGACGCCCAACTCGTCCCACACCGACTCGGCCAGATGGAAAGTCGCATTGGCCGCCGGGATACCGCAGTAGATCGCGCTCTGCATCAGCACTTCCTTGATCTCGGCACGGGTGACGCCGTTGTTCGCCGCGCAACGCAGGTGCATTTTCAGCTCTTCGTTGCGGTTCATGCCGATCAGCATGGCGATGGTGATCAGGCTGCGAGTGTGCCGTGGCAGACCAGGACGGGTCCAGATATCACCCCAGGCGTGGCGGGTGATCATGTCCTGAAACTCCGAATTGAACTCGGTCAGGGTCGCCAGGCTGCGGTCGACATGGGCGTCGCCGAGCACCGCACGACGCACGTGCATGCCGTCGGCGTAACGTTGTTTCTCGTCCACAAGTAGCCCCTCAGAGATGCTTTTCAGCCAACAGAAAGTCCAGCACACGATCACTGAACGCCTGACCGGCCTGAACGTTGGACAAGTGTGCCGCAACGAACTCGGCGTACTCGCAACCTCTCACCCGCTCTTGAATAAAGTGCCCACCCGACGGCGGCGTGACCGCGTCTTCAGTACCCGCGATGACCAGGGTCGGCACCGTGATCGACGACAGTTGCTCACGGAAATCGGCATCGCGCACCGCCGCACAATTGGCCGCGTACCCTTGTGGCGAGGTGGCGGCGAGCATGTCGGTGATCTGCTTGGCCACGGCCGGATTGGCGTCGGCAAAGTCCGGGGTGAACCAACGGGCAATCGACGCATCGCGCAGTGCGACCATCGCCGCCGGACCATCACGCAATACGGTTTCGATGCGCGGGTTCCAGACAGAAGGATCACCGATCTTCGCGGCGGTGTTGCACACCACCAATGTGCGCAGACGCTCACCGGCGTTGATCCCCAACCACTGACCGATCAGCCCGCCCATGGACAGACCGCAAAAATGGGCGCGTTCGATGTGCAAGGCATCCAGCAGCGCCAGCACGTCACGGCCCAGTTGCTCGATGCTGTACGGCCCCGGCGTCACCAGTGAACGACCATGACCGCGAGTGTCGAAACGCAGCACCCGAAAGTGCTCGGTGAACGCTGGAATCTGCACGTCCCACATGTGCAGGTCAGTGCCCAGCGAGTTGGACAGCACCAGCACCGGGGCATGTTCAGGACCGTCGAGCCGGTAGTTCAGTTCGCCATCGGCGAGTTGTACCAATCCCACAGAAATTCTCCTTCAGGCAGTCAGGGCAACATGTTCGGCCAGCGCACGCTCAACCCAGGTTCGAGCCTGGCCGAGGTAATGCGCAGGGTTCATCAATTGATCGAGTTCAGTGCTCGAAAGCTCGGCGGTCACCTGCGGTTCATCACCGAGCACCGCACGCAAATGTCGCTGCTCGGCCACCGCGCGTTTGCAGCACAGCTCCAGCAGATGGTGCGCGCGATCGCGTCCGATCCGTTGGGCAAGAACGATGCTCACCGCTTCGGCCAGCACCAGGCCTTGGGTCAAATCGAGGTTCTTCGCCATGCGCTCGGCGTCGACCTCCAGCCCTTCTGTTATCAACAGTGCTTGCTGCAAGGCACCGGACACCAGGCAGCAGATCTCCGGCAGGGTTTCCCACTCGGCATGCCACAACCCCAGGCTGCGTTCGTGCTCTTGCGGCATGGCGCTGAACAGTGTCGACAGCAAACCGGGAACCCGCGTCGCGGCGCCGATCAGCACGGCCGCGCCCACCGGGTTGCGTTTGTGCGGCATGGTCGAGGAGCCGCCCTTGCCCGGTGCCGAAGGTTCGAAGACTTCCGCTGCCTCGGTCTGCATCAGCAGGCTGATGTCGCGGCCCAGCTTGCCGAGGCTGCCGGCGATCAATCCGAGCGCCGCGCCGAACTCCACCAGCCGGTCACGTTGGGTGTGCCAGGGTTGTTCCGGCAATGCGAGTTGCAGCGCTTGCGCCAGCGCTTCGGCAATCGGCATGGCCTGCTCGCCGAGGGCTGCGAGGGTTCCGCTGGCGCCGCCCAATTGCAGCACCAACAGGCGCGGCTTGAGTGCGTGCAGACGTTGCCGGCTGCGCGTCACCGCCCCCAGCCAACCGGCGATTTTCATCCCCAGCGTGACCGGCGTCGCATGTTGCAACCAGGTACGTCCGGCCAGTGGCGTCACTACATGACGCCTGGCTTGAATGGCCAATGCGTCGCCAAGTCGCGCCAGGTCACTGTCGATCAAGTGCAGTGCCTGGCGCAATTGCAGCACCAGCCCCGTGTCCATCACGTCCTGACTGGTTGCGCCCAGATGCACGTAGCGTTCGGCGTCCCGGTCATGAGCGGCGATCTGCTTGCCCAACGCCTTGACCAGTGGAATCGCCGAATTACCGGCAATCGCTATCGCCTCGCCAAGGGCGGAAAAGTCGTAGTGCTCGGCCCGGCAGGCCGCCTCGATCGGTGCAACGGCAGACACCGGAATCAGCCCGACCTGCGCCTCGGCCCGGGCCAGTGCGGCTTCAAAATCGAGCATGGCCTGCACCCGGCCCTGATCGCTGAACACTTCACGCATCGTTCGAGCCGTGAAATAGGTATCGAACAGTTGATTGCTCGGTCGTTGCATAGGGATTCCTTACGCGGCGCGCGCCCGATTCAGGCGCGCGCCGACAGTTCAAAGATCGTGATGCAGATACGCCGGCTGTTTCGGCAGACGCAGACTGAACAGGAAGGCGACTGCCATCATCACCGTCACGTACCAGTAGAAGTAGTTCTCCACACCCACCGACTTCAGGCTCAAGGCCACGTACTCCGCCGAACCGCCGAAGAGCGCATTGGCCACTGCGTAGGCCAGGCCAACACCCAGCGCCCGGACTTGCGTCGGGAACATTTCGGCTTTCACCAGACCGCTGATGGAGGTGTAGAAACTGACGATTGCCAGTGCCACGGTGATCAGTCCAAACGCCAGGAACGGGTTGGTCACCGTCTTCAAGGTCAGCAGGATCGGCACGGTGAACAGCGTCCCCAAAGCGCCGAACCAGAGCATCGAGTTACGCCGGCCGATCCTGTCGGCGAGCATGCCGAAGAATGGCTGCATGCACATATAAAGGAACAGCGCGCCGGTCATGATGTAACTGGCGGTCTTGGCGGGCATCCCGGCGGTGTTCACCAGGTACTTCTGCATGTAGGTGGTGAAGGTGTAGAAAATCAGCGAACCACCGGCGGTGTAACCCAGCACGGTAATAAAGGCGGCGGTGTGGTTCTTGAACAACGCGGCCATGCTGCCGGCCTCCTTGTCTTCGCGTACTTCCTTGCTGGTGGTCTCTTTCAGCGAGCGTCGCAGGAACAGCGAAATCAATGCCGCGACAGCACCGACCACGAACGGAATCCGCCAGCCCCAGGCACGCAGGTCATCTTCGGTCAGGAACTGTTGCAGGATCACCACCAACAAGACCGCCAGCAATTGGCCGCCGATCAATGTCACGTACTGGAACGAGGCGAAAAACCCGCGCTGGCCCTTGAGCGCGACTTCACTCATGTAAGTCGCCGTGGTGCCATATTCACCGCCCACCGACACGCCCTGGACCAGTCGGGCCACCAGCAGCAGAACCGGCGCCCAGACACCAATGTCCCTGTAGGTCGGCAAGCAGGCGATCAGCAGTGAGCCGGCGCACATCATCAGCACCGAAATCATCATGGAGTTCTTGCGCCCGTGCCTGTCAGCCACTCGACCGAACAACCAGCCGCCGATGGGACGCATCAAAAATCCGGCGGCGAACACCCCGGCGGTGTTAACCAGTTGCACCGTGGGATTGTCGGAAGGGAAAAACGCCGGAGCGAAATAAATCGCACAGAAGGCGTAAACATAGAAGTCGAACCATTCGACCAGGTTGCCGGCAGAGGCCCCGACAATCGCAAAGATCCTTTTGCCACGCTCTTGCGCGGTGTAGAGACTGGTTATTGTTGTCATGGTTTTTCACTCAATGGGGACAGTGAGAGTCTAGACATACTTTGCAACAGCCCCCGCTCCACGGGTTCCGAAAAGGATCGCAGCCCGTAGGAGCTGCCGCAGGCTGCGATCTTTTGACCGTGATCTCAATAATCGAAAAACACCGTCTCGGCATCGGTGCCTTGCAGAATCACGTTCCACTGCAACGCGCCCGTCCCATTGGCTTTCGCCATCAAGGTCGTGCGACGCTCTTCCGGCACGCAAGCCAGCAGCGGGTCACCGGCGTTGGCCGGTTCACCGTCGAAGTAGATTCGCGTCAGCAAGTGCTTGACCAGGCCGCGAGCAAACACCAGCACCACCAGATGCGGAGCCTGGGTGCTGCCCTTGAGGCCCTGCACGGTTCCCGGTTTGATCGTGGTGAAACGGAATCGCCCTACTGCGTCCACCGGCACCCGGCCAAACCCTTCGAAGTTCGGGTCCAGCGGTTTGTCCTGCTCGTCTTCTGGATGGTCATACTTGCCGGCGGCGTTGGCCTGCCAGACTTCCAGCATCGCGTCGTTGACGAACTCGCCGTTGCCATCGACCACCTGCCCGGTGATCGTCACGCGTTCGCCGAGGGTGTGTTCAACGGTCAGGTTTTCGCGGTTCAACCAGGTCAGACCGATGTGGTAGTACGGCCCAACCGTGTGGGACGTCGTCGCGTTCAGCGTCATCTTATTTCTCCATCGGCGTGGCATCGCGGCCGCGCAAAACGATGTCCCAGCGATAACCGAGGGCATAGGACGGAATGGTTTTTTCCAGGTCGAAACGGGCGATCAAGCGCTCTTTGGCACTGGTATCGGGTACGCAGTTGTAAATCGGGTCGTAGGCCAGCAACGGATCACCGGGGAAATACATCTGCGTGACCAGTCGCGTCAGAATGCTCGGCCCGAACAGTGAGAAATGGATATGCGCCGGGCGCCAGGCGTTGTGATGGTTGCCCCACGGGTAAGCGCCGGGCTTGATGGTCTGGAACTGGTACCAGCCATCGGCGTCGGTGACGGTGCGTCCGGTACCGGTGAAGTTCGGGTCCAGCGGCGCATCATGCAGATCGCGCGCATGCTTGTAGCGACCGGCAGCGTTGGCCTGCCAGATCTCCAGCAAAATCCCCGGCACCGGCAGACCGTTCTCGTCCAGCACGCGGCCATGAATGATGATCCGCTCCCCCAAAGGCTGGCCCGAATGCTGAGCGGTCAGGTCGTTGTCCTGCTCTTGCAGATACTCGGCGCCGATGGTCGGGCCGGTAATTTCCGACAATGAGTGAGGCAAGAACACCAACGGTTTGGATGGCGAGCGACGATTGGTCGATTGGTAGGCCGGGTGCAGATATTCCGGCTGGGTGCCCGCTTGCGGGCGACGGTAACCAGGCTTGTCAGTCATGAAACATCCTCTTTTCTTGTTCGATAGCGCCGCGGCGCATCAGACCCGTTCGATGGCCAGTGCCAGACCCTGGCCAACGCCAACGCACATGGTCGCCAGCGCTTTCTTGCCGCCGGTTTTTTCCAACTGATGCAGCGCCGTCAGTACCAGCCGCGCACCGCACATGCCCAGCGTAGGCCCCAAACCTATTGCGCCACCGTTAGGCTTGACCTGCGCGGGGTCTTCCCGCACGCCGAGTTCACGCAACACCGCCAGGCCCTGGCTGGCAAAAGCTTCATTGAGTTCGATCACATCGAAATCGCTGACCGCCACGCCCAGGCGCTCGGTCAACTTGCGCACCGCTGGCACCGGGCCGATACCCATCACTCGCGGCGCAACACCCGCGCTGGCCATGCCCAACACCCGAGCGCGGGCGGTCAGGCCGTGTCTTTTCACGGCTTCGGCGCAGGCGAGAATCAGCGCTGCGGCACCGTCGTTCACGCCCGAGGCGTTGCCGGCGGTGACGGTCTTATCCGGGCCATTGACCGGTTTGAGTTTGCTCAGGGTTTCCAGGGTGGTGTCAGCACGTGGATGCTCGTCCTGCTCGACCACGCTTTCACCCTTCTTGTGGGCAATGCGCACCGGGACGATTTCCTCGGCGAAATAACCTGCCGCTTGCGCGGCCGCCGTCCGTTGCTGACTGCGCAGTGCGAAAGCGTCCTGATCAGCGCGGGAAACCGCGTAATCGTCGGCCACGTTGTCGGCGGTCTGAGGCATTGCATCGACGCCGTACTGAGCCGTCATCAACGGGTTGATGAAGCGCCAGCCGATGGTGGTGTCTTCCAGTTTCATGTTGCGCGAGAACGCCGCATCGGCCTTGCCCATCACGAACGGTGCGCGGGACATCGACTCGACACCGCCGGCAATCGCCAGCTCCATCTCACCGCTGGCAATTGCCCGGAACGCGGTGCCGATGGCGTCCATGCCCGAGGCGCACAGGCGATTGAGGGTCACACCGGGAATGCTTTCCGGCAACCCGGCCAGCAGCAATGCCATGCGCGCCACGTTGCGGTTGTCTTCGCCGGCCTGGTTGGCACAACCGAGAAACACCTCGTCCACCGCGTTCCAATCGACGCTCGGGTTGCGCTCCATCAATGCCTTGATCGGCACGGCGGCCAGGTCGTCAGCGCGAACCGTCGACAAACCGCCACCAAAACGGCCGATGGGTGTGCGAATCGCATCACAGATATAAACCTCGCGCATCAGGCTTCTCCCGGTGCTTGACCGTGGGCGGCAGCGGTACGCGCTTCAAGATCGCGCAGTGCGGCCAACTCGAACTCGGTCGGTTCAGCGGTGTGCTCCACCTGATCGGCGAAGCGGATGGGCCAACCAGTGGCAGCGATCACTTGCTCACGGGGCACGCCTGGGTGCAGCGCGGTCACCACGAATTCGTTGCTGCCCGCTTCCGGCTCCATGATGCACAGGTCAGTGATGATCCCCACGGGACCGGCGCCCGGCAGGCCGAGACGCTTGCGCGAGTCGCCGCCTTCGCCATGGCCGACCGAGGTAATGAAGTCGAGCTTGTCGACAAACGAACGGGCCGACTGCTTGAGAATGATCAGCACGCTTTTCGCCGAGCCGGCGATCTCCGGCGCGCCACCGGCACCTGGCAGACGGACTTTCGGCTGATGGTAATCGCCGACCACGGTGGTGTTGATGTTGCCAAAACGGTCGACCTGAGCGGCGCCGAGAAAACCGACGTCAATGCGTCCGCCTTGCAGCCAGTAGCGAAAAATCTCACCGGTCGGGACCACGGTGTCGGCAGTTTCCGCCAGTTCACCGTCACCGATCGACAGCGGCAGTACCGACGGCCTGGCACCGATCGGACCCGATTCGTAGATCAGCACCACATCAGGCGAAGACGTCAGGCGTGCCAGGTTGGCCGCTTTCGACGGCAGGCCGATACCGACGAAACACACCGAGCCATTCTTCAGTCGGCGGGCGGCGGCGACGGTCATCATTTCATTGGTGGAGTAAGCCATTATTGAGCCTCCGACGCGTTGGCCAGCTTGGCCTGGAATTCACTGAAGTCAGCGCTGCCGTGGATGTATTCGTTGATCCACGCGGTGAAGTTTTCACGGTCGCGGGCAATGGGGTCCCAGGCCTGATAGAAGCGGTTGTCGCGTTCGGTATAACCGTGGGCGTAGGACGGATGCGCACCACCCGGCACATGGCAGACCGCGCTCAAGGCCCATGTCGGCAATACGCAGGCATTCATCGGCGCGTTCAGGTCGTCGACGATTTCTTCGACCGTGACGATGCAGCGCCTGGCGGCCAATGCAGCCTCCTTCTGCACGCCCAGAATGCCCCAGAGCAAGACGTTGCCCTTGCGATCGGCCTTCTGCGCGTGGATCACCGTGACGTCCGGGCGCACCGATGGCACCGCCGCCAGCACTTCTCCGGTGAACGGGCAGGTCACGCTTTTGATCAGCGGGTTGACCTTCGGCAAGTCGGAACCGGCGTAGGCCCGCAACACGGCGAACGGCAGGCCGGAGGCGCCGGCGACGTAGGCATTGGCCAGGTCGGCGTGGCTGTGCTCTTCGATTTCCAGCGCGTGTGGCCACTGTTTCTCGACGGCATCGCGCAGACGGTGCAGCGAGCCCACGCCCGGGTTTCCGCCCCAGGAAAAAATCAGCTTGCGAGCGCAACCGGCACCGATCAACTGGTCGTAGACCAGATCGGGAGTCATGCGTACCAGCGTCAGGTCTTTCTTGCCCTGACGAATGATTTCATGACCCGCTGCGGTAGGAATCAAGTGAGTGAAGCCTTCGAGCGCGACGGTATCGCCGTCGTTGACGAATTGCTCCACCGCGTCGTGCAGCGAAAGGATTTCAGCCATGGGGTCGGACTCCCGATTTTCAGTAAACCGATGTGGAGGACAAGGCGCGATGAGCTACGCCGGAATGACTGAAGATTAAGTCGCCGAAAAATCCCAAACAATCCGATAATCGACTAAGTGTTCGTTTATCGAACAGATTGTTATCCTCCTATCGTTCCCACGCGCAGCACTCATCGTTCTACACAACTCTCGATGAGCGCACGCTGGGCTTCTAATGCGATAAC
>CAYNGZ010000080.1:0-18151 GCA_964396695.1 uncultured Pseudomonas sp.
CCCATGTTCCTTACGCGACAGCGCGGCCTCGAAGAGGGGGCGGCCCCTCCTACGCTGATCCACGCAGGAGCTGCCGCAGGTTCGGGCCGCGTTCGGACGATCTTTTGATTTTAAAATCCGCGATGGCGCTTGAGGTGCTCGTTGATCTTCGCCGCCGGCACTTTCTGCAAGCTGCACAGCAGATCGTGGGACAATTCGCGCAGACCGTGTTTGGCCCGCAGTTCTTGCGCCAGGTGCGCGGTGAGGTTGGCGGCCATTTCGGCGTCGGCCATGGCCCGGTGAGCTGTCCCTGTGTGCGGCAATTGGGCGAACGTGGTGAGGGTGCCGAGCTTGTGGTTCGGCGCAGCCGGCATCAGGCGCCGGGCGAGTAGCAGCGAACAGGCAAAGTTCTGCAAACGGGTGCGTTTGATCCGCCCCAACTCGTAGTCCCAGAACTTCTGGTCGAAAGCGGCGTTGTGAGCCAGCAGCGGCGTGATGCCAACGAATTCGTTGACCTCATTCATCACCTGCTCAGCCGAGGGCGCGGTGCGCAACATGGCGTTGCTGATGCCGGTCAGTTGCTCGATGAAGGCCGGCACTCGCACGCCGGCGTTCATCAGGCTTTGATAACGGTCGACAATGCGCCCCTGTTCAAGCATCACCACGGCAATTTCCGTGGCACGGCAACTGCTGCTCGGGGAGATCCCGGTGGTTTCAAAGTCGATGACGGCTATGCGTTCCAAAACTGTTCCCTGGATTAAATAATCAGTTTTTAAGCAGCAGTGCGCCTTCGATCGGCACGTAGCGGCTGGCAGCGCGAATCAGCGAATTGGCGGTGAGCCCCGGCACGCCATAGGCGACTGCCTCAACGCCATATTTGCTGATGATCCGCTCCAGCAGCATGTCGAAATCACCGTCCCCCGAGGCCAGCACCACTTCGTCGACGTGATCGGCGGCGTCCATGATATCAAGGGTGATGCCCACGTCCCAGTCGCCCTTGGCCGAGCCATCGCTGCGCTGGATGTAAGGCTTGAGCTTCACGGTGAAACCGAGGTTGCGCAGGATCTGCTGGAATTGCTGCTGCTTGCTGTCGCCGCGATCGATGGCGTAGGCATAGGCCTCGACGATCTGCCCGCGCTGGCTGATATCAGCCCACAGGGCGGCGTAGTTGAAGTGACAACCGTAGGCCTGACGCACGGTGTAATAGAGATTCTGGACATCGGCGAACACTGCGATCTTCTTCACCGCACATCCTCATGGCGCACACAAGCGCAGGCGATTGATCAGACCCAAGGTCCGAAAAGTCGCCCAGTATGCCAGTCAGAAGGTTTTTTCCGCGAATAATCAGTCCGGGGCGCAACAAGGCCCCGGACGAATGGCGTATCAGACGAAGGAGTCGTCGTCATCGCCACCGAAGAATGAGCTGTCGTCGCTGTCCTGATCGTTGTTGCCCCAGGAGTCGTTGTTGGCCAGACGCTGGTCGTCATTGCCCCAGCCACTGTTGTCATTCACTTGAGCCGGCTCCTCCTTGATGATCTCAACGATTTCCTGCGGCTGCTGGTTGCTGTGAAACAGGCTGCTGATGCCCTGCGCCAGCATGACACCACCGGCCACGCCGGCTGCGGTTTTCAAGGCACCGCCGAGAAAACTGCTGCCCGCTGCCGGAGCCTGTTGCTGCGGTGCGGCGTAGTTCTGTTGGGGTGCACCAAAGTTTTGTTGCGGGGCACCAAAGCCCTGCTGTGGTGCGCCATAGTTTTGTGGCGGTGGTGCAGAAGGTCGTCCCGGTTCACGCCAGCCGCTCGACGCTGGAGCGCTCTGGGCCGGTGCAGGCTGCGGATCACGGGACCCACCGAAGATGCTCGACAGGAAACCACCGCCACTGTTACTCGGCGCCGGTGCGGCGGCCTGAGCCCTGGCTTGTTGCAGTTCGGCTTGCAGTTGCTGAATCTGCTGGGTGAGCTGTTTGTTCTGCTCGTCGAGGCTCTTGATCGCCGCCTCTTGCACCAGAATCGCCTGAGTCATGAAATAGCCCGCCGCAGGCTGGCGGCTCAAATGTTCCTTGATCCGCGCTTCGGCCAGGGCATCGCGCGGGGCTGATTCCGTCTCGGCCTGTTGCAGCCGGGAAAACAGTCCATCGATCAGGGTTTGTTCTTCGCTGTTCATGGCGACCTCATAGATTGCCGGAAAATCATGGCCCTTCTCCCTTATGGAGAAGGTGCCCCCTAGTAATGGGGCTGTTACCGGTTGTTTCAATAGCCTTTACCGAACGTTTACGTTTGCTCGACTGCCGGTCGCATCGGTTACAGTGTCGATATACTTTGTAACCTGCGATAACGACCGATGAATCCGTTAGATGTACTCCGCGACTCCCTGTATTTCTTCCAGCGCAACCTGGGCCGCATTGTGCCGCTGTGCCTGCCATTGGTCGTGCTCGAAGCCCTGCTTCAGCAACTGGTCGAGCACTCCCAGGGGCCGGGCGCCTTTCCCGGTTATAGCGTGATCGTCGGATTGCTCGTATACCCGCTGTACACCGCCGCGCTGATCCTGTTTCTCGATGCCCGCAGCCGTGGCGAATCGCCGCGCACCCTCGATCTGTTGTCGGCGTCAGTCAGCCTGTGGCCGCGCTTCGCCCTGCTGACGGCGGTCAACACCCTGCTGATTCTGGTGGGTCTGTCGCTGTATTTCCTGCCGGGCATCTGGCTGATGGTGATGCTCGCCTTCGCCGAATACCTGCTGGTGCTGCGCAACATGCAACCGCTGCAGGCCATCAGGGAAAGCATGCGCCTGGCCCGCGGCAACTTCCTGCGTATCCTGCTGTGCATTCTCTGTGTGATGGGCCCGTTGTGGGCGCTGAAAGGCGCGAGCGTGGCCATCTATCCGGAGCCGGACCCGGCACTGTCGCTGATCATCGAAAGTGTTCACAGTTTTCTGCAACTGTTCACCAGCGTGGTGCTGTTTCGCCTGTTCATGTTGATCAGCGACGCCCCCGGCAATTCTGAAGGAAGCGCCTGACCGCTCTGCCCTTGAAGTCCAGGGGGCATTCTCGGTTATGCTCGGGCTCACCTTTGTAACGCCATAAGCCGAGCCATGACCCGTCTACTGCGCTACACCCTGCTGGGCCTGCTGATACTCATCGGCCTGCTGTGCGCTTCGCTCTACAGCCTGACCTGGCGCCCCGACGCCAAGGAAACGCTACCCGTCAGTTGCAGCACCAGCGCCCCCACGCTGGTGCCGGGTCAGGCGTTGAAAGTGATGACCTGGAACGTCCAGTACCTGGCCGGCAAACGCTATGTGTTCTGGAATGACCTGGCTCAAGGCCCCGACGAAAGCCCGACACCGGATGACATGGCCTTCAGCCTCGATGAAGTGGCGCGGGTGATCCGTGATGAACAACCGGACCTGGTCCTGTTGCAAGAACTGGACGATGGCGCCAAGGCCAGTGACTACCAAAACCAGCTCAAACTGCTCCAGGAACGCCTGGCCGACCTCTACCCCTGCAGCACCCACACCTTCGACTGGAAGGCCGACTTCATTCCTGACCCGCATATTTTCGGCAGCGTTGGCCGGCAATTGGCGACGTTGAGCCGCTACCAGGTCGAGCATGCCGAACGCCTGCAACTGCCCGAAGCACCGCTCAACTTCATCAGCCGCCAGTTCCAGCCCAAAAACGCCTTGCTGGTGAGTTACTTGCCGCTGCGCGACGGCGGACAAATGGCGGTGCTCAATACTCACCTCGACCGGGCGGTGCAGCCCGACGAACCCCTGCGAACCCAGATGACGGCGATTGCCAAAGTGCTCGATACGCATGAAGGTCGCGGTACACCGTGGCTGATCGGCGGCGACTTCAACCTGTTGCCGCTGAGCCAGTATCAGCGCCTCGCGCCCGAGCAGCGCACGCCCTACTCCGCCGACAGCGCGCTGCATGTGCTGTGGGACAAATACCCGATGATCCCGACCAACCGCGAGGCCAGCGGTGTCGATCGGGACCAGTGGTTGACCCACTACCCCAACGACCCCGGCCTCGACGGCCCGGACCGTACCGTCGACTATCTATTCTACAGCCCGCGAATCAAACGGCTGGAGGCCGAGGTGCGGCAGGACGATACGCTGCGTATCTCCGATCACTTACCGGTGATTGCACGGCTTCTGCTCCCGGCGGCCCCCTAGCCCACTCACGAAGCTCGCTCCCACGTTAGACCGAGTCTTTAATAAGAACGCGGTCAACAGTG
This sequence comes from uncultured Pseudomonas sp., assembly GCA_964396695.1. GTDB lineage: Bacteria > Pseudomonadota > Gammaproteobacteria > Pseudomonadales > Pseudomonadaceae > Aquipseudomonas. The sequence goes on from CAYNGZ010000080.1 coordinate 4,209, forward strand.
GAAGCGAGCTTGCTCGCGATTGGGGCCGGTAAGAACGGTGCAGAACTTAGGGAAGGGGCGAGAAAGGTGTACGCCCGTCCGCGCTTTGCAGTTCCATCAGGTATTTACGGAAAATTTGCCCCAGCACCTGGGTGGCGACTTCCAGTTCATCGCGCTGCATGTGCTCGGCGACTTCGTCGGCGGTGTCCAGCGCGTCTTCCGCACCGTTGACCGCGGCCATTTTCAGCACGATATACGCCTGAACGTTGTTGGCCGGTACGCCTTCGCCGTGGAAGAACATGACGCCGAGTTTGAATTGCGCCTGAGCGTGGCCTTGCAGCGACGCTTTTTCGAAGTAACTCAGGGCTTGCTTGAGGTCGCGCGGTGCGCTTTTGCCTTCGTAGTAGAACTCGCCCAACTCGTATTGCGCTTCCGCATCCCCGGCGTCCGACGCTTTCTGGCAGGCGGCAAGCGCCTCCTTCAGGTCTTCAGGCTGGGTATTGAGGGTGCAACGACCCATTGCCGGGATCAACAACGAGTTGCCGCCTGCTTGTGCGTGCGCGAGCAGGGGCTGAAGGAGCAACAGGCAGCCCAATGCAAGGGCGCGGCCGGTGCGGTTCATGGGAATCGACTTACCTCTGAAGGGCGCGCGGACCCGTCGAGGGATCCAAGTAAGCGCGCATTATGAAATAAGCAGGACCCACCTTACAAAGTCTTTACTCGTTTTTCTGCCGCGCGGGGAGTACATCGGCCGCTTTTGGTGGGATTTACCGGTGCCGCGTAAGAAATAAGGCAGGAATGTAGGATAAGGCTGACGTCGACAATCGTCGACGTCAGCGTCTATCGCTTACTTCAGTGCAGCGAACGCGCGTTCAGCGGCGTCCAGCGTCAGTTTCAACTCGGCTTCGCCGTGAGCGATCGAGGTGAAACCGGCTTCGAAGGCGCTTGGCGCCAGGTACACGCCACCTTCGAGCATCAGGTGGAAGAAGCGCTTGAACAGGTTGGCGTCGCTGGCCATCACGTCATCGAAGGTCACGATGTCGTCGGCGCCACTGAAGTACAGACCAAACATGCCGCCGGCCTGGGTGGTCACGAACGGGATGCCGGCGGCGTCGGCACGTTGTTGCAGGCCATCGAGCAGGCGACTGGTGTAGTCGCTGAGCTCGGCATGGAAGCCTGGACGGCTGATCAGGCGCAAGGTGGTCAGGCCGGCCGCCATGGCCAGCGGGTTACCCGACAGGGTGCCCGCCTGGTAAACCGGGCCCAGCGGGGCGATGTGCGACATGATTTCGCGTTTGCCACCGAAGCAGCCGACCGGCATGCCGCCGCCGATGATCTTGCCGAAGGTGCTCAGGTCAGGGGTTACGCCGTAGTGAGCCTGGGCACCACCGAGGGCGACACGGAAACCGGTCATCACTTCATCGAAAATCAGTACCACACCGTGTTTGTCACACAGGGTGCGCAGGCCTTCGAGGAAACCTGGCGCCGGTGGCACGCAGTTCATGTTGCCCGCTACGGGCTCGACGATGATGCACGCCACGTCCTGGCCGACTTCGGCGAGCATCTTTTCAACGGCGTCGATGTCGTTGAATGGCAGTGTCAGGGTGTGTTTGGCAAAGGCTGCCGGAACACCGGCGGAGCTTGGCACGCCTTGGGTCAGCAGGCCGGAACCGGCTTTCACCAGCAGGCTGTCGGAGTGACCGTGGTAGCAGCCTTCGAACTTGATGATGCTGTCGCGGCCGGTGAAACCACGGGCCAGACGAATGGCACTCATGGTGGCTTCGGTGCCGGAGCTGACCATGCGCACCATTTCCATCGACGGCACGATCGAGCAGACCAGGTCGGCCATTTCGGTTTCCATCGCGGTCGGGGCGCCGTAGGACAGACCATGCTCCAGTTGCTTGCGCACCGCGTCCAGCACGTCCGGGTGGCTGTGGCCGAGAATCATCGGGCCCCAGGAACCGACGTAGTCGACATAACGCTTGTCGTCTTCGTCCGTCACGTAGGCGCCTTCGGCGTGCTTGAAGAACAGCGGCGTGCCGCCGACGCTCTTGAACGCACGAACGGGCGAGTTCACGCCGCCGGGAATGTGTTTCTGGGCATTGGCAAACAGGGTTTCGGAACGAGACATGATTTGGCTCTCAGAATCAGACTTTAAGTAATTCGTTGAATGCTTGGGCGCGGCGCGTCACTTCAGCAGTGTTCTCGGCGCCAAACAAACCATGCACCACGGCCAGCAGATCGACCCCGTGGGCCACCAGCGGGGCGGCGTTGTCCAGGGTGATGCCACCGATCGCGCAGATCGGCAGGTGCAGTGTGCTGCGAGCCCGGTCGAGCAGTTCCAGGCTTGCGGTCGGTGCGCCGGGCTTGGTGTTGGAGTTGAAGAAGCGGCCGAAGGCGACATAGCTCGCACCTTCTTTTGCCGCTTGTTCGGCGAGTTCGAGTTGCGCATGGCAGGTCGAACCGATGATTGCCTGTCGACCCAGCAGCGCGCGGGCCGGGGTCAATGGGCCATCGGTCTGCCCCAGGTGTACGCCGACACCCAGGCGCGCGGCCAGTTCGGCGTCATCATTGATGATCAGTTGGGTCTTGTAGCGTTCGCACAGATCGCGCAGGGCCTCGGCCTCGTGCAGTCGGCGGGCTTCGTCGCTGCTTTTGTCGCGGTACTGCAACAGCGTGACGCCGCCGTCCAGCGCAGCCTCCACGTAAGGCAGGAACTTGCCGGCCAGCAGTTGGCTGTCGGTGATGGCGTACAGGCCACGTAATTTCATCGGGCAGGCCTCATGGCGTTACGAACAAAAGTCCAGCGGCAGACGGCGCGGCACGAACTGGCCTTTGCCAAGTTGTTCGGCGTCTCGCAGGGTGCGCCAGGTGTAATTGAGCGCCGACTGCACCGCGCTGACGAGGTGCTCACCCTGGGCCAAACGCCCGGCCAGAGCGCTGGCCAGCGTGCAGCCCGAACCGTGATAACTGCCCGGCAATCGCTGGCAGGTGTAGGTCTGGCGGCTGCCGTCGCGGCTGTACAGGCGATTATGCACTTCGTGTTCGTCGCCATGACCGCCGGTGATCAGCAGGTGTTTGACGAAAGGCAGGAGTTTTTCGGCGCATTCATCGGCCGTACCTTCGGGCAGTTCGGCAAGGATGCGTGCTTCAGGGAGGTTGGGGGTGGCGATGATCGCCAGTGGCAGCAGACGCTCGCGCATGGCGTAACCCACTTCGTCCTTGCCCAGTCGTCCGCCACCGCCGGCGCGCAGCACCGGGTCGCAGACCACCGGCAAATGCGGATGCGCCTGAAGCAGTTCGACCACGGTGTCGACCATTTCCAGTGAGCCGAGCATACCCAGCTTGACCGCCGCGACCGTCGAGTCGTTGAGTACGGCATTGGCTTGTGCCAGCACCCACTCACGGTCGAGAACGCGAAAGTCGCTGACGTTGACCGTGTCTTGTACGGTCAGCGCGGTAACGGCGGGGGCTGCATGACAACCCTGAGCGAGCAGGGCTTCGATATCTGCCTGCAAGCCGGCGCCACCACTTGGGTCATGGCCGGAGAGACAGAGGACAACGGGGCGAGAGCTGTAGATATTCATGGTGCGCGAGCTTACCACCAAACATCTTTTTTCGGTGTGCGTGCTCGTAAGTGCTGCCTGCTGGAAGATCAAAAGATCGCAGCCTTCGGCAGCTCCTACGGACTGGACTTCATTCACGGTCTTTGCAGGAGCTGCCGAAGGCTGCGGTCTTTTTGCGGCAAACGAATCGCTCTAACTCAATGGGTTGCTCTGAAACGCCCGTTCTAGAGCCTTTAGACTAATTTTTTCAATGGTGTTCAATGGCCATCAACGGCTATGCTAAAGTGGATCCAAACCAATAACAGGTAATGCCGGTTTTACGTCTACTCAAAGGGAATGGGGGGCTTCCTGACACAACCGGACTGGCCACGCTGGGGCTTTATGCACTATTTGTTGATGTTGCTGTTGAGCTTGCCCATGTTGGCGGCCGCAGCCGATTTTGATGAGCTGACCCAAAGCCTCCCCTTGGGTCGAGTCATGCAGGTGTACGAAGATGTCGCCGGCACTGCATCCATCGCCGATGTCCGCGCGCTAGCCGCGGCCGGTCATTTCAAGCCCCACGACAAAGACACGTTGAACGCCGGCTACTCGCATTCGGCGTTCTGGTTGAAGGTCGATCTGCACTACCGCCCGAACAATCCGAACGTCCAGCGCACCTGGTTACTGGAGCTGGCTTATCCACCCATGGACCATATCGACCTGTATCTGCCGGACAATGCCGGCGGTTATCGATTGGCCAGTCGTACCGGCGATACCTTGCCTTTTGCCAGTCGGCAGATCCGGCAAAACAACTACCTGTTCAAACTGGACTTCGTTCCCGACCAGCGCGAAACGCTGTACCTGCGCCTGCAAAGCGAGGGCTCGGTCCAGGCGCCTTTGACCCTTTGGTCGAGCACCGCCTATCTGGAAGATCAACCCGTGCGCCTGTATGTGCTCGGTCTGATTTACGGCGTGCTGCTGGGGATGCTGGTCTACAACCTGTTCATCTACCTGAGTGTGCGTGACACCAGTTACCTCTACTACATCGTTTATATCGCCTCGTTCGGCCTCTACCAACTGTCGGTCAACGGTGCGGCGGTCGAATACTTCTGGCCGAACAACCCATGGTGGGCCAACGCCTCGACGCCGTTCTTCATTGGTTGCGCCGGGCTGTTCGGTAGCCAGTTCGCCCGCAGCTTCCTGCAGATGGCCAGCCACAGTCGCTGGCTCGATCGCCTGCTGTTGCTGCTGATCGCGTGCAGCGCGGTGGTGGTCGGGTTGTCGTTGATGACCCGCTATGCGTTGGCGCTGCGCCTGGCGACGGCATTGGCGTTGGTCTTTACCGTGGTGATTTTCGCCGCCGGGATACTCGCCTGGTGGCGCGGCCTGCGGGTGGCGCGCTACTTCATCATTGCCTGGTCGGCGTTTTTGCTTGGTGGTGTCGTCAATACGATGATGGTGCTCGGCTATCTGCCCAACGTGTTCCTGACCATGTACGCCAGTCAGATCGGCTCGGCGATTGAAGTCGCACTGCTGTCGCTGGCGCTGGCCGACCGGATCAACGCCATGCGCGAGCAGCAGGCGCAGACATTGTTTGACGCCGGGCAGAAACTTGAAGTGTTGAACCAGCAACTGGCCCACAGTAACCGGCTCAAGGATGAATTCCTCGCGACGCTGACCCACGAACTGCGTACACCCATGAACGGCGTCATTGGTTCGCTGGAGTTGATGCAGACCGTCGCGCTTGACCCTGAGCTCGAGCACTATCAACAGACGGCCGCCGGTTCGGCGCGGGACATGATGCGCATGGTCAACGGCATTCTGACCCTGACCGAATTGCAGGCCGGCCGGCTCAAGACGTACCCCGATGCATTCAGTCTGCGGTCGGTGGTCGAGACCTTGCAGCAGCAGTTCGCCGCCAACGCCGCAATCAAGGGGCTGGACTTCAAGGTTGATCTGGCACAAGGGCTGCCTGACCGGCTGTACGGTGACAGCGCCAAACTGGCGCAGTGTCTGGAGTGCCTGCTGGACAACGCGATCAAGTTCACCCGAGTGGGTGGGTTGGCCTTGCGGATCACTGGAAAGTTCGCCGCAGAGGGGCGTCTGGCGCTGTCTTTCGCTGTGATCGACACCGGCATCGGTTTCACCGAACTGGGCGAAGCGGCGCTGTATCAACGCTTCTTCCAGCTCGACGGTTCGATGACTCGCGAATACGGCGGGCTGGGTGTCGGTCTGGCGATTTGTCGACAATTGGTTGAACTGCTTGGCGGGTGTTTGACCCATCGCTCCGAGCCTGGACGCGGTAGCCGTTTTCAGCTCGATGTCGAATTCGACGTACTGAATGTGCAGGCGATTGCCGCTCAACTGCATACCGTTCAACCGCACCAGACTCGTGGCGTTGCGCACTTGCGCGCACCGCAGGACTGCACAGTGCTGCTGGTCGACGACAACAGCGTCAATCAGTTGGTGGTGCGGGGGATGCTGCTCAAGCTCGGTTATCGGGTTCGCTGCGCCGATAACGGTCTGTCTGCGCTCGACTGTTTGCGTCGCGAAGCGTTCGACGCGGTGTTGATCGACTGCCTGTTGCCGCCGCTCGATGGACTGTCGATCGACAGCCATATCCGCGCGTTGCCGGGTTACGCCGAGTTGCCGGTGCTGACGGCGGTGGTTTCGCTACAGGGCCTGGATCTGGAACGGGGATTGACCGATTACCTCGGCAAACCGGTGAAATTCGAAGAGTTGCAAGCGGCGCTCTACCGTCGGGTGCTGTGTCCGAAACAAGGTGAAAGCGCCGATATTTAGGCGGATATACCACTTTGTTCGCTGGGGAGGCGGTGCTTAACTGAAGGTCTCAGCTGACCCAAGGAGGCCCCGCCATGAACCTGCATCAGTTCGCCGAAACCCACGAAGTCACCAACCAGCCGCCGTCGCTGGATGGGACCAACCTCTACCGTATCGACCTGCCATTGCAGGAGTGGGCGCGGCGTTTCGGGGCCGGTTGGGCTGAGGCGCGGATCGACGCGTATGGCGCCTTGGCCGGTGGTCCGTTGATGGAAGCCGGGTTCCTGGCCAACCAGAACAAACCCGTGTTCGCCAGCCATGATCGCTACGGCCACCGCATCGATCTGGTGGAGTTTCACCCGGCCTACCATGAGCTGATGCGCACGGCGGTCGAGCATGGGTTGACCTCCTTGCCCTGGACCGATCCGCAGTCTGGCGCCCATGTTGCCCGCGCAGCCATGAGCTACCTGCATAGCCAGGCCGAAGCCGGCAGTGGCTGCCCGCTGACCATGACCTTTGCCAGCGTCCCGGCATTGCGTCTGCAACCGGATATCGCCAGGCAGTGGCTACCGAAAGTCCTCGCCACCGACTATGACCCGCGCAATGTCGGCATGACCCACAAGGCGGGTGTCACCATCGGCATGGCGATGACTGAGAAGCAGGGCGGAACCGACGTTCGGGCCAACACCACCAAGGCTTACCCGGTCGGCGCTGCGGGGCCGGGCCAGGCCTACGAGCTGGTGGGGCACAAGTGGTTCTGCTCGGCGCCGATGTGCGACGCCTTCCTGACCCTGGCGCAAACCGACAAGGGCCTGACCTGTTTCCTGCTGCCACGCCATCGCCCGGATGACACACGCAACCAGTTCTACATCCAGCGCCTGAAAAACAAACTCGGCAATTGCTCCAATGCCTCCAGCGAAGTCGAATTTCGCGGTGCGCTGGCCTGGATGATTGGCGAGGAAGGGCGCGGCGTACCGACCATCATCGAGATGGTGGCCATGACCCGGTTCGATTGCATGGTCGGCTCCAGCGCCCTGATGCGTCAGGCATTGACCCAGGCCAGCCATCACTGCGCTCACCGCAAGGTTGGCGGAAAATGGCTCAGCGAGCAGCCGCTGATGCGCAACGTGCTCGCCGACATGGCGCTGGAAAGCGAAGCCGCGCTGGCCTTGAGTCTGCGCATGGGCCGGGCGCTGGATCACCTCGATGATTCCCTGGAGGCCCGATTCGCCCGATTGGTGACGGCGGTGGGCAAATACTGGATCTGCAAGCGTGCGCCCGCGATGATCAACGAAGCTGCCGAGTGCATGGGCGGCGCGGGCTATGTCGAAGACAGCATCCTGCCGCGCCTGTACCGTGAGGCGCCGGTGAACTCGACGTGGGAAGGTTCTGGCAACGTTCAGTGCCTTGACGTGTTGCGAGCACTGTCGAAAGAGCCGGGCGTACTCGATGTCCTGTTCAGCGAGCTGGGAGACGGTCATGGCGACAAGCGCCTGGCCGCCCACATCAGCCAGTTGCACGCGGCGTTCAAGGACACCGACGATATTCAGTACCGCGCCCGGCAACTGACCGAAGACATCGCGTTGGGGTTACAGGCCAAGTTGTTGCTCGAAGCCGGTAACGCCGCCGTCAGCGATGCCTTTATCGCCAGCCGGTTGGGAATGGCGGGGCGGGTCTATGGCACCTTGCCACGTGGCCTGGATGTAGAGGCAATTGTTGCGCGATCAACCCCGCAGGGATTCTGATCACCATCGACCCCTGTGGGAACACATTGGATCAGCACTCCGGTGTTTCCGTCGGACGGCGATACAGGCAAGATGAAGGTCTGCAAGTCAGAACACAGGAAGCTGATCGTGACCGAAGCCTTTATTGTCGTTCAAACCGCCGAACAAGCCGTGGATCGGCTTGCCGCTCTGCACGAGCGGGCCACTACTGCGTTGAGTCAGGCACTCAAGCGTTACCTGAAAGACCGCATCGAACCCGACGCTGAGCAGCGTGCGATGTTTCGTTATCCAGAATTACGCCTGACCTACCTTGTTCAGGGTGAAGTCCCACAGACCACGCGCGCTTACGCCAAGGTTCAGTTACCGGGGACCTACAGCGTTACCGTCACCCATCCGGCGGCTTTTCGTAAATATTTGCTGGAGCAGCTGGTGCCGCTGATGCACGACTTCACCGTGACGGTGGAAGTGGGAATCAGCGAACAGAATATTCCGTACCCGTATGTGGTCGAACAGGGCGATGAACTGGCTGGCTCCGGCGTGACCGCTGCGGTGCTGGCGCGGGTGTTCCCGAGTACCGATTTGTCGGCCGCCACCGACGGCATTGCCGATGGCCTGTACGATTGGGAAAACACCGATCCGCTGCCGCTGGCGTTGTTCGACGCCGCACGGGTGGATTTCTCCCTGCGCCGTCTGGTGCACTACACCGGTAGCGACTGGCGCCATGTGCAGCCGTGGATCCTGCTGACCAACTACCATCGTTATGTCGACCAGTTCATCACCCATGGTCTGGAGCAACTGCGCACCGATCCGCGTTTCGTACGCATGGTGCTGCCGGGCAACGTGATCATCGAAAAGGGCATGGATCACGGCGAAGCGTCGGCCATTGCCGCAGGCGTGGTCTGGCACCGTTATCAGATGCCGGCCTATCACCTGCAGGCGTCTGACGGCCACGGCGTGACCCTGGTGAACATCGGTGTCGGCCCGTCCAACGCCAAGAACATCACCGACCACCTGGCCGTGTTGCGCCCGCACTGCTGGCTGATGATCGGTCACTGCGGCGGCCTGCGCCAGTCGCAGACCATCGGCGACTACGTGCTGGCCCACGCTTATATGCGCCGCGACGGAATTCTCGACCGGGTGGTGCCACCGAACATTCCGATTCCAGCCCTGGCCGAAGTGCAGCTTGCGCTTCAGCAGGCGGCCGCCAACGTTACTGGCGAAAAGGGCGAAGACCTGAAAAAACGCCTGCGCACCGGCACCGTGCTGACCTACGACGACCGTAACTGGGAACTGCGCTGGGCTCAGGAGCGACCGTTGATCAACTTGTCTCGTGCAGTTGCCGTGGACATGGAAAGCGGCACCATCGCCGCGCAAGGCTATCGTTTGCGTGTGCCGTACGGCACCTTGCTGTGTGTGTCGGACAAGCCGCTGCACAGCGAAATCAAGTTGCCGGGTTCGGCCAACGCCTTCTATGAGCGCGCGGTCAGCCAGCACTTGAAGATCGGTATCGCGGCGGTAGACCTGTTGCGCACCGAGCTCAATTCGTTGCACTCGCGCAAACTGCGCAGCTTCGACGAACCGCCGTTCCGCTGATTGGGTGGTGGTTATTTAACGGTCAGGCCACTAGCATGGTGAGCCCTGACCGTTAGATGTTGTGTTTGCCATGCCGCGTCCTCCTCGTCCCGCTTCCCGCCGCCCAGGCGTTGCGCCCGCGCAATCCTCTTCAGCCCCGCGACGTGTTGCCAAAGCGCCGCCGGCCGAGCCGAAACTGATTCTGTTCAACAAGCCCTTCGATGTGCTGACGCAGTTCAGCGACGGTGAAGGGCGGGCGACGCTCAAGGACTTTATCGAGATTCCCGGGATCTACCCGGCCGGGCGGCTGGACCGTGACAGCGAAGGCTTGTTGTTGCTGACCAACGACGGCCAGCTTCAGGCGCGCATCGCTGACCCGAAACACAAGTTGGCCAAGACCTATTGGGTGCAAGTGGAAGGCGAGCCGAGCGCCGAGCAATTGCAGCGCTTGCGCGAGGGCGTCGAGTTGAATGACGGCATGACCTTGCCGGCGCAGGCGCGGCAGCTCGAAGAGCCTGAGCTGTGGCCGCGTAACCCACCCGTGCGCTTTCGCAAAAGCGTGCCGACCAGTTGGCTGGAATTGGTGATTCGTGAAGGGCGCAACCGTCAGGTGCGGCGCATGACCGCTGCCGTGGGTTTGCCGACGCTGCGTCTGGTGCGGGTGCGAATCGGCGACTGGACGATCGAAGGCCTCGATCAGGGGCAGTGGAAAGAAGTGCCGGCGCGTCTATAGGGCGCCGGATTCGATCAGGCCGATCACCACACTCTTGATGATGAACGCGGCCACGCCCAAGCCCAGCACAAAGAACAGGATGAACGAGCCGAAGCGTCCGGCCTTGGATTTTTTCGCCAGATCCCAGACGATGAAACCCATGAAAATGATCAGGATGGATACCAGTCCGGTCATCATCCACTCTTCAAATACTGCAGGATCCATCGAACATCTCCGGCGAGGTCGGGACAAAAAGGCCGGGCGAGTATACGCCAATGGATATTGGCGGCGCATTGATCTGGATGCGCCACACGGTCACACGTGCAAGCTCACCACCTTCCCGCGTAGGAGCTGCCGCAGGCTGCGATCTTTTGATCTGCATTCTGGTTGCCGCTGAAAAGATCGCAGCCTGCGGCAGCTCCTACGCCAGGTGAGAGCGGCAGCGATCCGTCAGTTGCGCAGATGGGTCAACGGCAACTCGGTGCTGTTGAGAACCTGGTTCAGTACGAAGCTTGAGCGCACGCTGGTCACGCCTTCGATGCGGGTCAGGTGGCCGAGTAGCAGTTTCTGGTAATGGTCCATGTCCGGCACCACCACCTTGAGTTGATAGTCGGCATCCATCCCGGTCACCAGGCTGCATTCGAGCACTTGCGGCAAGGTGCGGATGGCGGCTTCGAAATTCTCGAAACGCTCGGGTGTGTGCCGGTCCATGCCGATCAACACGTAGGCGGTCAGGCTCAGGCCGAGCATCTTGCGGTCGAGCAGGGCTACCTGGCGGGTGATGTAGCCGTCGTCCTCAAGCTGCTTGACCCGCCGCGAACAAGGCGATGGCGACAGGCCGATGCGTTCGGCGAGCTCCTGATTGGAGATGCGCGCGTCGCGCTGCAATTCCGCCAAAATGCTCAAGTCGTATCGGTCGAGTTTGCTCATGAATCTGGCCTTTATCATAACTATTGCGGCGGATTATCTATCCAAGGTTAAAAATTGCGCAAGTCATGTTTGTTTGAGCAATATTCGCAATCCTCTGTCGCCGCCCCAAGCCTATTCTTATCACCAGAATCACTGCCCGGACAAACAGTCCACAGCGGCCCGCCGAATCAGGCCAGCCGCGGCCACCACCCCCACAGGGGTTGAGTTGGCCCCCGGGCTACACACTGTCTAGAAGACGGAGTGAGGTGAGCCGGCGTCAAAAGCGTCGAGCACGGACGAAATTCTCAAGGGGAGGCCGACGTGTCTCCCTTTTTTATTGCCTGCCAAACGCTTTTTTTTGCCTGCAAAACAAGTCTCGTGACTGATAACCTGTTGCTGAACCGGCCTGTGCTTTTCCAGTCTTACGTATAGGTCACCACCGCAGTGAGGAATAGCATGAAGTCGCGCATCTGGCGTATGGCAGGTGTTGGAGTGTTGTGTGTCAGTGTCAGCGCGCCATTGCTGGCAGAAGGTCAGGGGGGAGAGGAGCTCCTTCGTAGAGAGCAACAGCAACACAATAATGGTGGTGGTCAGCACGATCATGGTGGCGAGGGGCGGCAGGGGAACAATCAACCGCGTCCCGAAAACAATCCGCCTCGCGTGGAAAACATCCAGCAGCACCCGCAAAACAATCAACCTCGCGTCGAGTACAACCCGCCACGTCCCCAAAACAATCAGCCGCGTCCGCAGAATGAAGTCATTCATGGCGACAACAGCCGGCAGTTCGAACACAACGGTCAGAATCAGGGTGGCGACTGGCAGAACCGTCAGCGACACGACGCCAACGGTCAGGTTCAAGGCCGACCAGCGCCAGTGCCCGCGAATAATCTGCCGATCCAGAGCCGTCCGGACACTGTTCGCCAGACCGAGGAGCCACAGCGTGGCTACTATCGGGACATTCCACGGCGCAACGATTACAACCCGCATTGGCAGGCCGGTGGTCACGATGACCATCGGGATGATCGTCGCTGGCCAGGACGTCCGGAAGGACATGGCGATGGCTGGGGCGATGGTCCGCGGTATCGGCCGGGTTACATGGTCGACCGCTTCCCTGAACGCCACGACCGTGTGCCCTACCGTGGGCAGGACTATTTCTACTCCGGTGGCTACTGGTATCGCCCGCATGGGCCGCGTTATGTGGTGGTTGAACCGCCGCGCGGGATTCGTGTGAGGTATCTGCCTGATTACGCTCAGGAGGTCTGGATCGGTGGCGCACTGATGTTTCTGGCGGCAGGTGCGTACTACGCGTACGAGGAGAGCACTCAGGACTACGTCGTGGTTGAGCCGCCGGTAAGCAACCCGCAACCGCAACCCTTCAGCAACGGTTATGACGTGGTGGCGTACCCGGCCAACGGGCAGTCGCCCGAGCAGGTCAATCAGGACGGTTACGATTGCTATCGCTGGGCGGTCCAGCAGAGTGAGTTTGATCCACGGACCGTGACGTATCAGCCGGCGCCACAGGTGGTACAGACTTACCGTCAGGCCGAGGGCAATTGCCTGGTCTCACGCGGTTATCAGGTCACTTACTGATCCCGGGCGGCCTTCACCACTTCCTGCGGGTCGGCGTGCACCAGCACTTCGGCTCGCGGGTAAGCGGTCTGAATGGCATCCGCCGCTTGATCGCTGATGCCATGGGCGACTGACAGCGTCAGTTCCCCCGGCAATTCCAGGTGTAATTGCACGAACCAGTGGCTGCCGGAGATCCGCGTGCGCAAGTCGTGTGCACCGAGTACGCCGGGCACGCTGCATGCCAGTTCAAGCATGTGCTGACTGACGTTTGGCGGCAGTTCTTCATCCATCAACACGGCAAAACTTTCCCGGGCGATTTGAATCGCGCTCCACAGAATGTAGAAGGCGATCCCCAGGCCGAACCAGGCATCGACTTGATGCCAGCCAAAACCGGCCAGTACCAACGCCACCAGGATGCTGCCGTTGAGCATCATGTCGGAACGGTAATGCAGCGAGTCGGCGCGCACCGCGTTGGAGCCGGTTTCGCGGATGACCCGATGTTGCAGCACCAGCAGCGCCAGCGTCAGGACGAGGGAAAAGATAATCACGCCAATGCTGATCCACGGCGCGCCCACCGGTTCCGGGTGTTTCAGGCGCTCGAATGCCTGGTACGCGATCAATACCGCGCTGCCTCCGATGAACAGGGCCTGGGCCATGCCCGACAAGGATTCCGCCTTGCCGTGCCCGTAGCGGTGATCGTCATCGGCCGGGCGCAACGCGTAATGCACCGCCAACAGATTGAGCAGCGACGTCACGCCGTCGAGTGCCGAGTCCGTCAGCCCGGCGAGCATGCTCACCGATCCGCTCAGCCACCAGGCAATGGCCTTGGCGACAATCAGGATGCTTGCCACCGCCACCGAAGCGCGGGTAGCCAGGCGTAACAGACGAGCGTGTTCCGTGCTGCTGGTCATAGGTGAAGCGTTCCCTCAGTGGTGTGCATCAAGCAGCGGGTTGCAGACCGAGCATGGCCAGTTGTTGAACATTGCCCTTGTGCTGGATCAGGCGCGGGTCATCCAGAGGGAGACTGCGGCCCAGCTCGCTTTCGAGAATAGCCTGCAACTTGTGATTATCGACCGTGCCGTCAGCGCCGATGGCTTGCGGGAGTTTCTCCGGTGCCACTTGTGCTGTCTTGCGGGGTTGGAAGTAAATCGG
>CAYNGZ010000081.1:0-17968 GCA_964396695.1 uncultured Pseudomonas sp.
CTGAGCCAGAAGTACCGCGTGGTACCGAACGTTCAATCGGCCCCTGCCGGTTCGCAAGTCCTGATCGTACGTGCCGCGATTACCGGGGTCAGCGCGTCCAACGAAGGCATGAAATGGTACGAAGTGGTTCCGGTTGCGGCCGCAATAGGTGCGACTCAGGCAGCCACCGGCCACCGCGATCAGGACACCGAGCTGTACATCGAAGCCGAGATGGTTGACGCCAAAAGCGGCCAAACCGTGGCCAAAGTCGTGCGCAAGGTTTTCGGTGAACAGTTGAAGAATGCAAACCAACAGGTTACCGCCAACGACTTCAAGGCAGCGCTCAAGAAACTGAACAGCGACATGCAGGCATTTCTTAAGTAACCAGGGAAGGAGCGCCGACTCAGCCAACAACACTGAGTCGGCACTCATTACAGGTACCAGCGATATTCGCGTGCACTGATCTCCTGCATAAAGGCCAGATGGTCCTGGCGCTTGTTCTCGCAGTAAACATCAACAAACTCCGCTCCCAGACCCTCACGCAGTTGTGGTTGATGCTGCATGGCGCGCACCGCCTCAAGCATTTCCAGCGGGAAGTCGATTCCACTGCTGCGGTCTTCATTGAGCGCCGCGATTGGCTCCCGACCGGCCTCCAGCCCCTGCTCCAATCCCACCAGAATCGCCGCCAGCACCAGATACGGGTTGGCATCCGCGCCGGCCAGGCGATGCTCGATCCGCAGGTTTTTCGAATCCGATTCGGGGATCCGCACACAGGCATCGCGATCCTCGAAACCCCAGCTGGCACGTGTCGCCGCGTTCACCGTGCCACCCAAACGCCGAAAGGCATTCTGGTTCGGCGCAAAGATCGGCATGCAATGCGGCAGCAGTTCCAGACAACCGGCCACTGCATGCCGTAACGCCTGCTGCTGGTTGGCCGCCAGCAGGTTTTTACCCTCAGCGTCATAGAGGCTGACATGCACATGCATGCCGCTGCCCGGGTGCTGCAAGTAAGGCTTGGCCATGAAGCTGGCGCGGTAACCGTGCTTGAGCGCAACGCCACGGGTGCTACGGCAAAACAGCGCTGCCCAGTCGGCAGCGCGCAGGCCGTCATCCAGGTGCCCGAAATTGATCTCGAACTGGCCCGGCCCAAGTTCGGCAGTGATCACCGTGGTATCGATGCCTTGCGCCCGTGCCGCCTCGACCATTTCATCAAGCACCGGAGAAAAGCGCGAGAGTCGCTCGATGTGCATGTTCGGCTGGTCATCGGCATCGTCCGACAGCAGATCGCGCGGGTACTGTGGCAGCCCCTCTCGCAGTTGTTTATCGAACAGATAGAACTCCAGTTCGAACGCCACTACCGGATGAATGCCTTTGCCACGCAAACGCTCCAGCACGTTTGCCAGGACTTCACGCGGCTCGAAGACAATCGGTTTTTCGGTGCCGTCCGAGGTGATCAGCATCTGCCCCAGCGGCCTGGATTCCCAGCTCACCGGTTTGAGCGTGCCTGGCACCAAGCGACGCAAAGCATCCGGGTCGCCGTCGTTAAAACAGTAGTCGCCGATTTTGAACAGCCCACCCTGCACACCCAGTAACACGCAGTTCTGCGGCAGCTTCAGAGCGCTGCCAGCCGCCACCTTTTCGAGCATCTCGATCGGATAACGTTTGCCGTAGAAATGCCCCGGAATATCCAGGGAAATCAGGTCGACATAACGCACCTCGGGGTAGCGTTGCCGAAAAGCACGAACCTCGGCCAGCAAGTCAGAGCAGGCAGCATCCATCATCGTTGTTCCCTTTATTGTTATCAGGTGTAAACCCAAAGCACTCGCGTGAGCTGATCAGTGAGGTTGCCGTAGCGACAACGCGTGTGACTGTCGAGCTGAAAACTGTCGCCAGCCTGCAAGGTGACCGGCTCGTCGTCATCGCTCAACCACAGTGTTAGCGCGCCCTCCAGGACGTAGCCGCCCTGCTCCGAGCTGTCGCTCAAGTGCCGCTCGCCGCTGCTGGCACCGGCCTCCAGCTGGCTTTCGAGCATCGAGAAGGAAGCCCTGATTTTCGGCGAGACCAGAATGTCGGTAATCCCGTTGGCGTAATACAGCGTGCGTCGTTCATCCGGCCGGGTCACCCAAGGCAATACCTTGGGTTTTGGCAGGCTGTAGAAATAGGTGGTCGGCACCCCGAGGGTTTCGCTGATCGCCGTCAGGTCCGCCACTGTCGGCCGAGACAAGCCGCGCTCGACTTGCGAAAGGAAACCGACAGACCGGTCGATTTTGTCGGCCAGCTCCTTGAGGGTGTATTTCTTGTGCTTGCGCAGATCGTGAATCAGGATCGCCAGCGCAGCGATTTCTTCTTGCTTGTTCATGCCAGGAATTCCGGAAGATGACTCATCAAATGCTGTCGCGCGGTCGGTACCAGGCCTTGCCGATGGCTTCCAATGACGCTGCCAGGTATTTACCGCCGGGGAAGCTGCCATTACTCAACCCCAGGTACAAGGCCAACTCATCCAGCTGACCGGGAATCGCATCGGACACGGCACGGGCGGCGGCCAGCGTCGGGAGCACACCATGCCCGGAATAGCCCTGTAGCCAGTAGAGGTCGCCACGCCGACCTATGTCAGGAGATCGATATGCCCGCCCCAGGGCTCCCGCACTCAGTGGTGACCACGTACTGATCGCCTGCTTCGCGATAGCTCAGCGCTTTGCTCTGCTCGTAGATGCAGCCGCCAGCGCGTTCGATGGCTGCAGCCGGGTCGAGCGCCAGTTTCAGCGGATTCAGATGCCCACCATTGCGCCCCGAGGCGGCCCAGGCAACACGACTGGCTTCCAGCAACGTCACGCGCTTGCGCGCCAACGGCAGGCGCAAGGCGGTATGCAGACCACTGAAACCAGCCCCGATGATCAGCACCTCGGTATTTTGCTCACCTTCCAAAGCGGCTCGATTCAACAGGCGATCAGCGCAACTGTGGGCGTAATAGCTGGCGACATGCTGCGAGGATTGCTGAAACATTCGGGCACCCATGAAATTATGTTTTTATAATTTCATGAAAAACTACAGCACAAATTTCACCAACGCAACACCCTCTCCCTCCAACGCTTCATGCTCGCGCCAACTGCTCAAACAACGCCGAATGCTCTGGAAACAGCTCGCCGAGCATGCGCCGACTGCCCAATTGCATATCCGCAAAATCGAACCCCGGCGAAACGGCTTCACTGATCAGGCCATACGCTGCCGGTCCATCCAGCAGCTGCGAAGCTTTCCAGACGCCGCCCGGCACGTGCAGTTGCAGGCATTGCCCGGCAGTGACGTCATTGCCCATCAGCACGGTTTTCAATGTGCCGTCCGGGTAAACGAGGAAGTACTGAATGGCATCGCCCACATGGTAGTAATGAACGATGTCGGACCTGTTCAAATGGAAGTGGCCGACGGGAGACGTGCCCGTCAGCAGGTAGTAGATCGAGGTCATCGCATAACGCCGGCCACCCGCGGTCTCGAGCATGGCCTGGTGATCAGACTGAAAGGTTCTGCGGTAAAAACCACCTTCCACATGAGGTTCCAGGTCGAGTGCAGCGACAATGTCTTGGGCGCTGGGAGCGTGTTTGCCGGAGCTGCTATCAGTCATATGAAAGGCCATCAGTCAGGTTGAATCATGAAGCTTGCATAGCGTGTAACGGATCGCAAGCGATCCTGAGAACGTTGACGAAGGGCTTCAATGGCCACCCGCTTTCGCTGCTTTACTGTAAGAGTCGGGCATGACAAACGGGGCCGCAGTTTCACTCAATCTCCCCCGCCGCTGCCGACGCCAACGGAAAATCCCGCCCCGGAGAGTTGTCATGTCCCTGCACAACGTCGCCCGTTTTGCCGACCTTCGAGAAGACCGTGATACTCGCATAGAAATCGGTTCACTGAAGATCGTACTGCTACGGGCCGGCGAACGGGTCTACGCCTACCAGGGCGAATGTCCGCATGCGCAGGCCCCACTGGACGAAGGTATTGTCTGCAATGGTCGACTGATTTGCCCGTGGCACAAGGCGATGTTCACGGTCGAGGACGGCCAGGTGTGCGAGCCGCCAGCGCTGAGTGGACTGACCCGCTATCCGGTCAAGGTGGTCGATGGTGACGTCCACGTCGACGACCAGCCCCTTGCCCCCATCGAAGTGAATCGTGCACCTGATTCACGCTGCTTCGTGATTGTCGGTGCAGGCGCTGCGGGAACAGCGGCAACCGCCGCTCTGCGTGAACACGGCTTTGCCGGTCGCCTGGTATTGATCGATCGCGAAACGGCCCCCGGCTATGACCGGACGGTGCTGAGCAAATACGTTCTTGCCGGGGAAATGTCCCCTGAAGACACTCCTCCGCTGCTGGATGAGTGCGTTTACAGCGAATGGCAAATCGAGCGTGTTCATGGCGAGGTCATCCGCCTCGATGTAGCCGCCAAAAGGGTTTCCCTGGCTGACGGGCGCACCTTCGACTACGACGCCGCGCTCCTGGCCAGTGGCGGCGAACCCAGACCGCTGTCGGTAAAGGGCGCGCATCTGCACAACATCCTGACGTTGCGCTCACGGGCGGACGCCGAGCGCATCCTCCAGACGGCAAAGCCCGGCGCGCGCGTGGTCATCATCGGTGGCAGCTTCATTGGCCTGGAGTCGGCATCGGCCTTGCGCAACCTGGGTCTGGAAGTCAGCGTGGTCACGCACCGCGAAACACCGTTCAGCACGCTGTTCGGTGAGCGCATCGGCATGGCGATTCTGGCGCTGCACGAAGACAACGGCGTGGTCTTCCACGCCAATACCCAGCCGAAGACGTTCGAAGGTCAGGAACATGTCGAGGCGGTTCTGCTCGAAAACGGTCAGAGACTTCCCGCCGACCTGGTGTTGATCGGCATCGGCGTCAGCCCGGTCACCGATCTGCTCGACGGCGTTGAGCTGGACGACGATGGCGGGTTACCGGTAAACGATGGCATGTGCGCCGCGCCTGGCCTGTGGGCTGCCGGCGACATCGCGTCCTTCACATTGCAAGGTATCCCCACACGTATCGAGCACTGGCGCCTGGCCCAGCAACAGGCGCGGATCGCTGCGCAAAACATGTTGGGCAGTGAAACACGCTACGCAGATGTGCCGTTCTTCTGGACGTATCACTTCGACAAGACCTTCGAGATGCTCGGTCACGCCGACCAATGGGACCGGATCGTCTTCGAAGGCAACCCCGAGCAATACGCCTTCATCGCGTTGTTGTGCAAGGGGGAAGAGGTCGAGGCGGTGGTCGCCTGCGAGTACTCGCGGCAAATGACATGGCTGGCCGAACGGATGAAACAGCCGTTACTGCGCGAGGAGGCGTTACAGATCATTCGACGAATCGCCGCGCAATACGGCTGAACATCCACAAAAGGCAACGCACTTATTGGAACTATCGTCCAATTAGCACGCAAAAAAAACAGCTGAAGAAATTAATTATGAATGGCGATAAAAATTTGTCTCTCTTATGAGGAAAGAACTGAACAAGCCCTTCTCATCGCCAATCTTAATATCAAGCAGCCAACTCCCTAACGCGTCGCTATTAATGAATAAAATTTAACACCCGCACTCACTCATTGCCCATTGCATATTTATCAACGCCTGCTTAACTGCAAAAACTGCTGATGACAGCAGTGTTCGCACACACCACGGAAGGGTTCGTTATGAGCACCTCAACTCGTCACCCGATCCCCCCTTACGGGGTCGCGATTCAAAACGCGATCTCGGAAGGCAAGCTGCCGCAAATGAAGGCTTTACTGAAACAACGCGATACCTCCAAGCCGGAACCCAAAGAGCTCAGTATCGCTTACGAAAAGTTGGCTAAGGAAGTTGCTCGCCTGGAAAAGCACTAACGCTTTTTCCACTCTATCTTTTGCAATGGAGGCAATTATGTCTGGTTCTAACCAACACGCTGTCGGTTTATTCCCACTCTGCTATCAAATTGGTACTTCAGGAGCGGGCGCACAAAACCTGGCACTCAATCTTCTGGTGTTTACACCTGAACAGACGGTAAGCGGTACTGCCGCAATCACTCAGGCAACCAACCCGCCGCTGGATGTGCATTCCGATGTCTGGGGTGAGTACACCTACCTGACAGTCATGAAGCCCGGTGTCAGCAAAATCCTGATCACCGCTCAAGGCAACAATGGCGGCCCGGGTTCTAACTCCATTGTGAATTTCAAATTGCATCTGGTGGTCGGTAGCGACTGGAAAACAGGCGTCGCCAACTACGAGTACTTCAATGGTCAGCGCTGGGTCAAGGTCAATGCGCCCGCCCATCTTGTCGAGTCGGTGCCTTCCAAAGCCTACCCACTGCCGTTGGAACCGGGCCCGGTAATCCTGCCGTATCCGCCGATCATGCCGCTGTACGCCGCGCCGATTCAGAGTGCCATTGCCAGCGGTGACCTGGCCCAGATGAAAAATCTGGCCAGCCTTGCCAAACAACAACTGGACCAGCAACCACAACTGCAAAGTGCGCTTGAGGCGGCCAAGGGTGAAATCAGCAGGCTGGAACGCCGCTGACCGGCAACTGAACGTGCCTGGCTTGTCCTGAATACAATTAAGGGAGTTGCACCATGTCAATCGGACTATTTCACACACGCCTCAACGTTTCCAGCTCGCTACTCGGCGCACCGGTTTTGACCCTGGATCTGCTGGTGGATACCGTCAACAAGAAAGTCAGCGGTGTGGCGAGCATTTTTCAAAGCACCTACCCACCCCTCAACTTCCGTGCCCGGGTATGGGGTAACTACACCGAGGCCAAACTGATCCCCGAGGCGGAAAGCCACATCATCCTCAGCCTGGATGGCAGCCCAAGCGGCCCTTACAGCCAGATCGCCCAGACCTTCCACCTGCAGGGCATTCTAGGTGGCGATTGGGCCAGCGGTTTTGCCGACTACAAGTACTACGATCAGGACCACTGGACCACCGTGAGACACGCGGCTGTCAGCCAGGCCCCGGCGTTGCGCCCGGAACATCCGGAACATCCGCACCATCCTCACGTGCCGCTCTACGCCGTCGCGGTACAGCAAGCACAAGCCAGCGGTGACCTGGCGCAACTGAAAGCCGTGGTGAGCCAGGGTGAACAGCAACTGGCCAGCAGCGGTGCCTTGCGCAGTGCGCTGGAGCAGTTGAACGCAGAAATCGCCCGACTGGAAGCACGCTAACCGGCACTGCCCGGGCTTGGCCAAACTGCCACTGGCCGAGCCCGGGACCTTTCAACCCCAAAGGTAAATCCGCTCGCGCCATTGATGCCAAGGACAGCGCGAACACTTCCAAGGACCCGTGCCGCGTACGTGTCTGTGCGCAAGGATTTCCCATGTCAGACAATCGCCCTGCCCGTTACCTCAGTGAAACCGACCTCAAACGCTACGTACCGGTCCATGTGGTCTGGGAAATCACCCTGGCCTGCGATCTCAAATGCTTGCATTGCGGCTCACGCGCAGGCCATCGACGCCCCGATGAGCTGAACACCCAGGAGTGCCTGGACGTCATCGACTCCCTGGCGGCACTCGGCACCCGCGAGATCACCCTGATCGGCGGTGAAGCCTATTTGCGCAAGGACTGGACCCGACTGATCCAGGCCATTCACGATCACGGCATGTATTGCGCCATCCAGACCGGCGGACGCAACCTGACACCTGCAAAAATGCAGGCAGCCGTTGACGCTGGGCTCAATGGCGTCGGTGTTTCGCTGGATGGACTGGCCCCGTTGCATGACGCCGTGCGCAATGTGCCGGGCTCGTTCGACAAGGCAGTAGACACCTTGCGGCGTGCCAAACAATCCGGACTGGCAGTGAGCGTCAACACCCAGATCGGCGCGGCCACCCTGCCCGATTTGCCCGAACTGATGGACCTGATCATCGAACTCGGCGCCACCCACTGGCAGATCCAGCTGACGGTCGCCATGGGCAATGCTGTCGATCACCCGGAGTTGCTGCTGCAACCCTACCAACTGCTGGAAGTGATGCCGTTACTGGCGCATCTCTACCGCGAAGGTGTCGATCGCGGCCTGCTGATGAACGTCGGCAATAACATTGGTTACTACGGCCCGTATGAACATATGTGGCGTGGCTTCGGCGACGAGCGCGTGCACTGGAGCGGCTGCGCCGCCGGGCAAACCGTGCTCGCACTCGAGGCCGACGGCACCGTCAAGGGCTGCCCTTCATTGGCAACCGTCGGGTTTTCGGGCGGCAACGTACGCAACATGAGCCTGCACGATATCTGGCATTACAGCGAAGGCATGCACTTTGGCCGCCTGCGCGGCGTCGACGACCTGTGGGGCTACTGCCGAAGCTGCTACTACAACGATGTCTGTCGCGGTGGCTGCACCTGGACCTCGCACTCCCTGCTCGGCAAACCCGGCAACAATCCCTACTGCCATTACCGCGCACTGGACCTGCAAAAAAAGGGACTGCGCGAGCGAATTGTCAAACTCGAGGACGCAGCAAAGGCGTCCTTCGCCGTCGGACGTTTTGACCTGATTACCGAACGCATCGATACCGGCGAGAAGGTCAACAGCGTCAGTGACAGCGGCCAGGTGATCAAACTGGCCTGGGCGAACCAGGGCCAGAAGTCGCCTGATGAGGGCCGTATTCCGCCGCAACTGGCGCTGTGTCGTGGTTGCTTGCAGTACATCCACGCACACGAAGTGACCTGTCCACACTGCGCCGCCGATGTCGCCGCCGCAGAAGCCGAACACCAGGCACACCGCGCCCGGCAACAAACTATCATCAATACGCTGACCGACCTGCTGGGTTTGCCGCACACTACCTTGGTGTAGCAGATGCCTGAATAACAGAGGACGAGCTGTCCTCTGGTTTGACTCACGTGGGCACATGCTGGAACCAGCAGCGCCCTTTCCTTCTGCATTCCTGGAGCTGACGATGAAAATCAATCCTTACCTGATCTTCAACGGTGATTGCAAAGCAGCCTTCACGTTCTACGCGCAATGCCTGCAAGGCACCCTTGAAATGATGATGACCTTCGGCGAATCACCGGCCCGCGATCAGATGCCGGCTAGTTACCATGACCTGATCATCCATACCCGGCTGGTGGTCGGCGACCAGGCCCTCATGGGGTCCGACACCACGCCTGATCGGCCCTACCACGGCATCAGCGGTTGCTCCGTCTCTCTGAATGTCACCAGCATTGCTGAAGCCGAGCGAATCTTCACGGCGCTGGCGGACCAGGGCACCATTCAGATGCCACTGGAGGCGACGTTCTGGGCGGCACGCTTCGGCATGCTGGTTGACCGTTTCGGGGTGCCATGGATGGTCAATTGCGAAACGGACCAGTGAATGATTCCGTTCTTTTCGGTGCTGTAGCCCCATCACGCGCCCATAAAAACGCCTCTGCAGTGAGTGGCGTTTTTATGGGAGTACAGATCAGGCATCGAGGCGCTTGCCCTGAAACCTCGCCCGATAACGACCCGGACTCTCGCCGGTCCACTTCTTGAATGCCCGATGGAACGCGCTAGGCTCCTGAAACCCGATCTGTTCGGCAATCGCGGTGATGCTTGTCCGGGTCTGGCGCAGTTGTTCGAAGGCAACGCCACGACGCACTTCGTCCTTGATTTCCTGAAATGAACAGCCTTCACGCTCCAGCTTTCGGCGAACGGTGCTGGGGCTCAGATGCTGCTCGATGGCAAAGGCTTCCAGGGTCGGCCATTGGCTGTAATGGCTGTTACGCAAACGCTGATGGACCTGCGACGCGAGACCCTGCTGGTTACGGAAACGAATCACCAGCCATTGCGGCGCACTGCGCAAAAAGGCCTTGAGTGAAACAAGGTCCTGAACCACCGGCAATTGCAGATAACGACTGTCGAATTCAATCTCGGTGCGCTCGGCGCCGAAGGTCAGATTGGCGCCCCAGAGCAAGGTGTCATCACGCAGCGACAAACGCGCATGGCGAAAGTCCGCACGGTCGATGGGAATGCGTCGTCCGCCCAGCCAACACAACAAACTGATCATCAACACCAGAAAGGTCTCTTCACCGAAATGCGCCACGTCGCTGTTTTGCGCCAGCGTCTGCAAGCCGATGACCGCTCGTTTGCCCCGCACCGTCAACGTGCCGCGAAAGTCGCGCAGGAACAGCGCGAAATTGGCCAGGCACTGACGCATGGCTTTTTCCAGCGTCGGCTCCTGAATCAATGCCCGACAGATCAAGGCGAAACTGCCCGGTGGCATACCGTGGGAGTCCAAGCGGAAAAATTCGTCGTCCAACTCACGAATCTGCGCCAGCCATAACGCGGCGAAAGCCGTGGCCGGCACCCGTGCCGCCGGCTGATCCATCAGTAACGGATCAATGCCCGCCTGCTCAAGGACCGAGCGCAAACGCTGCGGATTCTCACGCAGCGCATGGATCATGGGATACATGAAGTAGACCGCTACCGAATCCGTTTCCCGCATGTGATCGTCTCTCTCCCATCGTCTGAAGTGGCAAAAAACGCCATCGCCCTTGAACAGTTTTGGCATAGATCAGCGGCGCTGCTGATTCTAGACTCGTGTCCAACAAAAAAGACCTCTTTCAGGGAACCAACATGAACCATTCCGATATTTTTGTGGTGAGCGCGCTCCGTTCTGCCATCGGCAGCTTTGGCGGCTCACTCAAGGATGTGTCGCCAATCCAGTTGGCCACCGACGTTTGCCGCGCAGCGATTGAACGATCAGGTCTTGCGCCCGAACACATCGGTCATGCGGTGATGGGGCATGTGATCCCGACCGAGGCGCGCGACGCCTACATTTCCCGGGCCGTGGCAATGAATGCCGGTCTGCCGAAAGAGACGCCCGCCTTCAACGTCAATCGCCTCTGCGGTTCGGGTCTGCAGGCGATTGTCAGTGCGGCGCAAAGTTTGAGGCTGGGGGACGCCGGAGCCGTGCTGGCCGGTGGTGTCGAGTCCATGAGCCGCGGCGCGTACTTGTTACCGCAAGCGCGCTGGGGCGCACGAATGGGCGACATGCAGGCCATCGACTACATGCTCGGCGTGCTGCAAGACCCGTTTGCCGGTTTCCATATGGGCATCACCGCGGAAAATATCGCCGAGCACTACGGCATCAGCCGTCAGACCCTGGATGAGTTGGCACTGCTGAGCCAACAGCGGGCGGCCCGGGCAATTGCCGAAGGACGGTTTGCCGGGCAGATCGTGCCGATTGAAGTCGCGACCCGCAAAGGGACGGTGTCGTTTGCCACGGATGAGCATGTACGGGCTGAGGTCAACGTCGAGCAATTGAGCCGCATGAAACCCGCCTTCAAAAAAGACGGCAGTGTCACCGCCGGCAATGCCTCTGGCCTCAATGATGGCGCTGGCGCGCTGATCATGGCCACCGGGCAAGTTGTCCAGGAACAAGGCCTCAAGCCTATGGCCCGACTGGTGGGATATGCCCACGCTGGCGTTGAACCGTCGATGATGGGACTGGGACCGATTCCCGCCACTCGACTGGTGCTCAAGCGCGCAGGCCTGACTGTTGCCGACCTTGACGTCATCGAGTCCAACGAAGCCTTCGCCGCCCAGGCCTGCGCCGTCGCGCAAGAATTGGGCTTCGATCCGGAAAAGGTCAACCCCAACGGTTCAGGCATCTCGCTGGGCCATCCGGTAGGCGCCACCGGTGCGATTATCGCCACCAAAGCCATTCATGAACTGCATCGAACTCAGGGCCGTTACGCCCTGGCGACCATGTGCATCGGCGGCGGCCAAGGCATCGCCGTGTTGTTTGAACGGGTTTGATCACAAGGACATGACGATGAATCTGCAGAACATTGGCGTCATCGGCGCCGGCACCATGGGCAACGGTATTGCGCAAATCTGCGCACTGGCCGGTTTTAACGTGACCTTGCTGGACATCTCCGACAGCGCCCTGCAAAAAGCGCTGGCGACCGTGGGCAAGAACCTCGACCGGCAGGTCGCCAAGGCGTCGCTGACCGAGGCGCAAAAGCTCGCGGCATTGGGCAAGATCCGCACCAGCACCGACTACAGCACCCTGCACAACGTGCAGTTGGTGATCGAGGCCGCCACCGAAAACCTCGACCTGAAACGGCGGGTGTTGCAACAGATCGCCGCTCAGGTCAGCGCCGACTGCGTGATTGCCTCCAACACCTCATCGTTGTCCATCACCGAGCTCGCCGCCAGTGTCAGTTCGCCGGAGCGCTTCATCGGCCTGCACTTCTTCAACCCGGTGCCGGTGATGGGGCTGATCGAAGTGATTCGCGGCCTGCAAACCAGCGACGCCACTCACGCTCTGGCCCTGGAACTGGCGCAACGCCTGGGCAAGACCGCGATCACCGCCGGCAACCGTCCGGGCTTTGTGGTGAACCGGATTCTGGTGCCGATGATCAATGAAGCGATCCTGGTGTTTCAGGAAGGCCTGGCCAGCGCCGAAGACATCGATGCGGGCATGCGTCTGGGCTGCAACCAGCCAATAGGTCCACTGGCGCTGGCCGACCTGATTGGCCTGGATACGTTGCTGGCAATCATTGAAGCCTTCTACGACGGCTTCAACGACAGCAAGTACCGCCCTGCTCCACTGCTCAAGGAAATGGTCGCGGCCGGTTATCTGGGCCGCAAGACCGGACGCGGTTTTCATACTTATGGCTGAGCGTTGCTCACGCTTTGCCGAGAGCCGGGACAAGGCCCTGGAGCTGTTCGCCAGCAAGGGGTTCGGCCAGGTCGGCATGCGTGAGCTGGCGACCTGCCTGGGGCTTGCTCCAGGCTCGCTGTATCACCATTACCCCAGCAAACAGCACTTGCTGCTCGACCTGATCGAGGAGTTTTACGAGGAGCTGCAAGCCACCCTCGGACGTCTCGAACGACAACCGCGGGACCTGCGCGACAGCCTGCAAAACATCATCCACGCGCACCTGAACCTGCATCGGGAAATGCCCTGGCATTTTCGTCTGGTGGAACGCGACTGCGGGTGCCTGAACGAAGATCAGCAGGCACGCGTGCGGCAGTTGCAGGAGCGCTACGAACGGCAGTTGTTGCTGATCCTCTGCCCGTTGCCCCGACTCAGTGAACAAGGGCTACTGGCCGCCGGGCACGCCATTGCCAGTGTGCTCAACAGCGCACCCAGCTGGCTGGCGCTACACCGGCTGGAGGATCGGGAGCGGGACGAATTGCTGGAGAACCTGCTGACCGGCGCCATTGAACGTTTGCTGGCCCATGCGGCCTATGATCTGCCAGAGACGCAGATAAAGGTTGCCTGAAAGCGCGATGCGGCTCGCGGATGGCAGTCAACCACCCGCGAGCCACTGCCATCAAGCCAGCAGCTTACGTTCGTCTTTACCGTACTTGAGCGACTTTTCGTCCGGAATCATCAGACCCGTATGCTCGTCGCGCCCCTGCAGGATGAAACGGGCGTCCGGCTTGCCCAGTTGGGCGGCGGCCTGCTGGCTGTCGGCGCCGATCTCGCCCTTCTTCATGCGGTTGACGATCACGCCCACCGCCGTGTCGTTGAAGTCGCGCAGCATCCAGGCATCGCCGTCGCTGTCGCCGGCCACCAGCACCGGGCCGTAGCCCTTCTCCTTAACCAGCACGTTCTTGATACCGACGGTCTTGCCCGGTCCGTAGTTGAAGTGCCAGCCCGGCAGATAGCGACTGGTGTACTTGCCGTCTTCCATCGCCATGCGCAGGCCGATCACGTTCTCGGGCGGCACGCCATAACCGTAGTTGGGATGGCCGGCGAACACGCGCACCACGTCGTCGATCGAGGCGGTGCTGACGTAGACGTCGATACCATTGGCGCGCAACGTGTGCATCAGGCCGCGGATCTCCTCATGGATGCGGATACCATGGAAATGGGTGTCCGCCACCACCCCGGCCTTGCCCGGCAATGTGCGTGAACTCTCGTACTTGACCTTGCGCAGCGCGTCGCCGATGGCGTAGTTGTTGGAGGCCTCGGCCATCGCCTGCAACTCGGCCGTGGTCATGTTTTTGTAGAAGTACAAAATCCACTTGTAACCGATCTCCACCGGGTAGCTGTCGCAGATCGCGTCGTACATGAAGTAGAGCTTGGCGAGAAAGTCCTTGTACTGCTCGCTGGCCTGGATCTCTTCCAGGCTCTTGTCACCCGCCAGTCCCTTGTAGTTGGCGTGCAGCCAGCGGTAGTCCGCTTCCACGTCGCTGGCAATGTCTTCCATGGTGACCGGCTTGCCGTCCACCGTGGTGTAGTCCTTCATGAACGCGCCGTTCGGCACATCCTGGCGCAGCACGGCGGCGAACTCATCGGGCGTCAGCTTGTACTGCAAATGATTGATCTGGTAGACCAGCAGCGCTTCTTCACAGTCGTTCATGATGCAGGTGTTGTCCCAGTCGAACACCGCGTACGGGCGCTGCTCAGGACGGTAGGACGCGCTTTTGATGCCGTGCTGGTCAATCACCGCCTGCAGGCGCTGGGCATTGAGCGGCGACCAGCGTGCCGGATCCAGCGCGCTCGGTGTGGCCGTGGGCGTGGCGGCTTGCGTTATACGAGAGGACAACAACAGTGGGCTTACGACGGAAACGGTAGCGAGGGTGTTCAGAAACTGGCGACGCTGCATGGTATAGCTCCTACTTCTAGACGATAGGTTACAACCGAGGCAAAGGCGAAAGCGTGTTTCGAAATCAGGACGAGGGGAAATACTGTCCGGCCACGAGGCTATCTTCAAATACACAAAAAAACAATATTGCCACAATATTACAATTTCATGATTCGCGGACTGAGTCTGCCCCCTGCTGCTGAGGGCCGGGTTGAACTTGACAGTGACCGACGCCCCTCCACAATGCCTGCTCGGACAGCGACTCAAACAGCAAGGACACCCAGCATGTGGCAAGAAGAGCGTTACCAGCGAATCCGCGCACTGCTATCGACCTTGCAGCGCGTCACCACCGACCGCATCGTCACGGAACTGAATGTTTCACGCGAGACCGTGCGGCGCGACCTGGTCGCTCTGGAAAACCTGGGGGAGTTGAAGCGGATACACGGCGGCGCCATCCGCGTCGAGGACGAAGCCCCCATCGCCGAACGGGCGTACATCAACGTCAAATTCAAGCGTGACCTCGCGCGCGCTGCGGTCGGCCTGCTGTCGCACGGACAAACCGTGTTTATTGACGCAGGCACCACCACCGTCATCCTCGCCGAAGAACTGGCCAGGCTGGGCGGACTCACCGTGATCACCAACTCGTTCAACGTGGCGCTGCAATTGCGCAATCCCGCCATACCGGGCGGCCAGCACAACGAGGTGATCGTACTGGGCGGTTCGC
Organism: uncultured Pseudomonas sp.; assembly: GCA_964396695.1. Classification (GTDB taxonomy): domain Bacteria; phylum Pseudomonadota; class Gammaproteobacteria; order Pseudomonadales; family Pseudomonadaceae; genus Aquipseudomonas. Next base: position 15,223 of record CAYNGZ010000081.1, read on the forward strand.
TCGACGACCGTGCTCCGGCTACGGTGGGTGGCACCACGGTGGCAGAAATTGGCCGCTATCGGGCCGACTTCGCGCTGTTGTCGCCCGTCGGCATCGACTCCCTGCGCGGTGCCAGCAACTACGACCACCGTGAAGCCGAAGTCGCGCGCGCCATGGTTGAGCATGCCGAGCGCGTGGTCATCCTCGCCGACTACAGCAAGATCGGTGTCGAGAGCCGCGTCGCCTTCTGCTCGCCAGAACGTATCGACGTGCTGATCACCAACCACAAGGCCAGCACCGAAGCGGCGTTCACAGCACTGAACGCCACGCTGAAACACGTTGTCCTGGCGTAGCTCAAATCGCTACTGACGCTCTACTGAAAGAGAGATCACGGACCAAGCCCTGCGTCCCGCAAGCCGGCTGCAGAAAGCCGAGCAAGGCCAACCGTGTCTCATGCCAGGCCGCCGGGTGTTCCATATCGAGGAAATGCCCGGCGTTCTTGATGGTATGGAACCGGGCCTGACGGGCATGAGCGGCAAACAGCCGGGCATCTTCCACCGTGGTGTACTCATCCCATTCGCCGTTGACGAATAACAGCGGGACGTCGATCGCGTCGGCACAGGCAGCGTAACAGTGGATGTCCTGGGTCAGGATCTCATTGACGTGAAAATGCATCTGCCGGTATTCGTGCTCGGCCAGGCTGCTGACATGGCGGTGATTAAAACGTTTGAACAACGACGGCAGGTGCTTGCCGATGGTGCTGTTGATCAAATGCCCGACATTGGGCCGATCACAGGCCTGGAGAAAGTTCAGGCCGCTCTCCAGGTAATCACGCATCGGCGTATTGATCCGCGCCGCAAATGAATTGATCACTGCCCTCTCGATTCGTCGCGGCCGCTGGGACAGCGCCAGCAAGGTCGCCGCGCCCCCCCAGGAAAAGGACAGCACATGCTGCACGCAAAAGTGTTCGATCAACTCCAGCAGTATCTTTGCCTCCTCTTCCTTTCGGATCGGTTGGCCATGAAGGTTGTGTTGTTTCGACCGACCGGCGTAAGGCTGGTCGTATAGCACCACATTGAATCGCGGATGCAGGTAACGCACCGTTTGGGCAAAGGATGCGGTAGTTGCCAGCGAGCCGTTGACCAGAATGATCGTTTTGTCAGCGGCGGCGTTGAGATAGTGCTCGGTATAAACCTTGTACTTCTTGCAAATCTCGACGATGGCAGTTTTCGGCATCATGTCATTTTCTTCCCTGAACAAATTGAACTCAGCGCACAGCGTGAGCGACTGCCCGGGCAACCTCCGTGACTTACAAGTCACTGACTGACCGGAGGTTCAGAGTTAAGCAGGGATTTTCCCGTCTGCAAGCGCCCAAGCGCGCCATTTCGTCGGCTTGCAAGCGATGATCCGACTCGCAATCCCGGATTCTCAAACCTGAGAATCGTCGGTGATGTTGTCCTGATGGCCATTGCCAAAGCCGGCTATGTCGCTCATGTACACCGCGTGACCGATGTAGGTTTGGGCAGCGCGCAAGAGGAAATACTGCGCGCGCATGGCTTCGGCAACGAAATCCCGATCGATTGAGGAGAGTCGTACGGTTCAGGGAAGTGAACGCTCGAAGATCAGGAACGCCCCACCGAACCCGAGACCGGTAGGTTTCCCAGCAGGTTGAGCCCCGTGGTCTTCACGAACGTCTCGTAGTCCATCGGCTTCTCGATGCGGGTTTCCGCGTTGGGTAACACATAGGCCCAGGCCCGCTTGGAGGAAGCGTCGTAAACCAGCTTGAACAGACGTGTAGGTACCCAGACCTTGTTGTCGCCAACGGTGGCATGGCCGGCGTCGAAGAGCGGACCGGTAAAGACAAAGACATTGCCATCGGCTCGCTTCGCGAACTTTCTGACATCGGACTCGACCTTGCTCCAGATCTTCCGGTTATTGGTGGGGTCCTGCGGCACCATATTCGACAGCGCAAAGGACTGAGCCATTGCATTCGGACTCGGTGCATCCGCTGCCGGAGATTGATGGCCACGATCCACTGCCGGATGTTGTCCACGGTAGTCGCTTAATTCTGCCCGCCCACTTTTGGGGATACGCGGGTCCGGATAGAACTGATTGGTTCGCTCTTCTCCCTTGGCATCCTGTAGTTGGGCTGAATCAAGACGCTCCACCACAACCAGTGGCGTCTTGCTGGTTTGCGAGTACAGCACCGCAAAGTTGTCGGAACACAAGGCCAAGGGCTTCATCGTTGCAGGCACGCTGGCCGTGCTGATCGGCCTGGCTGCCGGGAACAGGTCAGCGCACCCATCAAACGATGCCTGTTTCTGTTTGCTTGAGTACAGGTCAATCGCCGCGCTCTGGCTGATGGAGCCTGAACGGTGCCCTTGCTCCTCATGCTGGCTGGGTAGTTTGATGTAGTCCAACAAGTTGCGAGCTTCTGCAGCACCCGTCGAGAACAAAACAAGGGTCGACAGCCCCACTGCCATTTTGCGTAGGTTCATAGGTGAAATCTTGAAATTGGATTAAGGGAGGATATTGACGGCAAAGCCACGAAAGACCGCGCTGAAGTTGAAGCGATTACTGGTTATGCAATGGCGAGCCTGTTTCCGCTCTCTTTGATTGCACCACTGACGCAAGTTCCGTCACCCCCGAACAAAAAAAGCCGAGCCAGGCGTTCAACTTCAATAATGCTTTCGATGCGATGAGCAGGTTTCTGCGCACATCGGCATAGGGGGCGGCCTTCATAGGCCGCTCCCCTGCCACACCACCC
>CAYNGZ010000082.1:0-17954 GCA_964396695.1 uncultured Pseudomonas sp.
CCTGCTGCGCCTGCACGAAGGCGAGCAGGTGATGGCCATGTTCGCCGAGAACATGGGCGTCAAGGTGATCCGTGCCAACGCCGAGGACCAGTTCCTCAACAACCTGGCCGGGGGAGTTGACCCGGAGAAGAAGCGCAAGATCATCGGCCGTACCTTCATCGACGTATTCGATGCCGAATCCTGCAAGCTGGACAACATCAAGTACCTGGCCCAGGGCACCATCTACCCGGACGTGATCGAGTCGGCTGGCGCCAAAAGCGGCAAGGCGCACGTGATCAAGTCGCACCACAACGTGGGCGGCCTGCCGGAAGAAATGAACCTCAAGCTGGTTGAACCCCTGCGCGAGCTGTTCAAGGACGAAGTCCGTCGTCTGGGCCTGGAACTCGGCCTGCCGTACGACATGGTCTACCGTCACCCGTTCCCGGGCCCGGGCCTGGGTGTGCGGATCCTCGGTGAAGTGAAGAAGGAATACGCCGACCTGCTGCGTCGCGCCGACCACATCTTCATCGAAGAACTGCGTAAAGCCGACTGGTACCACAAGGTCAGCCAGGCATTCGTGGTGTTCCAGCCGGTGAAGTCGGTAGGCGTGGTTGGCGATGGCCGTCGTTACGCCTGGGTTGTCGCCCTGCGTGCCGTGGAAACCATCGACTTCATGACCGCACGTTGGGCTCACCTGCCTTACGAGCTGCTGGAAACCGTCAGCGGCCGCATCATCAATGAAATCGAAGGCATCTCCCGCGTTACTTACGACGTGTCGAGCAAGCCGCCAGCGACGATCGAGTGGGAATGATCCCGCGCATGCCTTGATGACGTGAGTGCAGGCAAAAACCGAGGCCGCGTGAACACTGTTCACGCGGCCTTTTTGTTGCCGTTTACAAAGCGCCGGACCAGCCGGCCAGGGTCATTCCGCGGTCGTCCAGCGCCTTGAGCAGGGCTTTGATGCTGTCGAAGCGTTTCTCATGGAGGGTGGGCCAGGCGGGACGTTCGATGAAACAACGACCGGACTCGAAGTAGATCGGTGTGCGTGCAATCACGTTGTCGCGGCCGCGGTGAATCAGCAAGGTTTCACCGGGTTCTTGCTTCAAGGTGTACATCCCCGGGCGACTCAGCAGTTGATCGATTTCCTGTTTTGTCTGGGCTTTCCAGGGTGTTTGAACCTGCAGGCGCACATCACCCTTCACTTGACCGATCGGCTTGCCGCTGTCATCAAGAAAAGTCCTTCCCGGGTCTGGTTCGAGTCCGTGAGACTCGCCGTAGCCGACATCTTCGACGCGCAGTCCAACGGCATCCTCCAGCTCACTCACGCCCGCAACGCCTTCGTAGGTATTGGAGTGTGAATTACCCATGAGCGCTGCCCATTTATGCGGTCCGCGTGCAGCCTGATCGGCCTCGATGATCGTGTGGGCATAGAAATTCATCATTTTCTGCCGGGTTGTCGGTTCGAGGCCCCTCATGCCCTCCAGCCGGTAACTGGCCATGCAATCGATGGCCTGAATGCGCACGCCCTCGCGGTTGGCCTCCTTTACCAGATTGAGGAACGTGTAGCGTCGCAGCGGATCAGTCATGTGGCCACGGTCGAGGCCGTTCAAGTACAACTCGAGATCCCTCGGCATGACCGAGGTTCTGGCAAAGTTGTCCAGTGCCGGCTGGTGGAAGTCCGTGAGCAGATGTTCCATGTAGAGGGTTTTCACGCCTTTGCGGGCGAGGGTCGGCATTTGCTCGATGAGCCACTGCTTGCTACCGATATCAGCATGGCTTTCACCGATGATCAGTCCGTTGAACTGTTCCAGCGACCGTTCAATGAACGACTCGGCTGTCGACGCCGGATCGATGGGCGCAAGTGCCGGACGTGGCGCAGGTTGCAGTTCGGCATAAAAGCGTGTGGCTGCTTCATATAGCTGTTTGCGCAAGGCCTTGAACGTGTCGAGGGGCGAGTGGCCGTCAGCCCCCACAAACGCGTCGCCCAGCAAGCGCTCGTTACCACCCGTGGCGGCGGCACTTTTCAGTTCGCCGCGCAACGGCTTTGCAATGTCATAAGGCGAACTGATCAAAGGGGTGTCGGGTATCGCCGCCTCGGGGCGGGTCGATGTTCCGGCTACGGAGACAGGCTCTGCCGGTTCGATGCTCGGCGATGCGCCGGGGAGGGCTTTCGGATCGATGCGCACGCGCATCAGCGTCAGGCCTTCATCCTCCAGGGCTGCGGCCAATTCTTGAACGCTGTAGAAGTGACGGCCGCTGACGGAGGTCCACCGGGGGCGAACAATGAAAAGACCGCCCGCATCCTGCTGGATCGGTGTATGCACCAGCGTGCCGTCGCCGCTGCGGTGGATCAGCGTGGACGGCTCCTGAAGCATGAACATGCCTCTTCTGGGCAATGCTTCTTCGATGGTGCGGGCTGTGACTGTCGAAGGCGCTGCGTTCAATTGCAGGCGCAGGTCGCTTTTGAGCAGATCGATGGGGTTGCCCAGCAGATCCCGCACCTTCTTGCCCGGATCGGCCGATAGCCCGTCGGCCCTGCCTGCGGGCACTTCCTCGACGCGAAGCGCCGGCGCGCCTTCGAGATCGCTGAGCCCGGCGACGTTATCGAAGGTGCTGGCGCGTCCTTCATCCACCAGGGCCACCCAGCGATGAGCGCCCCGTACCGCCTGATCGGTCCGGATCGTTGTATCGGAAAAATAGTTCAGCATCTTCCGGCTGCTGGCCTTGGACGTTTCTTCCATGTGTGGGAAGCGACGGCTGGCCATGCAGTCGATGGCTTGCACGCGGATATGGTTTTTCTGCGCGGTCTTCACCAGTTCCGTGTACGCGTGGGGGCCTGTCGGATCGGTACCGAATCGGGTATCCAGGGCCTTCAGATAATCTTCCAGCTCGGACGGCATCTTGCCGGTCTTGTGGAAGACATCGAGATCCGCCTGGTGGAAATCGGTCAGCAGGTGATCCAGATACAGGGTTCTGACTTTCTGTTTATTCAGCGCCTTGAGGTTGTCGATCAACATTTGTCTTGCGCCCGTGACGGCGTTGTCCTGTCCAATCACCAGACCGGAAGTCTCCTTGAGCAGGCGCTTGCTCATCTCGGCGAACGGTGTCGCGGGTTTGAAGGCTGGTATGAGCGGACGCGGGGGCACGCTCGGGGTGGCATAGAAGTCGATGGCGTCGTCATACAGGCTACGGCGCACGGTCTTGAAGTCCTGGTAGAGGCTGTCACTGGCGTGCAGGCTATCCAGCGGAAAGTTATCGACGCGTGTTTCTGCCACTGATCGCATCGCCGCTCTGGACGCTTGAGGCGTGTCATACGGCATCGGTGGCGACGCGACGTCGGGCAGCGGGTCGGCCGTGTGCCCCCAGGGCCACTCGCCGAACATCTTCATTCCGCCCTTGAGGCCGGGGCGGGCTGCGGGTTCCCATTTCAGAGCTTCGTTCAGGCGGACCGGCACATTGCGGTAAAACGAGTAGGGATTTTGCGGGTCGATGATGACCCATCCGCGCAGTTGCTCGACGTAACGGACCTGATAGAAAAAGTGGCCCGCCGGACGGCGCATGTATATGTAATGTTTGCCCGAGGCCGTGTTGATGATCCCCTGAAGTTTGGGATCGTCATACTCCGCACGAGTGCCCTCGGTGATCCTGGTCTCGAACGAGGCGAGAAAGTCTTCCGGCTCGGCGGGCAGAGTCTGTTTCGGGGCGATCTCCTCCAGAGACGGAAGGGGTGAGCGGGCGATTGCCGCTTGCGCCAGTTTTTCATCGGGTGCGATGAACGCCTCGGCTTCGGCAATTTCGGGCAACCGGCCACTGCCCTTGATGAACGTGGCGTTCATCAGTGTATCGATGGCCACGAAAATCGCGCCGGTCACTGCAGCCTTGCGCGCACCCGGAGTCTTGCCGTTGACCGCCTGATCGATCTGCAGACCGACATTGGCGATGCCCGCACCGACGACCGCCAGCGCCACTGGCCAGCCAACCGCCGCCATCGGGCCGAACATCCGGTTGAAGGCGTTGAGGTAGCCGATCCACAGCTTTTTGCGCAGATCGCCATTGGAATGCATCATGAATTCCGCATCGCTGATCATGCGGGCATGGGTGGCGCTGCCCAGAAAGGTGAATACATCCATGTCCAACGCATTGCCGGTGCGTGCGACCAACGTATGGTCGTCGCTGTCCCAGGTGCTGACGAGCAGATCCAGCACATGGTTGAGTCCGACGTTCTCGATATGCGGTTCGCGCCAAAGCTCCGAGACGAGACCGGCGAGCGGACCCAAGGCCCAGAGCCATCGCCGTTTCGCGACCTGGCGCCAGGACGTGTCCTCCATGATGTCGTGATCGGCGACCTGGAAATGCGCCATGAAGCGTTTCCGGTCGGAGGGCTTCCTGATTTGCGACAGCACCCACCAATGCAGATCCCGAGCGTTCTGCAAGGCATGCACGCCCCAGATTTCCCCCGGTACGTAGAGGATGGCTCCCCCCTTGCCATCGGTGATGCACAGGATGTCGGTCGCCACGAACCCGCCGATCTTCAGCAGGCCGACGCGCAGTCCATCGGCTGGCAGGATTTCGTCTTCAAGCATCTGGCGTGTCACCGGCCAGCTGACATTGCCAGCGATGGCTTTGACGGCCGTCCTGAAATTGTCGTCCGACAGCCGGCCGCTCTCGCGATCCTCCATGGCCTTGGCCAGAAAGGTGCATTTGGCCAGTGTCCTGAACGTCTTGCCGTGCTTGCTCCAGAAGGAATCCACTTTTTTCCGGTAACGGTCGGCGAAATTGATCGCCCAGAACTCTTTCAGCACGTCGTTGCTGTGCAGCCGCACTTCGTTGGTTTCGTTGTAGGTGCCTGCGTCCGGCCCGGCGGTGTAAAAACCGGCATCGGCGTCCAGCAGGTCGGCGTTGTCCTGGTCATGGACGCTGAATCGCTGGATGACCAGTTGCGGCAAGGTCATCGACTCCTTCGGGGATTCGAACAGATGTTCCCAGCCGGTAAAGGTCTTTGAACTGCTTTGGGCGGCGCGAAAACGATGCCAGTAAACCTGCTCCGGTTCGAGATTCGTCAGGCCATGTCTGGCAAGAATGTCCCTGGCAATCGCACAGGCCATTTCGTACATGTCGGGGCAGGTCTCGACTAATGCGGGAATCAGCGCTTTGAGGGCCTGCCGGTCGGCGGCGTTGGGCAGTGCTTGTGTGTTGTCCACAATCTCTCCTTGAGAGTGGTGATGAAGTCCTCGCGATGATTGCAATGAGAGAAGTGCGTGTCTGTCAGACCGTTGGCTTATCTGGTGTCGTATCAGGTGACTGGCGGATAGGAAAGCGCGATATGAATGCCGGGATTTGGTGAGTGTGGGCGGGACACTGAAACGTGTGTCCTGCCCGGTTCCGAAAAAGAACCTCCTGGATGTGGCTCAATCAGGAATACGGCTTTGCAGGCTCAGGCCCATATTGTTCAGCGCCCGTGACAACTGCTCGATGCTGGCGAACGGAACACCGCTGACCTGCGGCCATGAGGGGCGAATGACACAGACGTTGCCGCCGGCCAGTGGCTCTACAGCGGTACGGACAATCAGTCCGTTCTGGCTACGATGAACCAATGTGTAGACACCCTCCGACTTCTCGAACAGGTACATCCCTTTACGATAAAGCAGCTTTGTTGTTTGCAGCTCGGTCCTGCTGACCAAGGGCGCTTCCATTTGCAGACGCAAGTCGGCGTGAAAGGTGTCGACAGTCCCGTCTGTTGTTCCATTCGCAATAAAAGGGCCTCGGTCTATGTCGATACCTGGGTCAATGGCGACGCTTTGCCCTTCGCCTGGACTGACTTCTTCCACCCGCAAGCCGATGCCACCTTCCAGCTCGCTGATGCCTGCGAGCCCCCTGAACGTGTTGGTGTTTTCAACACCGGTCAACAGCACCCAGTTGTTGGGGCCATTGAGCGTTTGATCCGAGAACATGATTTCGCTCGTCATGTGGTTGGTGAGCATCTGCTCATCCACCGCTACCGAGGCCGTCGATTTTTTATAGTTGGCTGCGCAATCGGTGGCCTGGACACGAATGCCATTTTGTCTGGCGCTCTTGACCAGTTGCAGCTCATTGAACCGACCGGCAGGGTCAGTGCCGAGATGGGTCAGGTACTCTTCCAGGTCCTCGGACAGGACGCCGGTGTTGAAATAATTGTTCAGTTCCGTCTGGGCAAAGTCGCTGAGCAGGCGACGCATGTAAATGGTTTTAACCCCTTGTGAGGCGAAGGACGGCATGTTTTCGATCATCAGGCGCATGCTGGTGATCCGGTCCAGTGTTTCACCGATAACCAGTCCGGGCGCCGCCTTGAAAATACGTTCGATCAGCGTATTGAGGGTGGTTGAGCTGTCCACTGCCGGGATTTGTGGGCGCGGCGGCAGAGTGTCCCAAACGAGGTTTTGATAGAAACGCCTGGCGGACGAAACGAGTGTTCTGAATTTCTCGGTGAAGTGCAGTGCATATCGATCCGGGATAATCACTGCTCCATCGGGGCCGAAGTGAAACTGAACGTGAGTTTCATTAAGGTCCAATGCCCATTTTCTGAGCCCGGCCTTGGCACTTGGCTCTACATCGTAGGCCGTCGTAACCAGCCGCGGTGCCCTCGATGTCGAGGGTTGCGGTTGTTCGCCGGTAGCTCCAGCTTCTGCCCCTGGCTGGCCGGCGTTGTTGTGTTCCGGCTCACGCACCGTCATTTCCAGCCCGACTTCACATTCTTTACCCACGCATTGCCCTCCTGCCTGCAACCCGAGTTTCGGCATGCGTTCCCACTGGCCTTCGGCATTCAGGCGAACCGGCAGGGAATGGATGAACTGGTTGGGTCTGGCCGGATCGACGATGGCCCAATAGCCACCGCCCTGAGCGTCAGGAAAGTAACGGACGTAATAGGCGTTGTCGTTCAGCAGAATGGCGTAGGGCGGATCGGAATCGAGTCTGTAGATGCCCTGGAATTTTCCAGATTCGGCAATCGGCGTTTCTCCCTCAAGCAGCTCATTGCTTAAGTACGTTTGTGGTATGTCGGAAGGCTCGACAGCTTCAGGCAGCGGGGGAGTGATTTCCCCGCCGGAGGGTAATGCCTCCTCGGGCTCTTCGATGACAGGGGGCTGTTCTTCCGGTGGAACAGAGTCATCTGGTGGCTGTATGGTTTCTGAAGTTTCAGCCGCCTCAGCGGCTTCTACTTCTGCACCCACCTCGACCGCCGACCCGACGCCTTTGAGGAACGGAAGGTTGAACAGCGCATCGATAGCGCTGAAGATCGCCCCGATAACCCCTTCTTTACGCTCGGTCGCGGTCTTGCCGTTGATCGCCTGGTCGATGTTCAGCCCCATGTTGGCGAGGCTGGCGCCGATGACGGGCAGCGCCACTGGCCAGCCCACGGCCGCCATCGGCCCGAAAACTTTCAACCCCGCGCTCAAGTAACCGATCCACAACTTTTTCCGTAGATCGCCATTGGAGGTCAGGGATAAATCGGCTTCGGCGAACATGGCTGTCCGGGTCGAATCACGCAACCAGCTGAATACATCTCCCGTCACGCTCTGGTCTTTCTGGTTGATCAGGTGGTGGTCGGCATGACCCCAGGTACTCACCAGACGATTCATCAGGTCGGTGATGTTCTCGGTGATGGCGTGGCGTTCGACCAGCGGAAAATGAGCCATGAAGGCGCGACGAGGAGCCTCATTGTTCATTTGGTTCAAGACCCACCAGTGCAGGTCCAGAGGGGTTTCGAACACCTGAAACACCTCGGCGTCACCCGGTACGTAAAGGATCTGGCGGCCCCTGGAATCGACGATGCGCAGGATATTCATCGCTACATGGCCGGCGACATCCAGTGCGCCTACCCGCAGTCCCTGGCCAGCCGAGGTTTCGGACTGCAGCATCTTCAGGCTGACCGGCCAGGTCAGCGGGCCGATGACAGCGCTCACCGTCGTTTGAAAGTCCTCGTCAGTCAATTGCCCGCTGTCGCGCGCTTCAACGGCTTTGCCGAGGAAGTTGCACTTGGCCAGGGTGCGGAACTCACTGGAATAGTCGTCCCAGAACGTTTGTAGTTTCTTGCGGTAAAGGTCGCTGAAGTTGATGCTCCAGAAGTCCTTGAGCACCTCGTTGCCATGCAGGCGCACCTCGTTGGTGGCATCGAAGTTTTCGGCATCGGGCCCTGCCGTGTAGAAGCCTGCATAGAGATCCAGCAGGTCGGCATTGTCCTGATCGGTGGCGCGAAAGCGGTGAATCACCAATTGCGTCAGGGTCAGGGATTCGTAGGGTTTTTCGCCATAGTGTTGCCAGCCGGTGAACGATGACGACAGGCTTTGGGCGGTCTTGAATCGGTGGAAATAAACCTGATCGGGGTCGAGGCCGACGACGCCATATTTGACGAGCAGGTCCGCGGCGACCTCGTGGGCCGTGTCGTGCAGGCTCGGGCAGGCCTTGACGACGTGGGCGGCGATGACCTTCAGGGCAGCTTTGTCGGCGGCATTGGGCAGGGGGCGGGTTTCAGTCGGGTTCATGTGTTCTCTCTCCTTGAGAAATGGGCTGTGAGGATTTCCCATTCGCTCAGCAGAGATGCGCTACATAGTTATGCTCGAACCTCGAAAGTGTTGCGTTTTGTCAGCGCCGTGCCACATCCGAAAAGTAGAACTTGTCCAGGGTATGCCGTGATTCGGTGTATTCGAACTGACGACCGTCCTGCAAAAAGGTCTGGTTGCTGACCACGATCACATGGCTCTGCCCCTCAAGGTCGAGGTGCTGTTGGTCGTCCTTGCCTCGTGGTACGGCTTCGATGGTGCGCTGGGCGTAGCTGATCGAAAGGTGCAGCGTTTGTTCGATGAACGCATATGGTCAGCAACCTTCAGCACAGTGGCTATGCGATCAGCATCACCGATGACAGTGGCGTGCAGGTGTTGCTGCATATCGGTCTGGACACGGTGAACCTGGCGGGCCAGGGGTTCAGCGCCTTGGTCGAGCAGGGCCAGCGTGTCGAGGCCGGACAGCCATTGATCGAGTTCGACGCCGATTATGTCGCCCTGCATGCCCGCAGCCTGTTGACCTTGATGCTGGTTGTCAGTGGCGAGCCTTTCAGGCTGCTGACACCTGACAGCGGTCTGGTGGCGTGCGCACAGCCGGTGTTGCACCTGAGCCTTGGCGATCCGCGTTCCAGTGATGCGCAGGAGGAGGGCGAAGCGCTGTTCTCCAAACCGGTCCACCTGCCCAACTTCCGGCGATCAACGCCGCGATTCGCGAGGTCGAGCTCAGTGACTGCCAGGCCATCGCGCATCAGGTGCTCGGGCTGGAAAGCGCCGAGCAGGTTCGCGAGGCCTTGTCTTCGCAGTCACTGGCGACGGTCGAAACTTCACAGGTGTTGGAGATGAACATGTTCGAGAAAATGCAGCGTGCGTTCTGGAAGGCATTGACCCCGGACCTGGTGGTGGATGAGCCGAAGGTGGCTGCTCATCCTGTCTCGGGCCTGGCAGCAAATATCGTGGCCGCGCTGGGCGGGGCGAGCAATCTCAAGTCGCAACAGCGGGTTGCCCTGACTCGGGTGCGGGTGGAGTTGAAGGATGCCGCGCTGTTGGACGCGACGGCCTTGCGTGCGGCGGGTGTGCCGGGGGTGATGACGTTGGCGGGTGGGGTGGTGCATTTGTTGGTAGGGCTGGAACGGTAATGGCCTCGAAAAGATCGCAGCCTTCGGCAGCTCCTACGCGGTTGGTGTAGGAGCTGCCGAAGGCTGCGATCTTTTGATCTTTGAACGCCCCCTCCACTCCGACCTTACTGTTTCTCAACCGCAGGTGTATCGTATTCGCCTTTTGCGGGCACAGGCCTGCCGCTGATACGTGAGGTTGTTGAGTTCATGTCTTTTACCCGTCGACAAATACTGGGTGGTCTGGCCGGTCTGGCAGTGGTGGGCGTCGGGGCCGGTGGTGCATCGCGTTACTGGCTGGGGAAAATGGCCGACGCCAACGCGGGTCACGACTATGAACTGATTGCCGCGCCACTGGATGTCGAGCTGGTGCCGGGGCACAAGACCCAGGCCTGGGCCTTTGGTCCGTCGGCGCCGGGGACGGAGTTGCGGGTACGTCAGGGCGAATGGCTGCGGGTGCGCTTCATCAACCACCTGCCGGTGCCGACCACCATTCACTGGCACGGCATCCGTTTGCCGCTGGAGATGGACGGCGTGCCCTACGTCTCTCAATTGCCGGTGCTGCCGGGCGAGTATTTCGACTACAAGTTCCGCGTGCCGGATGCGGGCAGCTACTGGTATCACCCGCACGTGAACAGCAGCGAAGAGCTGGGTCGCGGGCTGGTCGGGCCGCTGATCATCGAAGAGCGCGAGCCTACCGGTTTCAAGTACGAAAAGACCTTGAGTCTCAAGAGCTGGCACGTCGATGACGAGGGCGCCTTTGTCGCGTTCAGCGTTCCTCGCGAAGCGGCGCGTGGCGGCACGGCGGGGCGCCTGTCGACGATCAACGGCGTCTCGCAGGCGGTGATCGATTTACCCGCCGGGCAGATCACCCGCGTGCGCCTGCTCAACCTCGATAACACCCTGACCTATCGCCTCAACATTCCGGGCGTCGAAGCACAGATCTACGCACTCGACGGCAACCCGATCGAGCCGCGTCCGCTGGGCAAGGAATACTGGCTGGGCCCAGGCATGCGTATTTGCCTGGCGATCAAGGCCCCAGCGGCGGGTGAAGCGTTGTCGCTGCGCAACGGGCCGGTGCGTATTGGCACCTTCCGCTCGGTGGCCAACACCGACGCGCCAACCCAGTGGCCACCTGCGCTGCCGGCCAACCCGATTTCCGAGCCGGACCTCGCCAATGCCGAGAAGCTCAACTTCAATTTCGAGTGGGTCGGTTCGGTGTCGGTGAACGTCGACAATGGCAAGCCGCCAAGCCTTTGGCAGATCAACGGCAAGGCCTGGGACATCACCGACAAAACCTGCGCCGACCGCCCGATTGCTACGCTTGCGAAAGGCAAAAGCTACATTTTCGAATTGAAGAACATGACTCAGTACCAGCACCCGGTTCACTTGCACGGCATGAGCTTCAAAGTCATTGCCTCGAACCGCAAAAAGATCATTCCGTACTTCACCGACACCTACCTGCTGGGCAAGAACGAACGCGCCCAGGTGGCGCTGGTGGCGGATAACCCGGGCGTCTGGATGTTCCACTGCCATGTGATAGACCACATGGAAACCGGCCTGATGGCCGCCATCGAGGTGGCTTGATGCGTCAGATACGCCCCTCGAAGATCATCGACCGTAGCCGCGATCAGGACTTCATGCGTGAGGCTCTGGCGCTGGCCGCGCAAGGTGCGGCCCTCGGCGAAGTGCCGGTGGGCGCTGTGTTGGTGCAGGACGGTGAAATCATCGGTCGCGGATTCAATTGTCCGATCAGCGGCAGCGACCCCAGCGCCCATGCCGAAATGGTCGCGATCCGCGCCGCAGCGCAGGCCGTGAGCAACTATCGTCTGCCAGGCAGCACGCTGTACGTCACGCTGGAACCGTGCAGCATGTGCGCCGGTTTGATCGTGCATTCGCGGATTGCCCGAGTGGTCTACGGAGCACTGGAGCCCAAGGCCGGGATCGTGCAAAGCCAGGGGCAGTTTTTCACCCAGGGCTTTCTCAACCACCGGGTGCTGGTCGAAGGCGGGGTATTGGCCGAAGAGTGCGGGGCGGTGTTGAGCGAGTTTTTCAAGGCCCGACGCGCCAAATCAACAGACTAAACACCAAACCAATGTGGGAGCGAGCTTGCTCGCGATGAGGGCCTGACAGTCAACAATGATGTTGAATGACAATCCGCTATCGCGAGCAGGCTCGCTCCCACATTTTTGATCTCCATTGGCAGGGAGAGTGGTGTTTTACTTGCGGGCGACGATCACCGCCCGCATCGGCGCTGGCAGCCCTTCAATCGTCTTGCTGTGATCATCAGGATCGAGGAAGTCGCTCAACGACTGATACTTCATCCACTCGGTCCCGCGTTGTTCCTCAACCGTGGTCATGCTGACGTCCACGCAGCGCACATCGCTGAACCCGGCGCGGCGCAGCCAGAGCATCAGCGCCGGCACCGACGGCAGGAACCAGACATTACGCATCTGCGCATAACGGTCTTCCGGCACCAGCACTTGCTGCTCGTCGCCTTCGATCACCAGCGTTTCCAGCACCAGCTCACCGCCCTTGACCAGGCAATCCTTCAGCGCCAGCAAATGCTCGATCGGCGAGCGGCGGTGGTAGAACACGCCCATGGAAAATACCGTGTCGAAACCTTCCAGGTTCGCTGGCAGGTCTTCGAAAGGAAACGGCAGGTGCCAGGCATTGGGCTCGGACAGGTAACGCTGCACCGCCTGGAACTGGCAGAAGAACAGCCAGTTCGGATCGACGCCGATCACGCTGTCGGCACCGGCGCCGAGCATGCGCCACATGTAGTAGCCGTTGCCGCAGCCGACATCGAGGATGCGTTTGCCTTTGAGGTCCAGGTGCGGGGCGACCCGCGACCACTTCCAGTCCGAACGCCATTCGGTGTCGACGTGCACGCCGAACAGGTCGAACGGGCCTTTGCGCCATGGCGACAGGCCCATCAGCGCGGTGCGCATTTGTGCGCGGGTTTCATCGTCGCAGTCGGTGTCCAGCGTCAGGCCATCCAGCAAGTCGACCTGGCTCGGCATGATCTTCGGCAAGGCATCCAGCGCACTTTGCCAGCGCTCCAGATCGCCGTGACCCTTTTCCATTTTTACATCGAGTTGCGCTTGCAGGGTGTTGGCCCAGTCGGCCAGCGGAGTACCGGCAAGACGGCGGACGAGAGGGGACAGATCAATCATGGCAAGGCAATCAACGAGGCAAAGTTAAGACACTGGAACCACGGCACGACTTTCGAGAACCCGGCGGCCAGCAGGCGTTCGCGGTGTTCTTCGAGGCTGTCGGGCTTCATGACGTTTTCGATGGCGCTGCGCTTCTGGGCGATTTCCAGTTCGCTGTAGCCGTTGGCGCGTTTGAAGGCGATGTGCAGGTCGGTGAGCAGCGCGTGCTCCTCGGCGTCTTCGAAGCGCAGCTTCTCTGACAGAATCAGTGCACCGCCCGGCAACAGCGACTGACGGATGCGCCCAAGCAGGGCCAGGCGTTGGTCCGGGGCGATGAATTGCAGGGTGAAATTCAGCGCCACCACCGAGGCTGGCTGAAATTCCAGCGCGAGAATGTCGCCTTCGATCACTTCAACCGGCAGCAGCTCCTGGAACATCGAGTCCTGGCCGTTGAGGTATTCGCGGCAGCGCTCGACCATCGCCGCCGAGTTATCCACCGCGATTACCCGGCAACCGTCGGTGCGCACGTGACGGCGCAAGGCCTGGGTCACGGCACCCAGGGAAGCGCCCAGGTCGTAGAGCACGCTATTGGGTTGGGCGAACTGCGCCGCCAGCACGCCGAGGTTTTCGACAATGGTCGGGTAACCCGGCACCGAGCGCTTGATCATGTCCGGGAACACCCGCACCACGTCCTCGTTAAAGGCGAAGTCAGGCACCTGGGCCAGGGGCTGGGCGAAAAGGCGATCGGATTCTTTGCTCACGGCGGTTCCAGCGGCGGATGTGGAAAAGGCCGGCATTTTAGCCAAACTGGCGCGCGGATGCGCGGGTTGTCTGATAAACCGCCCATCAAAAGATCGCAGCCTTCGGCAGCTCCTACGGAGGGTCGCACTCCAACTGTAGGAGCTGCCGCAGGCTGCGATCTCTTAAATGGTTGAAGGCGGTTTCTGGGAGAACGCCGACGCCGCAATCCCCCATTGCCCCAGCCAGTAGCTGAGGATGATCACATAGGGCGCGGCCTCGAACGGCACTACAAAACGGCTGATGCCGATCACGCTGTCGGAGAACACAAACGCCAGCGCGCCACCGGCCGCCAACAGCGCCGAGCGTTTGGGCACATCGCTGCCCAAACGGGCCAGGGCACGCCAGAGCATGGCGCTGATGGCCACGCCGTAAACGATCACCGGAAGCAGCAGCGGTCCCAGGCCATGGTTGATCAGTATCCCCAGCAGCAGCGCGCCGACCCCGAGCGCCAGTATCAGCGGCAACAGCGCCAAGCGTCGGCAATCGCTCAAGTACGCTTTCAAGTACGCCAGGTGCGCCACCAGAAACGCACCCAGACCAAACACAAACAAATCCCCCGGCCACGCCAGCAGCACATCGCCGAGCACGGAAAACATCAGGCCAAGGCTGATCCAGCGCCTATAGTCGCTGGGTGGCGCGTCGTGCAACCAGCCGAGCAGCGCCAGCACCGGCAAAGGCTTGACCAACAGACACAGCAGCACGGCATGCACGCTGACCCCGTAGAGAAAGGTCACCGCGCCCATCAGCGCCAGAATCAGCCAGCCCATGATCAGTTCACCGAAATCGCGCAGTCAAAGGTTTGCGCAGGCGTGGCTTCCGGTTCCCACGGCTGTTGATAGGTCAGACGCAAACGCCCGTTGCCGGCAGCGAAGGCCTGAAAGCGCCAGGTCGATTGCCCGCCACTGCCCACCAGCCC
Organism: uncultured Pseudomonas sp.; assembly: GCA_964396695.1. GTDB lineage: Bacteria > Pseudomonadota > Gammaproteobacteria > Pseudomonadales > Pseudomonadaceae > Aquipseudomonas. The sequence continues at coordinate 14,498 of CAYNGZ010000082.1, forward strand.
GCTATTTTCCGGGTTGGTGTACACCTCGGGGCTGATCGCCCGCAGCACACCGCCCGCCGAATCTTGGATCGCCCAGCGATAACCGGTGGTCGGGTTGCTCGGCAGGGTCAGGATCAGGTGTTGCCCGTTGTTCAGATTCACCGGGCATTCGCCTTGTTTTTCCACCGTCACGTTCTGTTTCGGTTGAGTGGCGCAGGCGGCCAGCAGGGCGAGGCTGAGGGGCAGAAGCAGGCGGGTTGGGGACATTGGGTCGGAACTCCGATCATCGCGACGAACGGCGAGCATAACCGAAGATACGACAAAGTGTGACAGTGCCAGCCCTCACCCTAACCCTCTCCCGGAGGGAGAGGGGACTGATCGAGGTGATTGGGCAAGGTACATCGACCTGAAATATCGAGTCGGACTCAGGTTCTGAAGGCAACAAGGATCGGCTCCCTCTCCCTCCGGGAGAGGGTTGGGGTGAGGGGCTTTTAGTTAGAACAACACCTTCGCCACATCCGCAAAGCGCTTGGCAAAGTGCACCGTAATCCCTTCCTTCAGGTAATCCGGCAATTCCTCAAAGCTGCCACGGTTGGGCTCCGGCAAGATCAGCTCGAAAATCTTCTGCCGCCGCGCTGCGATCACTTTTTCGCGCACGCCGCCAATCGGCAGTACATGCCCGGTCAGCGTCAGTTCGCCGGTCATGGCCACGCCTTTTTTCGGCGGCTGGTTGCGTGCCAGCGAGAGCAGGGCGCTGGCCATGGTTACGCCGGCACTCGGGCCGTCCTTGGGTGTCGCACCTTCCGGAACATGCAGGTGGATGAAGGCTTCGTCGAAGAACTTCGCGTCGCCACCAAACTGCTTGAGGTGCGAGCTGACGTAGCTGTAGGCGATCTCGGCAGATTCCTTCATCACGTCACCCAGTTGCCCGGTGAGCTTGAAGCCACGGTTGAGGGTGTGAATGCGCGTGGCTTCGATCGGCAAGGTCGCGCCGCCCATGCTGGTCCAGGCAAGACCGGTGATGACGCCGGTGCCGGACAGCACTTGTTCGTTGCGGAACACCGGCATGCCGAGTGAGGCTTCGAGGTCTTTGGGGCCGAGCTTGATCACAGCTGCTGGCTCGTCGATCAGTTTCACCACCGCTTTGCGCACCAGTTTGCCCAGTTGTTTTTCCAACTGCCGTACCCCGGCTTCGCGGGCGTAACCGTCGATCAGGGCTTTCAGCGCGCTGTCGCTGATGGACAGGCTGGTTTTCGACACACCGGCCTTGTCCAGCTGTTTGGGCCACAGGTGACGCTTGGCAATGGCGACTTTTTCTTCGGTGATGTAGCCCGACAGGCGAATCACTTCCATCCGGTCCAGCAACGGGCCGGAAATCGAATCCAGAGTGTTGGCGGTGCAGACGAACAGGACTTTCGACAGGTCCATCCGCAGGTCCAGATAGTGGTCGAGGAATTCGACGTTCTGTTCCGGGTCGAGGGTTTCCAGCAGCGCCGAGGCCGGGTCGCCCTGGTAGCTCTGGCCCATCTTGTCGATCTCGTCGAGCATGATCACCGGGTTCATCACTTCAACGTCTTTCAACGCCTGAACCAGTTTGCCCGGCAGCGCGCCGATGTACGTGCGGCGGTGGCCCTTGATCTCGGCTTCATCGCGCATGCCGCCGACGCTGAAGCGATAGAACGGCCGCCCCAGCGACTCGGCGATGGATTTGCCGACGCTGGTCTTGCCCACACCCGGTGGACCGACCAGCAACACGATGGAGCCGGCGATTTCGCCTTTGTAAGCGCCGACGGCGAGGAATTCGAGGATCCGGTCCTTGATGTCGTCGAGCCCGGCATGGTGTTTGTCGAGGACTTTGCGCGCGTGCTTGAGGTCGAGTTTGTCTTCCCCGTAAACGCCCCACGGCACCGCCGTCGCCCATTCCAGGTAGTTGCGGGTCACGGCGTATTCCGGCGAGCCGGTTTCGAGGATCGACAGTTTGTTCATTTCATCGATGATGCGTTTTTGCGCCTGCGGTGGCAGGACCTTGCCCACCAGCCGCTGCTCGAACTGCTCGACATCGGCGCTGCGGTCGTCCTTGGTCAGCCCCAGTTCCTGCTGGATGACCTTGAGCTGTTCCTTGAGGAAAAACTCGCGCTGGTGCTCGCCGATCTTGCGGTTCACTTCGGCGGAGATTTCTTTCTGCAAACGCGCGACTTCGACTTCCTTGCGCAGCATCGGCAGGACTTTTTCCATGCGCTTGAGTATCGGCACGCAGTCGAGCACTTCTTGCAGCTCGTTGCCGGTGGCCGAGGTCAGGGCGGCCGCGAAGTCGGTCAGCGGCGACGGATCGTTGGGGCTGAAGCGGTTGAGGTAGTTTTTCAGTTCTTCGCTGTACAGCGGGTTGAGCGGCAGCAGTTCCTTGATCGCATTGATCAGCGCCATGCCGTAGGCCTTGACCTCATCGGTCGGCTCGCTCGGCTGGTGCGGGTATTCGACTTCCACCAGGTACGGTGGGCGATGGTGCTTGAGCCAGGTACGCAAACGTACGCGGGTCAGGCCCTGAGCGATGAATTGCAGTTTGCCGTTTTCACGGCTGGTGTGATGGACCTTCACCAGGGTGCCGTAAAGCGGCAGGGCGGAGGTATCGAAATGCCGAGGGTCTTCCTGCGGGGTGTCCATGAAGAACAGGGCCAGCGAGTGTTGTTCGGACTTGGCCACCAGGTCGAGGGTTTCGGCCCAGGGTTCTTCGTTGACGATCACCGGCAGTACTTGCGCCGGGAAGAATGGCCGATTGTGAATCGGGATGATGTAGACCTTGTCCGGCAGGTTCTGGCCGGGCAGGGCCAGGCCTTTGCCCGATGAGGTTGGGTGTTCGGCGTTTTCGGGGTCGGCGTAGTCGCTCGGGTTTTCCGGGAATTCTTGCTGGTCGCTCATGGGGCACCTGCGCAATGGGGTATGAGGGATAGATGGGGCAGGTGGTGGGTGGTTTCAATGGGGGGCGGTTGTTAGCGGGTGTTTCATGAGGTGTATTCGCCCAACTGTGGGGGCGGGCTTGCTTGCGAAGGCGGCCTGACAGCCGACCAATCTCTTGCAGGTGTACATATCCGTTTCTGCGGTAACGGCGGCTGACGGTTCCGCTCTTACAGCGGGTCACTTTGGCAAACGCCCCAAAGTAACCAAAGGTCTTCGCCCCAAGCGTACGGCACCTCGCCTAGGCTCGGCGTACCCTCACTCCGGCATTCATCAGGGGGCATCGCCTACGGTCTGCTTCGCGACGACCTCCTCTCGATGTGTCCGGCTGCGCCGTACGGCGCTGCGCGCCAACCCCCTGATGAACACCTCCACTCGGCCTCCCGAAGGGGCGGGTAGATCAAAAGCAGCAGGCGAGCTAACGCTCGGCCTGTGAAGTGGTGAAGGAGCGCTGCTGCATTGTGGGGACGTGAAATCCGTAGGAGGGGCCGCCCCCTCTTCGAGGCCGCGCTGTCGCGTAAGGAAC
>CAYNGZ010000083.1:0-8538 GCA_964396695.1 uncultured Pseudomonas sp.
GGAGCGGATGGCGGATCAGGATGGGTTCGTCGGGCAAGGGGGTGACGCGGCTCTGTTATTCGGGGTGTTCACGACCTTGTTCGCTGAAGGACTGACCCGCGACAGCCATTTGCCGGTAGACGGGCTGGAGGAGGTTCGCAACGCCGTCGCCTCCTTCAGTGCTGAAACCATGAGCCCGCTGTGCGCAGTGCCGGCCGAGCAGATTCGCCAGCTGGCGCGAGACTTCGCCGCGGCGAAGACCGCCGTGTGTTATGGCCGCATGGGCGTTTCGACTCAGGCGTTCGGCACGTTGTGTCATTGGTTGGTGCAACTGATCAATCTGGTCACCGGCAACCTTGATCGGGTCGGCGGTGCTCTATACACCGAGCCTGCGGTTGACCTGGTGGCGTCGACCTCCGGCGGGCATTTCAATCTCTGGCAAAGTCGAGTGTCTGGCCGTCCGGAATACGCCGGTGAGTTGCCGGTCTCGGCGCTGGCCGAAGAGATGCTCACCGAAGGCGAGGGGCAGGTGCGGGCGTTGATCACGGTGGCCGGCAATCCGGTGTTGTCGACGCCTAATGGCAGGCAGCTGGAGCAGGCGCTGGACGGACTGGAGTTCATGGTCAGCATTGACCTGTACATCAACGAGACCACGCGTTACGCCGACCTGATTCTGCCGTCGACCTCGGCGCTGGAAAACGATCACTACGACACGACATTCAATATGTTCGCGGTGCGCAACGTCAGCCGTTTCAACCGGGCAATCCTGCCCAAGCCCGAAGGCGCGTTGCACGATTGGGAGATTTTCGTGGGGCTGGCCAAGGCCTTTGCCGCGAAAACCGGCAAAGAGCTCAAGCCCACGATGCCGCCGGCACAGATGATCGATCTCGGTTTGCGGGCTGGGCGATACGGCGATGCGTCACCGTACAAGCTGTCGGTGGCGAACCTGTTCGATCATCCTCACGGGATCGATCTGGGCGCCCTTCAGGCAAACCTGGCACCACGTCTGAAAACCGCCAATCAGCGCGTGCAGGCGGCACCTGCGGCAATCCTGGCCGACCTGGTGCGATTTGCCGCATTGCAGGCACCGCCTGTCGATGAACTGTTGATGATCGGCCGCCGCCATGTACGCAGCAATAACTCGTGGATGCACAATTACCACCGTCTGGTGAAAGGCAAGCCGCGTCATCAGTTGCTGATGCACCCGGATGATCTTTCCAGTCGCGGGCTCAGTGATGGGCAGCGGGTGCGGGTCAGTTCGCGGGTCGGGGTGATCGAGGTCGAAGTGCTGAGCAGTGTCGAGATGATGAAAGGCGTGGTCAGCCTGCCGCACGGTTGGGGGCATGCGCGGCCCGGCGTGCAAATGACCATTGCCATGGGGCAGCCGGGCTCCAGTGCCAATGACCTGACCGATGAACGCCAGCTCGATGAGTTATCCGGAAATGCGGCGCTCAATGGTGTGCCCGTGACGGTCGCGGCGGCGTAAGCAAGTCTGTCGGGGAGACTGAGCATGGCGCTCGGCTTTCCGTTACAATGCGTCACCGTGCCGACAACTGAGTCGGAAAGTTCAGCCGAGGTGCTTCATGGATATCATTGAAACTATTAAAGAGCAGATTGCTAACAACACCATTCTGCTTTACATGAAAGGCTCGCCGAATGCCCCGCAGTGTGGCTTCTCCGCGAAAGCCGCTCAGGCCGTCATGGGGTGTGGCGAGAAGTTCGCTTACGTGGACATCCTGCAGAACCCGGAAATCCGTGCCAACCTGCCAAAGTACGCCAACTGGCCAACTTTCCCGCAACTGTGGGTTGCTGGTGAGCTGGTCGGCGGTAGCGACATCATGACTGAAATGGCCGCTGACGGTTCGTTGCAGACCCTGATCAAGGACGCTGCGGCAAAAGCTGCCGCTGGCAAGACCGAAGCCTGATCCGGCAGGCTCCCTGTAGGAGCTGCCGCAGGTTGCGATCTTTTGATCTTCAAGATGTAAAAAAGCCCCGCCTCTCGTTAGAGGGCGGGGCTTTTTATTGGGTTCGGAAGTTATGGCAGCGTCGCCATCAAGATCGTCCGAACGAGCCCGAACCTGCGGCAGCTACAGATCAAAAGATCGCAGCCTGCGGCAGCTCCTACTCACCCATCTGCGATTGCAGATAGTTCTCAAAACCTACTTTATCGATCAGGCTCAGTTGAGTTTCCAGCCAGTCGATATGTTCTTCTTCGGATTCGAGAATATCTTCGAGCAGTTCACGGCTGCCGAAGTCGCCGACGGCTTCACAATGTGCGATAGCCACTTTGAGGTCGGCATGGCCGGTGCGCTCGATGCGCAGGTCACACTCCAGCATTTCCTTGGTGTGCTCGCCGATGTGCAGCTTGCCCAGGTCCTGGACATTTGGCAGGCCTTCGAGAAACAGGATGCGCTTGATCAGCTTGTCTGCGTGCTTCATCTCGTCGATGGACTCGTGGTATTCGTGCTTGCCAAGCTTGTTCAGGCCCCAATCTTCATACATGCGCGCATGCAGGAAGTACTGATTGATCGCGACCAGCTCATTGGCAAGAATCTTGTTGAGGTGCTGGATGACTGTGATGTCGCCTTTCATGGTGGGCTCCTGTCCTTTAATTACCGTATATAAGGCGGAGTTTGAGCTGGTCAGTAGTTAGTGTCAAACCTAAGTTATTGAATAATATATGAAAATTAATCGGAATAAGAATGTTTGTGTTCCGCATCCTGGCGCTAAGCGATTGAATTATGGACATAAAAAAACCGGACATTAAGTCCGGTTCTTTAGAATGTTCTATTTACGCTGCCGAAAATTCAGCTGGGTAGGGGATTGCGGCTTGGCTCATCTGCAATTCGGCCAGGGTTTCACGGACCACTTGCTTGGCAAGGCAGGCGCATTTGCCGCATTGGCTGGCAACGCCGGTGGCCTGGCGCACCTCACGGTAACTGCAGCAGCCTTCATAGATCGCATCGCGGATTTTGCCGTCGGTGACGCCAGTGCAGAGACAGACATACATAAAATGAGAACCGTCGTGGGTTATGGCTCAATTGCGAAGGATCTTAATGTTAACGAGAATGATTGTCAAAGTGGTTTCGGCAAGCTTGTGCGCCAGAACGGTGACTGCCTGACGAACGGCACGGCGAGACTCGGGATCCTGCGATGAAAACCGTGCCGAGGTTTTTGATGCCGTTGTAAAAAGCGCTAAGGACTGGTCAAAAACGCAGTGTATGATGGTCGATCCTTGCGAAGGGCACTCGATTCATGAACCTGTCGTTTATCCGCGACAGACTGGTTCGATACCGTTCTTCACGCCACCACACCAGGAGATATCCAATGAGCGTACTCGTAGGCAAACAAGCCCCTGATTTCACCGTACCGGCCGTACTCGGCAATGGCGAAATCGTTGATAGCTTCACCCTGTCCTCGGCCATCAAAGGCAAATACGGCCTGGTGTTCTTCTACCCGCTGGACTTCACCTTCGTCTGCCCGTCCGAGCTGATCGCTCTGGACCACCGCATGGCTGACTTCAAGGCACGCAACGTTGAAGTGATCGCTGTTTCGATCGACTCGCACTTCACCCACAACGCCTGGCGCAACACCCCGATCAATGCCGGTGGTATCGGTCAGGTTCAGTACATCATGGCTGCTGACATGAAGCACGACATCGCCAAGGCCTACGACGTTGAGTCCGAAGGCGGCGTGGCTTTCCGCGGCGCGTTCCTGATCGACGACAAAGGCGTTGTTCGTTCGCAGATCGTCAACGACCTGCCATTGGGCCGTAACATGGAAGAGCTGATTCGTCTGGTCGACGCCCTGCAATTCCACGAAGAGCACGGCGAAGTTTGCCCGGCCAACTGGAAAAAAGGCGACAAGGGTATGACTGCTTCGCCAGAAGGCGTTGCTGCTTACCTGACCGAGAACGCTGGCAAGCTGTAAGCCACGTGTCAGGCATAAAAAACCGGCCGTTGAGGCCGGTTTTTTATGGGCGGGATACATCCTGCGACTGAATCAGTCGTTGAAATCTTCCCAGCCACCCATTTGTTTCCAGCGATTGACGATGCCGCAGAACAGATCGGCAGTCTTCTCGGTGTCGTAGCGTGCCGAGTGGGCCTCGCGACCGTCGAAGTCGATGTCGGCAGCCTGGCATGCCTTGGCCAGGACCGTTTGACCGTACGCCAAACCTGCCAGCGTCGCGGTGTCGAAGCTGGAGAACGGGTGAAACGGATTGCGTTTCATGTCCAGGCGCGCGACGGCGGCGTTGAGGAAGCCCAGGTCGAAGCTGCTGTTATGACCGACCAGGATTGCCCGCTTGCAGCCGTTGGCCTTCAGCGCCTTGCGCACGCCACGGAAGATGTCGGTCAGCGCTGCTTCTTCACTCACGGCCATGCGCAGCGGGTGATCGAGCTTGATCCCGGTGAACTCCAGTGCGGCGGCTTCGATGTTGGCGCCTTCGAACGGCTCTACGCGGAAGAAATAGGTGTGATCGGGGTACACAAAACCTTTTTCGTCCATGCCGATGGTCGTGGCGGCAATTTCCAGCAAGGCGTCAGTGGCACAGTTGAAACCACCGGTTTCAACGTCGACGACGACTGGCAGATATCCACGGAACCTGGCTGCCATCGGGTGGCGTGAACCACCGCCACCTGAACCTTCCTGTTCGTCGTCGAAATGGTCTTCACTCACGCGTGTTCCTCCAGCAGGCGCCAGCGCAGTTTTTCACCGGCGCGCAGCGGGATGACAGTCAGCTCGCCGAACGGCAGGCTGGTTGGGGCGGTCCATTCTTCGCGGACCAGGGTAATGCGATCGGTGTTCGCCGGCAGGCCGTAGAAACGCGGGCCGTTGAGGCTGGCGAAGGCTTCGAGCTTGTCCAGCGCATTACGCTGTTCAAAGGCCTCGGCATACATTTCGATCGCTGCATAAGCGGTGTAGCAACCGGCACAGCCGCAGGCTGCTTCTTTGGCGTGCTGGGCGTGCGGGGCCGAGTCTGTGCCCAGGAAGAACTTCTCGCTGCCGCTGGTGGCGGCGTCAAGCAGGGCGACCTGGTGCGTATTGCGCTTGAGAATCGGCAGGCAATAGAAGTGCGGGCGAATCCCGCCCACCAGCATGTGGTTACGGTTATACAGCAGGTGGTGAGCGGTGATGGTTGCGCCAACGTTGGCCGAAGCCTCGTTGACAAACTGCACGGCATCGCTGGTGGTGATGTGTTCGAACACCACTTTGAGCGTTGGGAAGCGCTCCACGACCCGGCGCATGTGTTCGTCGATGAAGATTTTTTCGCGGTCGAAGACATCGACGTCGCCACGGGTGATTTCACCATGAATCAACAAGAGCATTCCGACCTCGGCCATGGCCTCGATCGCCGGGAATATCTTGTCGATGCTGGTCACACCAGAATCCGAGTTGGTGGTTGCGCCGGCCGGATACAGCTTGGCGGCGTGAACGAAACCGCTGGCCTTGGCCGCGCGAATCTCGTCGGGTGTAGTCCGGTCGGTCAGGTAGAGCACCATTAACGGTTCGAAACGGCTGCCGGCCGGGCGCGCAGCGAGAATGCGCTGGCGATAGGCGTCGGCTTCAGCGACGTTGCGCACCGGTGGTACCAGGTTAGGCATGATGATGGCGCGACCAAAGGTGCGCGCAACATCCGCGACAGTATTGGGCAACACAGCACCATCGCGAAGATGAATATGCCAGTCGTCGGGACGCAGCAGGGTCAGGCGGTCGGACATTGGGGGATTCCAGGCGGGTCAAACTCAAGGGAATGCTACCGGAAAAGACTCATCCAGGCACTCGCTATCAAGTTTTGCAGCTAGTAACCGATATGACAAAGGTATGCCGTAATCATGTGTATCGGTCTTTTTGTTGTAGAAGCCAGTGGAGCCTCCCGTGCGCCAGCGTTATTTAGCCCTGCTCAGCGTGTTTGCCAGCCTTCCCGCGATGGCCCTCACTTTCCAGACGCGTCTGGAGAGCATTGAGTGGAAGGTCGAAGGCGACAAGTTCGAATGTCGCCTGACACAACCGATCACGGATTTCGGCTCGGGTGAGTTCGTACGGCGTGCAGGTGAGCAGGCGACCTTTCGTCTGAAGGCTTACAACCCGATGATCGCGGGTGGCTCGGCGACGTTGCTGGCCGCTGCGGCACCCTGGCAGCCGGGACGCGATGATATCAATCTGGGGTCGGTCAAGGTCGGCAGCGGTGATGTGCTGTTCAACAGCTCGCAACTCCAGGCCGGACGCCTTATTGGAGGTCTGATGGACGGTCGCAGCCCGCTGATTCGTCATTATTCGCGCGATGGCGGTGTCTCGGAAGTCCGTTTGTTGCCAGTCAGTTTCAGCAAGGCCTACGCCGATTATCAGGCGTGCGTTGCCAAACTGCTGCCGATGAACTACGAACAGGTGAAGCAGGGCGAAGTGGGTTTCCCGGGCGGAGGCATCGATCTGGACGCGCAGGCCAAAGCCAAGCTGCAGGTCATGCTCAGTTTCATGAAGGCCGACCCGACGGTCAATCACATCGAACTCGATGGCCACTCCGATAACAGCGGCAATCGCCTGACCAACCGTGATCTGTCCCGGCGCAGGGCGCTGGCGGTGATGGACTTCTTCAAGGCCAATGGCATTGCGGAATCACAGATCACGATGCGTTTTCACGGCGAAAGTTATCCGTTGGCCCCCAACACCAACAGCGCCAATCGCGCCAGGAATCGCCGGGTCAACGTTCACCTCGAGCGTGTCGCCCCCACCGACAAACCGGCCTCGCAAGCCAGCTCGGCAGCCCCCGCCGCGGCGACCTCCTGAACCGGCTGAAATCGTCGCTGGCTCGACATAATCTGTCGCTTCATCATCATAAGCTGTCGCGCCTCTGTAAATTATCCGCTCGCAGCGGTAAACTTCCTGGCTTTCCGTAGAACCCCGTGGAGTGATGGCATGGCGGACGTAAACAAGGTCGTTCTGGCGTATTCCGGCGGCCTGGACACTTCGGTGATCCTCAAGTGGCTGCAGGATACTTATAACTGTGAAGTGGTGACCTTTACCGCTGACCTGGGTCAGGGTGAAGAGGTCGAGCCAGCCCGCGCCAAGGCACAGGCCATGGGCGTAAAAGAAATCTACATCGACGATCTGCGCGAAGAGTTCGTGCGTGATTTCGTTTTCCCGATGTTTCGCGCCAACACCGTTTACGAAGGTGAGTACCTGCTGGGGACTTCCATCGCTCGTCCGTTGATCGCCAAACGCCTGATCGAAATCGCCAACGAAACCGGCGCTGACGCCATTTCCCACGGCGCGACCGGCAAGGGCAACGACCAGGTTCGTTTCGAACTGGGCGCCTATGCACTCAAGCCAGGTGTGAAAGTGATCGCCCCATGGCGCGAGTGGGACCTGTTGTCCCGCGAAAAACTGATGGATTATGCCGCGAAGCACGCGATCCCGATCGAACGTCACGGCAAGAAAAAATCCCCGTACTCGATGGATGCCAACCTGCTGCACATCTCCTATGAAGGCGGCGTGCTGGAAGACACCTGGACCGAGCACGAAGAAGACATGTGGCGCTGGACTGTCTCCCCGGAGAACGCTCCTGACAAACCGCAGTACCTGGAACTGACTTACCGTAACGGCGACATCGTTGCACTGGACGGCGTCGAGATGACTCCGGCAACCGTGCTGGCGACCCTCAACCGCATCGGTGGCGAACACGGTATCGGCCGTCTGGACATCGTCGAGAACCGTTACGTCGGCATGAAGTCCCGTGGCTGCTACGAGACACCAGGCGGCACCATCATGTTGCGCGCTCACCGGGCGATCGAGTCGATCACCCTGGATCGCGAAGTGGCTCACCTCAAAGACGAGCTGATGCCCAAGTACGCCAGCCTGATCTATACCGGCTACTGGTGGAGCCCTGAGCGTCTGATGCTGCAACAGATGATCGATGCTTCCCAGGTGCATGTGAACGGCGTGGTTCGTCTGAAGCTGTACAAGGGCAACGTGATCGTGACCGGTCGCAAGTCCGACGAGTCGTTGTTCGACGCCAACATTGCTACCTTCGAAGAAGATGGCGGCGCTTACAACCAGGCTGATGCAGCCGGCTTCATCAAGCTGAACGCGCTGCGTATGCGCATTGCCGCAAACAAGGGTCGCAAGCTGTTCTGATGCTTTCGGCATGATCAACCATTGTGGCCCCGCTTGTAGCGGGGCCACAATGGATCGAAGAATTCGTATTCGGGCATGTATACCCTGAATCTGTATTAGTGAGTCTGGGGGCTTTAGCTTCCTGGATTGTCTGTACCTCCTCTCTGTTCTGTCACGGTCGGAAACTGCTTATTCTGTTGTTTGATACAGAGTGGCTGTCAGTGCCGGCTGACGACTGTCATCGCCAGTGTGCTCAAGTTATACATCATGTAGAAAGACGCTTTGGGTTCTATCATCTTGGCCTCTGTTTTTTTCAGTGAGCTTTCGTTGATTAGATGTTCCGACTCGCAGGTCGTAAGAAATACGATTGCTTCACTGTGGTTGTGTTTTCTCAAATGAACGGTTGTCATCAGGTTGCCGAGATCTTTCTTTTTGCGTATCCATCGG
>CAYNGZ010000083.1:8548-17920 GCA_964396695.1 uncultured Pseudomonas sp.
CATCAACGATCTGCACGCCACGTATCGAAGCAGGTAAAGCTACCTGATGCTGGGTGGACAGGTTTGTGATGAACGTAATATAGGCAGGCAGGCCTCGTACGCTCTGAAACAGATCATCAGGTTGGCCTCGCCTGGAGGCGGGCTGGGGAGGGGGGTGACGGTGTAGTTCGTCTGTCTGGAGGTGAGCGCTTTCTTTGATCAAGTCTGGTTGATTATCCTTTTTAACAGGCATGTCAGCGGGAGTGTTCCTGTCTTTTTCGGTGCGAGCAGAGTCGTCGATGACTTTTACAAACTGTTTGCTTTTTTGAAAGTCAGAGGGGGCATACAGGGATTTGTAGTTGAAGTTTAATGTGATGAAGAACAGAAAGAGCAGATAAAAGGGGAAGCTGATCAGAAACCAGATGTAAGTCTGGCGCTCCTGGTTGTCCAGGAACGGCAGCGAAACGGCTGCCGACGTTTCGGAGAGCGCCGCGAATATCGCAATTATCGTCATCGGATTGGTTATTTTCTTTTGAGGTCTTCTCATTCTAAGTGCTCGTTAAAATAGTCTTTAGTGGATTCCTTGTGGGTGAAGTTGTCAGATGGTAGATAATGTTTGGTGTGGAATGATCACTGTGGGTGGAACGCTTTACAGGTAGGGCTGTTGTGCAGTTTTATCACTATTCAGAGGGGGAATAATAGCTTTCTTTTAGTATGATTTATGTGGGGCTTCAAAGTCGGTGTGCTTTATGTTTTTGGGGCAGGTATGTCATTGTCTATTGATGTTGCCGGGTGGAGCGCCGGTTGGTTGGTTAATTGTTTGGTGTCAGTTTGGAACTGGAACTCGTTGGCTATTTTTGATAATAGACCAGCGTTTCAGAATTGTCGGGGTGGATTGCGTGCTGTCAGGTGATTTTCTTTGATGTTCGCTGTAGAAAATAACTGATCAGGGGCGGGTGGAGCCTTGAGTAAACTTTAAGAGACATTGTTTTTTATAAAAATTTGTAGGGGGAATCCTTGTTGTTTGTAGGGATTGTCTCTTGGTGTGGGTGCTTGAGGTGGGCAGCATCCCAAGGTCGAAACGACTACGCTATTGTGCGGGCTCTAAAAATTCGAACAGCGAAAATTGGACTTGCCCATGAATAAAGTGCTGATCGTGGATGATCACCCCGTCATTCGTCTTGCTGTACGTATGCTAATGGAACGTCATGGCTACGAAGTCATTGCCGAAACGGACAATGGTGTCGATGCCTTGCAACTTGCCCGTGAACAGATGCCGGATATCGTGATACTGGATATCGGTATTCCGAAACTGGATGGCCTGGAAGTTATTGCACGCTTGACCTCGACCACCATGCCTTTGAAAGTACTGGTCTTGACCTCGCAAGCGCCTGGACACTTTTCAATGCGCTGCATGCAGGCGGGGGCTGCCGGGTATGTCTGCAAGCAGCAGGATCTCACTGAACTGCTCAGTGCAATCAAGGCGGTACTGTCCGGGTACAGTTACTTTCCGAATCAAGCCCTGCACTCGGTTCGCTCAAGTCTGGGGAATGCGAGTGAAGCTGACATGGTGGATCGTCTGTCTGGAAGGGAGATGATGGTTTTACAACAGTTGGCCCGAGGCAAGACCAACAAGGAAATTGCCGATGGAATGTTTCTCAGCAATAAAACCGTCAGTACTTACAAAACGCGTCTGCTATTAAAGCTCAATGCTCGTTCGCTGGTTGACCTGATCGAGCTTGCGCAGCGTAACGGTCTGGTTTGATTCTCTCGGGGTGATTAGTACTTTGTGCATGGAAAATGCTTGAGGGTAAGCGGGAGGCTGCTCGGATCTTGAGCTGCTGGATGGCTTGCCCTGATGCCCCGGCCGCTCTGAATCCAGTGAGCCAGAGAGCATTGCTCCAGCGATTGGTGTGGGGTTGTGTACGACCTTTTTACAGCGGTTGAGGGCTTGCTGAAAAGCCTCCATTTCGGGAGGCTTTCAGGTGTTAAAGGTCAAAATCGTAATCGGCCAGTTGCTTTTGCAAGCGGCGCTCCTCCAGGAGATTATCGATGGTGCGACGTTTGCTCAGATTGGTCTTTGCTACTTCTACCACAGGCTCTGCATCATCGTTCTCAACGGAGATGAAGTCGTCTTCTGTGTCCAGTTGTTCTTTGCCAGTGCTCATAAGGTTAACTCCAGGCTAAGACTGCCATTGGCGCCTCTTATATCGATATTCTCCTGGCGGGTAAAAAAGATTTTTTCAATCGGTAAATCAATAAAAGTAATAGAGCCTCAATCGTCAGAGGTCTTTTGCTTGTATTCGCACAGGTCTTCGATCCGGCAGCTGCCACAGCGGGGCTTGCGAGCCAGGCAAACATAGCGCCCGTGCAGGATGAGCCAGTGATGGGAGTCGAGCAGAAACTCCTTGGGAACAAACCTCATCAGTTTCTGTTCCACCTCGACGACATTTTTGCCTGGCGCTAACCCCGTGCGATTACTGACCCGGAAAATATGCGTGTCAACGGCCATGGTCAGCTGACGAAAAGCCGTATTGAGCACCACGTTCGCAGTCTTTCTACCCACCCCTGGCAGCGCTTCCAGCTCTTCACGGGTTTGCGGTACTTCGCCGCCATGAAGCTCTACCAGCATTCGGCAGGTTTCGATGACATTTTTTGCCTTGGTGTTGAACAGGCCGATGGTCTTGATGTATTCGGACAAGCCTTCGACACCGAGCGCATAAATCGCCGCCGGCGTATTGGCCACCGGAAACAGCTTGGCGGTGGCCTTGTTGACACCCACGTCAGTGGACTGGGCCGAAAGGATCACGGCGATCAACAGTTCAAAGGGCGACGAGTAGGCCAGTTCGGTTTTCGGTTCCGGATTGTCTTCGTGAAGCCGGCGGAAAATTTCCAGGCGTTTTGCGGCATTCATGGGTAGAACAGTTCCTTGAAGGCGGTCAGTGTGAGGGTGAGGCGCCAGACCAGGCGCGTTTGGCGGCTATGATCAGTCCCAGCAGGATAAACCCGCCTGGGGCGATGACGGCCAGTCGTGTGCCGCCGTTTGCGGTCAATAGCCAACCTTGCCAGTTCGATTCCGTCAGTCCGGTCAACCACGATACAGGGTTGGCGAAAGATCCGTTGCCAAGGCCTTCACGAAGTAGACCGAGGGTAATCATCAGCCCCACAGACAGGCCTGTCAGGCGAACCCGGTCCACCATGGACCGGGTGAAAAATCCGTTGCGCTCCAGTACAACGCACTGCAGGGCGATCAGTCCTGCATAAAGGCCCAGATGCTGGTACAGTTCAAGAGCCCAGGCCTGCAATGCCAATAGGGCGAGGCTGGTCAACGTGGCGGCGAGCACGATGCTGGCAGTCAACTGCATGGACGGGATGATCCGTGGCCGTAACACGCTCATCTTCAAACCGAAAGCACCGACGACCAGCAGCGACAACAGCGACAGACCCAAGGCCTTTGCCAGGGAGTCGGTGGCACCGATCAACGGGGGCAGTATCAGCGCATTCTGCAGCATCGAGGACTTGTTCATTGCCGGCTCCCGATCAGTTGCGGCTGATGCTCGTCGAAATAGCGCAACGCATCATGGATCGCGTTGACCACTGCCCTTGAGGTCACCGTTGCGCCGGCTATCTGGTCGAATTGTCCCTGATCTTTTTTCAACGCCCAGCCACTGTCGGCAGGATCAACGCGCGATTTGCCGATAAAGCGCTGTAGCCAGGGGTTGGGCTGGTCGGCGATTTTTCCACCCAGTCCAGGTGTTTCCGATTGCTTGAGGGTTTTGATCCCCAGCAGCTTGCCATCGGCGTTGATCACGATCAGCAGTTCGATTGTACCTTCGTAGCCGATGGTCTGGCTTCGCAGAATAATGGCGCTGGGCTTGCCGCTGGCGGTTGCCAGATAACCGCCCAGTAATGTGCTGTTACTCAGCGCGGCATCCTGGAGTGTGAGTGGCTGGTCCAATGGCTGATTGTCGTAGCTGCCGGCTGGCAGCATGTCGAGCAGCCTGTGGCTTTCGATCAAGCGTTGCTCGGCCCGCAAGTGCGGTGCGCTGGCGTGTTGCAGGAAAAATGTCGTGCCTGCACCCAGGCCAGCCACGACCACCAGCATCAGTACACTCAGATTTCGGTTCATGGCGTGCGAGGCTCTGGTTGCACGGCTGCGAGGCGTTCCAGGGCCGGTACGCAGAGATTCATCAGCAGCACCGCAAAGGCCACTCCGTCGGGATAACCGCCCCAGGTTCGAATCAAGTAGGTCAGCAGGCCGACGCCAGCGCCGAACATCAGGCGGGCTTTGGGGCTCTTCGCTCCGGATACCGGTTCGGTCACGATAAAGAATGCCCCGAGCATGCTCGCGCCTGTCAGCAAGTGAAAGAGCGGGGAGCCATGGGAGTCCGATCCCGAGCCGTTCCAGCACACCAGGCTGATGACGAACAGGCTGCCGAGCATGCCTGCCGGCGCATGCCAACTGAACACGCGCTGCTGTAACAGGAACGCGCCACCCGCGAGAAAGGCCAGGTTCACCCATTCGATGCCTTTGCCGCCCGCGTGACCAAACGCCGGGTTACCGGCGAAGAGTTCGTCCATGGTCAGGCTTTTATTGACCCGCAGACTGTCCAGGGCCGTGGCTGTCACCCAGGCGTCGGGCTGTTCGGCAGCGCTGAAATTGAAACCGAAAATCTGTTGCAGGCCAGCGAACAGGTTCATCCCGTGAGACGTTGGCCAGTGGGTCATCTGTTGTGGGAAACACACCAGCACCAAAGCAAAACCGAGCATGGCCGGATTGAACGGGTTTTTGCCAACGCCGCCATACAGGTGCTTGCCGAAAAACATCGCGAAAGCCGCAGCGCTGACCGTCAACCACCATGGGCAATAAGGTGGCAACGCCAGCGCCAGCAAGGTGGCACTGACCAGCGCACTGCCGTCGCTTAACGCTGGTTTGAGCGGATATCCGCGCAAGCGCAGTATCGTTGCTTCAACCGCCAGCGCGGTGCCGCTGGCCAGTAGCAGGTTGATCGGAACTCCCCAGCCGAATAACCAGAACAACACCAGCATGCCAGGCACGGTGGCCAATAAAACCCGCTTCATCGCCTGTTGCAGGCGATCATCGACCGGTTCAAGGGGCGACATAGGCATTCACCTGGCGTTCGGCTTCGCAAAGCCTTTCACGGGCCTTGGCCAAGAGCTCCTGCGGCGTATCAAGGCGTCGCTCAAGTTTGTTGACGTCGGCACGAGCGTAAGCCAGTTCGGTTTTCAGTTGCCGCAGTTGAGGGTCGATGGGGCGTTTTTCGACGCGTACCAGATCGGGTGCCTGTTTCTCGCTGGCGCCCTCGGCTTCGTGCAGTGCTTGTTCTGCTTGCGCCAAGGCAGCGCTGAGCACTTCCAGTTGCTCGGCTGGAGCTTCGCTGGCCTGGGCTTTTTTGAGTTCGGCGCGGCGCATCGCCAGCTGGATTTTTGCGCGTTTGAGTTCGGCGTCGCTGGCTGGGGTAACCGGTTGCACAGGCGCTGCCGGCGCAGTGTTTTCGAGTTGCGCCAGGGCCTGCTCGGCGGCTTCGAATTGCTGCTGCAAAATGATCAGCTGTGATTGCTGTTCGAAGGTCGGTGGATGCCCGAAAGCTTTCAGCGACTTGTTCAGTTGCGCGCGGCTCATCGCCACATCGATCTTGGCTTTTTTCAGTGCGGCATCGGCGGCAGCGGCTTTTTGAGCCTGGACCCGGGCAATGGCGTCCTGCAGCGGATTGTTACTGGCCTCGCTGTGCTGTGCCGCTTTTTGTGCACGGGCCAGTCGTTCTGCATGCTTTTGCTCCTCCTCACGACGCAGGCGCGCATTGCGCTGTTCGAAGCGCTGCCTTGCGTGATCGCGTTTGGCGGTGCGTGCTTGCTGTTCTTCGAGCGTGAAGGCCAGACCACCGACAATCGGCAGCACCGTTGCCAAGGGCAAGGGATGCATTTCGATGCAGTCCACCGGGCAGGGCGCTACGCACAGGTCGCAGCCGGTGCATTCGTCGATGAGCACCGTGTGCATCAGCTTCGCCGCACCGACAATCGCGTCTATCGGGCAGGCCTGAATGCACTTGGTGCAGCCGATGCATTCGGCTTCGCGGATAAACGCGATTTGTGCCGGCGCCGAACCACGGCTGACGTCCAGCTCAAGAACCGGGATTTTCAGCAGCTCGGCCAGCGCCGAAATGGTCTCGTTACCGCCCGGCGGGCACTTGTTGATCGCTTCGCCACTGGCAATGCCTTCGGCGTAGGGCTTGCATCCGGGGTGGCCGCACTTGCCGCATTGGGTTTGCGGCAGGAGTGCGTCGATACGTTGAATCAGACTCATGTTTTGATCAGTCCGCTGAAACCGAGAAATGCCACCGCAATCAATCCGGCGCTGATCAAGTCGATCGGCAAGCCACGAAAGGGCAGGGGCACATCGTTATTGAGAGTGCGCTGACGCAGGTCGCTGAACAGACTCAACACCAGCCAGAAACCCAGACCGGCGCCGAGACTCAGCGCTACGTGATCGCCAAAACCCTTGTCGCTCTGCATGCCGAACAGGCTCAGCCCCAGCACGCCAGCGTTGCCCAGCAGCAATGGCCAGAGTCCGCTGAATGGTAACTGTGGCAGGGCACGCTCGAGCAGATTCAGCAGGGGTGTGATGGGCATCACGCTCAAGGGCAAAAACACAAACAGGTACAAGGACGCTAGGCCCAGCGGCATCAGCAGCCAGTGATAGGCCGCGTAACCCAACACGCCGCTGAGCAGCATCAGGCAGGTGGTTGCAATGCCCAAGGCGTGTACATGACGCCGTTCGACGGCAGGCTCGCGGCTCGACTGTACCAACGGATCGACGCCCAGTGGCCAGTGCACGATGAAGTTATTGATCAGGGCGGTGCTGATGAGAGTGAGCAGAATGTCGGTCATGGGCGTGCCGGGTTGAGCGAACGGGCCTGTGCTTAAAGATTAGGCATTATCCGGCAAGGCAGATATGAAAATCCCACCGCCGCGAGTCAACGCGACGGTGGGATCGGTTCAGCCAGGCAGCTTACTTGATGCGCTGACCTGGCCTGGCGCCGCTGTCCGGGCTCAACAGGTAGATCTCTTCGCCGCCAGGGCCTGCCGCCATGACCATGCCTTCGGAGATGCCGAACTTCATTTTCCGTGGCTTGAGGTTGGCGATCATCATGGTCAGGCGGCCGTCGAGCTTGGACGGATCCGGGTATGCGCTCTTGATGCCGGAGAACACGTTGCGTTGCTCGTCACCGATATCCAGGGTCAGGCGCAGCAGCTTGTCTGCGCCCTCAACGGCTTCGGCCTTGACGATCAGTGCGACGCGCAGGTCGACGGCGGCGAAGGTATCGAAGTCGATTTCCGGCGACAGCGGATCCTTGGCCAGTTCGCCATTCCCTTGTGGGGCGGCATTACCGGTGTCGGTCTGGCTGGCGGCCAGGTCTTCTTTCGAAGCGTCGGTCATGGCTTGCACCTTGACCGGGTCGATGCGGGTCATCAGCGGTTTGAACTCGTTCAACTGATGGTTGCTGAGCAGGGTGGTGTGATCGCTCCAGGTCAGCGGTGCGACGTTGAGGAACGCCTCGGCGTCGGCGGCCAGCAACGGCAGCACCGGCTTGAGGAAAATCACCAGTTGGCGGAACAGGTTGACGCCCAGGGCGCAGATCGCCTGGACTTCGTCTTGCTTGCCTTCCTGTTTGTTCAGCGACCATGGTGCCTTGTCGGCAATCCAGGCGTTGGCACGGTCGGCCAGGCCCATGATCTCGCGCATGGCGCGGGCGAAGTCGCGAGTCTCGTAGGCGTCGCAAATGCTCGGCGCAGCGGCCAGGAACGCTTCGGTCAGTTCTGGCGCGGCATTACCGGCCACCAGCACGCCGGCGTTGCCCTTGTGGATGAAGCCTGCGCAGCGGCTGGCGATGTTGACGACTTTGCCCACCAGGTCGGAGTTGACCTTCTGCACGAAGTCTTCGAGGTTCAGGTCCAGGTCGTCGACACCACGGCCCAGTTTGGAGGCGTAGTAGTAGCGCAGGTATTCCGGCGACAGGTGGTCCAGGTACGTCCGGGCCTTGATAAAGGTGCCGCGGGACTTGGACATTTTCTGACCATTGACGGTCAGGTAGCCGTGCACGTTGATGCCGGTCGGCTTGCGGTAGCCCGCGCCTTCGAGCATGGCTGGCCAGAACAGGGCGTGGAAGTTGACGATGTCCTTGCCGATGAAGTGATACAGCTCGGCGGTGGAATCCTTGGCCCAGTACGCGTCGAAGTCCAAATCCTGCCGACGTGCGCAGAGGTTCTTGAAACTCGCCATGTAGCCGATCGGCGCGTCCAGCCAGACGTAGAAGTACTTGCCTGGCTCGTCCGGGATTTCGAAACCGAAATACGGCGCATCGCGGGAGATGTCCCACTGTTGCAGGCCGACATCCAGCCATTCGGCGATCTTGTTCGCCACCGCGTCTTGCAGGGTGCCGCTGCGGGTCCATTCCTGCAGCATGTGCTGGAAGTCCGGCAGCTTGAAGAAGAAGTGCTGGGAATTCTTGAGCACCGGCGTGGCGCCCGAGATCGCCGACTTCGGATCTTTCAGGTCGGTGGGCGCGTAGGTGGCACCGCATTTTTCGCAGTTGTCGCCGTACTGGTCTTCCGTGCCGCATTTCGGGCAGGTGCCCTTGATGAAACGGTCGGCCAGGAACATTTTCTTTTCCGGGTCGAAATACTGCGTGATCGAGCGCGTGGCAATGTGCCCGGCGTCGCGCAGCTTCAGGTAGATCTGGCTCGACAGCTCACGGTTTTCTTCGGCGTGAGTGGAGTGGAAATTGTCGAAGTCCACCAGGAACTCGGCAAAGTCGGCGCTGTGTTCAGCCTGGACATTGGCGATCAGTTGTTCCGGGGTAATGCCTTCTTTTTCTGCACGCAGCATGATGGCCGAACCATGGGCGTCGTCCGCGCAGACATAACTGCATTGATTGCCGCGATGCTTCTGGAAGCGCACCCACATATCGGTCTGGATGTACTCAAGCATATGGCCAAGGTGGATTGAACCATTGGCATAGGGCAGGGCGCTGGTGACGAGGATCTTGCGTGGCTCGGACATGGGGCTCGGCTACTTGATGAAACGGAGGTCGGCCACTATAAAGCGCCGGCGCATATTTTTCACCCCGTGAGCCTGTTTCATTGGATGAGTAACGGGCGGTTCAGTCAAAAGATCGCAGCAAAGGAATACGCAAATCTTGTAGGAGGGGCCGCCCCCTCTTCGAGGCCGCGCTGTCGCGCAAGGAACATGGGCCAGGGCTGGCAAGCCAGCCCTTAAAAATAATATATAAATCAATAAGTTATTTTTTGTTCCATAAGAGGGGCCGCCCCCTCTTCGAGGCCGCGCTGTCGCGTAAGGAATATGGGCCAGGG
>CAYNGZ010000084.1:0-17901 GCA_964396695.1 uncultured Pseudomonas sp.
ACCACTTCACCCATTAATCAGTATTGCAAAAACGGGGGTGACCATAGATTTGTTTTGTGCAGCCCAGGGCTGGCCGATGCTTCGGCCGTCCTGTCGCCACGCGGCAGCCAAATTGCGGGTGTTTATCGATCATCTGTGCGTGAGACTTTTTCCGGTAAACGATGGTCAGTAGACTTGTAACGCTTCCAAGACACTAATCCATGCGCCGTTACAGGCTGATCTGTTGCACAATACGCCCCGGATCGTTTTCTTCAGGATGTTCAATGTTCAAATCATTCCACGTGCGTGCCGCCGGGCTGGCGTTGGTACTGGCAGCCGCAGCCGGTTGCACCAAGGACCAGGCCGTCTATGAGCATGAAAATTTCGATGATTCCGGGACGTTTTCACGCAAGTACCCGGTGACCGATGTCGCTTCCTGCGAGGCCGCCCGTCGGGCATTGCTGAGTCAGGGTTACATCATCACCAGCACTGACCCGAAGCTGGTCAGCGGTCACAAGAGTTTTCAGCAGACCGGCGACACGCATATGGAGATCAGCTTCAATGTGGTCTGCGCCGAAGACAGCAGCCATCACGCGACCATGTTCGCCAATGCCCTGCAGGACCGCTATGCGCTGAAGAAAACCAATAACTCCGCGAGCCTGGGCGTCGGTGTGTTGGGCTCGGTGTCGATGCCGATCGGTTCTTCCGATGACTCGATGGTCAAGGTTGCCAGTGAAACCGTGTCGTCGAGGAAGTTCTACGAGCGGTTTTTCACCCTGGTCGAGCTGTTCCTGCCGACGGATGCGAAGAAAGCGGCGCATATCACCGAGAAGCCAAAAGCCGACCTGGGCGTGCCTGAGCCCACCGCAGCCCCCGCAGTGCCTGCAACGCCTGTTCCCGCTCCCGCAGCGACGCCGGCGCCAACTCCCGCGCCTGTGGTCCCGGCGGCCGCCGAGCCGGTGACGGCTGTGCCAGCGGTAAGTGTGCCGATCGAGCCTGTAACCGTCGCATCGAAGCCTGTCGTGTCAGCGCCTGAGTCGGCGTCGATTGCACCGGCGGGCAATGTCGAACCGACACCAGCACCTGAAGTCATTACGCCACCCGCCAATCCGAGTTCGTTGCCTCCGCCGACCGAGCCGATTCCGGCACTGCCATCGTCCGGCAAGTAATCTGAAGTCGAGCGCTGCGGGATCGAAGTCCCGCAGCGTTTGTTCAGAATCATCTGCGCCACCAAAGGCTGATTTTCTTCACCTTTTATTCAAAGTCTCCCGTGATAAATTCTTGAGTGCCTGCTACGTTTCATTAGCAGGATCGCTTGCGCGTGCCCGCGTCATTTTTCTTTCATGCGGGCACTTTATGCTGGTGGCGAAGGTCATTGGTATAGCGGTTTCAACCCGACTCAAAAGGACATCTCAATGGACGATTATCAAGAAGAGTTGCTCGAATATCAGGCGTTTGAACTGGATCCACTGGAGCCCGCCGAAGACGCTACGGAGTTGTAGCGCAGCGGCTGACAGCCATACGCTTTCAGCCCAGGCCTGGCCTAGAAACTGGCCGCTTCAGGCTGATGTCCGGTGACTGCGACGGAACTCACCGGGTGTCTGGTTGTTCCAGCGCTTGAAGGCGCGCTGAAAGGCTTCGGCCGAGGCAAAGCCCAACAGAAAGGCGATTTCACCAAAGGCCAGTTCCGTGTCACGGATGTAGGTCATGGCCAGATCTCGGCGGGTGTCGTTGAGAATGGCGCGAAATTGCGTGCCTTCTTCAGCGAGCTTGCGACGCAAGGTCCAGGTTGGCAGCTTCAGGCGTGCCGCCACTTCTTCCAGGTCGGGTTCGCGACCCCCATTGAGCAAAGGCCCCAGCAACTGAATGATGCGTTCACGCAGGCTGCGGGTGCGGGTCAGTTGCTCCAGTTCCCGTTCACACAGCTTGAGCAGCAGACGCCAGGTACTCGGGCAGTGCTCGGGGTTGCGCAGTGCCAGGCTGGCCTGGCTCAGCCTGAGCTGATTGTGCTCGGCGCCAAAATGGATCGGGCAATCGCCCAGCCGCGTGTAGCGCTCCCGGTAATCCGGCTCGCCGAACTCGATGTCGATGCGTTCAGCGCGAAGCGGTTCGCGGATCAGGCTGGACAATTGCTGCAACCAGCCGGCGATGATCGAATCCACTACAAAGCGGTTATAGGCGTTGTACGGGCTGATGGAGTAGAACCGCAGCCATGCACCTTGGGCATCTTCGTGGAAACTCGACTGGCCGCGATAGTTGGAACCGTAGAGGGCTTCGAAGCGAATCAGGCAGCGCGCTGCCTCACGCACCGTTGGCGCCTGGGCGGCCGTGACCCCGGCCAGCCCGGCCTGACTGAGACGACTGAACTGGCCCATGCGCAGACCCAGCGCCGGGGCCCCGTTCAGTTGAATCGCCGCGTGGCCCAGACGCATGTAGCGCGGGATCGACAGTCGTGCGCCGGCTTCGGCTAACCGCGCCGAGTCGAGGCCGTATTGTTCCAGCAGCGGCCGCGGGTCCAGGCCGTGGCTGTGCACGGCGTCAGCCAGGCTATGGACGAAGCCGACCGACAGATCTCCGAGGCGCATCGGCAATGGTTTCATCACTTACAACCAGATGTTCAGCAAACGTGCACCGCGCGCTTCGCTGTCGGTGAAGTGCTGGCCATTGCTACTGAGAAAGCTTTGGCCGGCGCTGCCCTGATCCCAGAATTGTCCACGCAGGAACACGCTGACACCGGCGCTGGCTTCACTGACCGGGCGCTGGCTGGTCAGCGTCAGGCGATGCCAGGCCTGGCCTTCGCTGAGCGAGCCGGGCTTGAGGCTGATTTCGCCGGGCGTCGATGGCCCTTTATAACCGCGCCAGGGTTTATCCCAGGTCCCACGGCCGTTGATAAAGGCAGGCACAGCGATCAACCGGGCACCTTGATCGTTGAGTGTGCGGTAATTGTCCGGGTACCAACTGTCCTGGCCGATCAATACGCCCAGTCGTCCGGCCGGGGTATCGATGACATTGATCACTCGATCGGTGCTTGGCTGGATGAAACCCTGTTTATCGAAGGCCGGGTTCAACTGACGCTGCGGTTGGCCGATTGGCAAGCCATCGCGACCGAACACCAGACTGCTGTTGTACAGCGCACCACGACCGATGTTCAGCGTGCCGTCGCTGACACTGGGTTCGGGCAACACGATGCTGCCCGCCACCAGAGTGATGCCGAACTCCTTGGCCAGCCCGCCGAACAGGGCCTGGTACTGCCTGGCCATGCTTTTGGCTTTCATGCGCAGGTGTGCGTCAGCCAGGCGGCTGTCGCCTTTGGCACAGAGCAACGCGCGCAAAAAGGCCAGGGGATTGCTGACCGCCAGCCAGTTCATGGCTTCGTCAAGTGTGCTGGCTTGATACAACTCGTCTTTTTCGCCCATGACCATTAGCCAGGTACCGATGTGTTCCGGCAACACGACGATGGTCTTTTCGTTCAGCAGGCCGTGTTCGCGAGCCTGCTGTAAATAGGCCCCGAGTTTGCGGTGCAGGTGTCCGGGGTTTTGATAGTCGGTGGGGAACAGCTCGGGCTGGATGCCCAGCAAGTTGCCGCGGTCGGCAGGAACGCCTTGATCAACGGCGAGTTTGATGCGCAGGTCCGAGAGGTAATGGCCTTCCGGGCGATCATCAGTCCACATCGCGTACGCGGCGATGGCGGCGATCAACGCCATGGAGATGGTCAGATAGAGAAGTTTGCGCATGGGAAAACAATAAGCAGCCGAGTGCAGGGTTCGCCGACTAGGGTAGGCCCCATGCCGGCGAATGCCAAGAGCTGCTGCGCATTTGGATCAATAAGTTGTCAGTTACGGTCATTGAGCAGCCAGGGGCGTGCTCATAGGCTGTTACACATGACAGAGGGGTGCCAAAGAGCGCCCACATTTCTTCCGTGATCGTTCGTTGTGGAGTTACTGATGACCGCCGCTCATTACCCGCATCTGTTGGCCCCGCTGGATCTGGGTTTTACCACGCTGCGCAACCGCACCCTGATGGGCTCGATGCACACTGGCCTTGAGGAGAAGCCCGGCGGTTTTGAGCGCATGGCGGCGTACTTTGCCGAACGGGCTCGCGGGGGTGTTGGCCTGATGGTCACCGGCGGTATTGGCCCGAACGATGAGGGTGGGGTTTACTCCGGTGCCGCCAAGCTGACTACGCTCGAAGAGGCGCTCAAGCACCAGATCGTCACCCGTGCCGTACACGAGGCGGGCGGCAAGATCTGCATGCAGATCCTCCATGCCGGGCGTTATGCCTACAGCCCGAAACAGGTTGCGCCCAGCGCGATCCAGGCCCCGATCAACCCGTTCAAGCCCAAGGAGCTGGACGAGGAGGGCATCGAGAAGCAGATCAGTGACTTCGTCACCTGTTCGACGCTGGCGCAAACAGCCGAGTATGACGGTGTCGAGATCATGGGCTCGGAAGGTTATTTCATTAACCAGTTCCTTGCTGCCCACACCAACCACCGCACCGACCGTTGGGGCGGCAGCTATGAAAACCGTATGCGCTTGCCGGTGGAAATCGTCCGTCGCGTGCGCGAAGCCGTAGGCCCGAATTTCATCATCATCTTCCGTCTGTCGATGCTCGATCTGGTGGAAGGCGGCAGCACCTGGGAAGAAATCGTTCAGTTGGCCAAGGCCATCGAACAAGCGGGCGCAACCCTTATCAACACCGGGATCGGCTGGCACGAAGCACGGATTCCGACCATCGCCACCAAGGTTCCACGCGCTGCGTTCAGCAAGGTCACGGCCAAGTTGCGCGGGGAGGTGGGTATTCCGTTGATCACCACCAACCGCATCAACACCCCGGAAGTCGCCGAGCAGATCCTTGCCGACGGCGACGCCGACATGGTGTCGATGGCGCGGCCGTTCCTCGCCGACCCGGAGTTCGTCAACAAGGCTGCTGCCGGTCGCGCTGATGAAATCAACACCTGCATCGGTTGCAACCAGGCCTGCCTGGACCACACCTTCGGCGGCAAGTTGACCTCGTGCCTGGTGAACCCGCGGGCGTGCCATGAAACCGAACTCAACTACCTGCCGGTGCAGCAGATCAAGAAAATTGCCGTAGTCGGCGCCGGCCCTGCGGGTTTGTCCGCGGCAACCGTGGCTGCCGAGCGTGGTCATCAGGTGACGCTGTTCGATGCCGCGAGCGAAATCGGCGGCCAGTTCAACGTTGCCAAGCGCGTGCCGGGCAAGGAGGAGTTCTACGAAACCCTGCGTTATTTCAAGCGCAAGTTGCAGACCACCCATGTCGAGGTGTGCCTGAATACGCGGGTCGATGTCGCGCAGTTGGTGGACGGCGGTTATGACGAGGTGATTCTGGCCACCGGTATTGCTCCACGTGTACCGGCGATTCCGGGCGTCGAGCATGCCAAGGTGTTGAGCTACCTGGACGTGATCCTCGAACGCAAACCGGTTGGCAAGAACGTCGCGGTGATTGGCGCCGGCGGTATCGGTTTTGACGTCTCGGAGTTCCTCGTGCATCAAGGCGTCGCCACCAGCCAGGACCGTGAAGCGTTCTGGAAAGAGTGGGGCATCGATACTCGTCTCGAGGCCCGCGGCGGTGTTGCCGGGATCAACGCCGAACTGCACGCGCCGGCACGTCAGGTGTTTCTGTTGCAGCGCAAGAAATCCAAGGTCGGCGATGGTCTGGGCAAAACCACGGGCTGGATTCACCGTACAGGTTTGAAGAACAAGCACGTACAGATGCTCAACAGCGTCGAGTACCTGAAGATCGATGATCAGGGCTTGCATATCCGCATCGGAGAAACCGGTGAGCCGCAAGTATTGCCGGTGGACAATATCGTGATTTGCGCTGGACAGGACCCGTTGCGCGAGTTGCACGACGGCCTGGTAGCGGCCGGGCAGAACGTGCATTTGATCGGTGGTGCGGACGTGGCGGCTGAACTGGATGCCAAGCGCGCAATCAATCAGGGTTCGCGTCTGGCTGCTGAGTTGTAATACGTCGCTCAAGCGTGCCAATGGCTTTCGCGAGCAAGCCTGCGGAGGCGTTCTGTCTGCTGCTAAGATGCCGGCTCTTTCCCAAAGAGCCGGCATCAATGCTTTCTCCTCCCAGCGACTCGCTGCCCCATGCCCCGCTTGAACGTCTCCATCTTGACTGGCTCGCCAACGCCGGTATCGAAGTCGCCATCCTGCGTCTGGACCGGATCGACCCGCTGATCTGCGGCAACAAATGGTTCAAGCTCATTGATCATCTGAGGATGGCCCGCGAGGCCGGTGCCGACGGTGTGATCAGCCTGGGCGGCGCCTGGTCCAATCATCTGCATGCGCTGGCGGCGGCGGGTAAACGCTTTGGTTTTCCCACCGTCGGCCTGCTGCGCGGGCATCCGCAAGACACCCCGACCGTGCTGGACTTACAGGCCTTTGGCATGCAACTGCACTGGCTGGGTTACGGCGGTTATCGCGCACGCCACGAACCGGGTTTCTGGCAGCCATGGCAGGCGCAATACCCGCATCTGCATCCGGTCCCCGAAGGCGGTGGCGGTTTGGCCGGTGCGCGCGGTTGCGGGCAATTGCTGACGCAGGTCGGCGAACAGTTGAGCGCATTGGGTTGGCGTGACCATGATGGCTGGTGGCTGGCCTGTGGAACGGGTACCACGCTGGCCGGATTGGTGCTGGCTGAAGCGCGAAGGCATCCGGTGTATGGCGTGCTGGCGGTGCCCGATGATCATGGTGTGGCGCAGCAGGTCGAGGCGATTCTCGGCGAAGGCGGCGTGCCGGACGGGGGATATGAACTGTTCGACGGCAGTCGCGGCGGCTTTGCGAAAGTCGACCCATCGTTGCTGGCGTTTATCGAGCGTTGCGAGCAGGCCAGCGGCATCCCGTTGGAGCCGCTGTACACCGGCAAGGCGCTGTTGGCATTGAAACTACAGATTGAAGCCGGGCGTTTTGCCTCCGGTACGCGATTGATCTTCGTTCACACCGGCGGTTTGCAGGGGCGCCGGGGTTTTGCGTCTCTCAGTCAGGGCTGATGCGCTTGGGCATCATCCGCAGCAGGGTGTTATCGCGCACCACGTAGTGGTGATACAACCCGGCTACGGCATGCAGGCCGATCAGCCAATAGCCGATGGTGCCCGCGAGCTGGTGCCAGCTCTGGATTTGCCTGGCCAGCGGCTTGTTTTCCCCCATCAGCATCGGCAGGTCGACGCCGTAGAACATCACTTGCTGACCTTTGGCGCTGGTGACCAGCCAGCCGAGAATCGGTGTGACAATCATGAATATATACAGTGCCCAGTGCATCAGCCGGGCAAGCACGGTTTGCCACGGGGGCGATGCCGGGAAAATTTTCGGAGCACTTCCCAGACTCCGCGCGAACAGCCGCAACCAGACCAGCACGAACACCGTCAGGCCGAGCATGAAGTGCGCTTCCGTGATCAGGGTTCGGCCGCCGCTGCCCTTGGGAAATATCCCCCGCAGTTCAATACAGGCGTAGACCACCGCCAGCAGAACCAGCATCAACCAGTGCAACGTGATTGATACGGTGCTGTAGCGTGATTCGGAATTCTTCCAGGGCATACGGTTTTCCTCGCTTTTCAGGTCTGAAGCCTCCGTTCTTATGCGACGGAGTGCTTTAACTGTAATCCTGTTTGCGTGGATTTGCCTGAGTCAGGTCAGGCTTTTCTGCCTCATCGAGCGCTCTGCGACAGATGATTGGGCAAAAAAAGCGCCAGCCCCGGTGCAGGGGGCTGGCGCTTTTTTCCGATCGGCGCGGCCATCAACTGCTCTGTGGCATCTCACCGTTGGCCAGGCGCTTGTTGATGTCGGCGATCACTTGCGGCAGGTCGGTGATGGTATCGATCATGTAGTGTGGGCGCGAACCTTCGAACAGAGCGTGGATGCGTTTGCGTTCGCTGGTCAGTTTGTCGCTGCCCAGCGCGCGATAATCGTCGTAGGTCAGGCCCAGCGCGTTGCCCGAGCAGATCAGTGCGACGGTCCACATGCCGGCCCGGCGACCTTCGAGAATGCCTGGCACGGTGTCGTCGATCTTCACGCACGCAGCAACGTCATCGATACCCAGGGCGATCACGTTGGCCAGCGCCTGAGCCGGCCATGGGCGGCCATTCGGTACTTCGTCGGTGGCGACCACGTGGTCAGCCACGTAGCCATTGGCGGCGGCCAGTTCGACGACTTTGTCCATGACCTGCTTCGGGTAGCCGGAGCATGAGCCGATCTTGATCCCTTGCTGGCGCAGGTGGGCGATGGTGTCCAGGGCGCCAGGGATCAGTGCCGAGTGTTCGGCGATTTTCTCGATCTGCAGCGGCATGAAACGTTTGTAGAGGGCCGTCACGTCTTCGTCGGTCGGCGTACGACCGAAGACCTTGCGATAGCGCTCGGCCACTTCCGGCTGATTGCAGAGGGTGCGAATGTGGTCCCACTTGCCCATGCCCATCGGCCCGCGGGCTTCTTCGATGGACACCTGGACGTCGAATTCGGCGAAGGCTTCGACGAAGATCCGGGTCGGCGCGAACGAGCCGAAATCGACCACGGTGCCCGCCCAGTCGAGGATGGCGGCTTGCAGCTGAGTTGGGTTGTTGTAATTCATGCGTCAAATCCTGTCGTTGGGAGATTGATGAACAGTCAGATATCGAGGACTTCCATTTCGCGCAGCACCTCGGCAATGGCCGCGACGGCCGCTCGCATCCCGGCCTGATTGACGTGACCGATGCAGCCGACGCGGAAGGTTTCGACCTGGGTCAATTTGCCCGGGTAGAGGATGAAACCCTTGGCTTTCACCCGTTCGTAGAACGCCTTGAACTGGTAGCGTGGATCTCGCGGCGCATGGAAGGTGACAATGATCGGCGCCTGGATCGCGGCGGGCAGGAAGCTGCGCAAGCCGAGTCTGGCCATCTCATCGAGCAGCACCTGGCAATTGTTCGCGTAACGCTGATGCCGCGCCGGCAGGCCGCCTTCTTCGTTGTATTGCAGCAGCGCTTCGTGCAGCGCCGCGACCACGTGGGTCGGCGGGGTGAAGCGCCATTGGCCGGTTTTGGCCATGTAGGTGTATTGATCGAACAGGTCCATCGCCAGCGAGTGGGAGTTGCCGGCGGCGTTCGCCAGTGCGGCTTTGTTGGCGAAGACGAAGCCCATGCCCGGCACACCTTCCAGGCATTTTCCGGAGGCTGCGATCAGCGCGTCGAACGGCATTTTTTGAGCGTCGATCGGCAGTGCACCAAAGGAACTCATGGCGTCGATGATCAGGCGTTTACCGTGCCGGGCGATGATCTGGGCGATTTCCGGCAGTGGGTTGAGAATTCCGGTGCTGGTTTCGCAGTGAATCAACGCGACGTGGGTGATGTTGCTGTCGGCGTGTAGCAGGCGGTCGACGTCGGCGGCGGTGGTCGGTTCGTCCTCGGCTGTTTCGAAGGTACTGAAGGGCCGACCGAGCACTTCGCAGATTTTCGCCAGGCGCTTGCCGTAAGCGCCGTTGATCAGCACCAGTACTTTGCCGTCGCGGGGCACCAGGGTGCCGATGGCTGCTTCGACCGCGAAGGTGCCGCTGCCCTGCAACGGCACGCAATGGTGGCTGTCGGCACCGTTGATGATTGCCAGCAACTGCTTGCAGAGGCTGGCGGTCAACTCGTTGAAGCGGTCATCCCATGAACCCCAGTCCACCCTCATCGCCTGACGGGTGCGCTGCGACGTGGTCAATGGACCGGGGGTCAGCAGGATGGGTTCGGCAGTGCTCATTCGGGTGTCCTCGCAATCGGTGGGATGACGCTGCGGGAGATAAATTGCAATTTGCCGTGCCATCAATAAAATTGTTTGTTGTTATGCCAGTCATCAGTAAGGGTTATTCATGAACCTGTTTCAGCTTCGTGCATTTGATGCCGTGGCCCGTGAAGGCAGTTTCACCCGGGCCGCTGCCCGTTTGTTCATCAGCCAACCGGCGGTTACCGGGCATATCAAGGCGCTGGAGGAGCACTATCAGATCACCCTGCTGCGGCGCACCGCACGGCGGGTCGAGTTGACGGAGGAGGGCACCCTGCTGGCGGCCATCACCCGGGCGATGTTCAGCCTGGCCGACGAAGCGCAAGTGATGCTCGAGGCCAACCGGCAGTTGCTGACCGGTCGCCTGGAAGTGGCGGCGGACGGCCCGCATTTGGTGATGCCGATGCTCGCCAGCCTGCGTGCGCGCTATCCGGGGATCACCGTGAACCTGCGCTTGGGCAATGCCCGGGAAACCCTCGCGGCGTTGTTGTCCGAGCACGCCGATGTGGCGGTGCTGACCGAGGTCGAACCACGCAAAGGCCTGTACCTGCAGGCGCTGAGCGCGTCGCGGATCTGCGCGCTGGTGCCGGAGGGGCACCCGTGGTCGGCGCTGCACGAAGGGGTCGCGCTCAAGCAACTGGACCAGGTGATCATGGTGTTGCGTGAGCCGGGCTCGATCACCCGTCGTACGTTCGATGAGGCCTGCGCTCAGGCCAGGGTCAATCCTCGGGTGCTGCTGGAACTGGACAGCCGTGAAGCCGTCACCGAGGCGGTGGCGGCCGAGTTGGGGCTGGGTGTGGTGTCTTCGGCAGAAGTCAGCCACGACCCGCGTGTGCGGGCGGTGCCGATCATCGGCGAAGGGCTGGTCAACCGACACATGATCGGTTGCATGGAGCGGCGGCGGGATTTGCGCTTGATACAGGCGTTTCTTGATCTCGCACCGAGCTCCAGCTCCTAGGGCGCAGCGCCCGGACGGTTCACCAGCCAGTCGAACAGTAGACGGGCCTCACGGGGTGGGCGCTGAGCGCTGGCGGGTTTGGCGCTGTCGATGAAGCTCAGGCGCTGTTCGCTGTTCCAGTGTTGCTGGAAGTAATCGGCCAGCGCCACGCATTGCCCCGGATACAGCAGGCAGAGTTGTTCGGGGGTACGGGCGAACTCGCTGGCCAGGTGCTGTTTCTGGTCAGTCGTCAGCGACAGGTTGCCCGAGGCCTGGCTTTTACCGCTCATCAGCACATCGTCGCGATTAAGATTCCCCAGTTCCTTGAGACCCGGACGCGGCATGCGCACGATGTACCACGTAGTGTCGGCCAGGCGCTCGCTGGTGTCGGGAGGTCGTTCGAACAGATAGATCTCTCCGCTCCAGCAGGTGGGCGGTGGTTCCTGATCAGTGACCCGCTGCAGCGGTTCGTCCGGTCGTACGTCAGCAAAACCTGTGCAGAGCACCGGGCGATCAGGATCACCGTCGAGGAAACTCACGTGTACCTCGCTGCCGGCCAGTGGCAAGGTCGGGTGCCCCGTCCCGGTATGGGCAATCGGCAACCAGATACCTGAGCCACCTTGCCCATGGGATGGCGGGTCAGGCCACAGGCAGATGTTGATTCGCCCGTGTTCGTCCAGCGGCGGCGGTTTTCCTGCCGGGCCGAGGACCCGGGCTATCTGGTAACCACTGATACATGGCTTGGAATGGTTGAGAGCCGGTCTG
This sequence comes from uncultured Pseudomonas sp., assembly GCA_964396695.1. Classification (GTDB taxonomy): domain Bacteria; phylum Pseudomonadota; class Gammaproteobacteria; order Pseudomonadales; family Pseudomonadaceae; genus Aquipseudomonas. Next base: position 11,434 of record CAYNGZ010000084.1, read on the forward strand.
AACTCGCTTGACCAGGGAATCGCCTTGAACTGATTGCGATAACCCTGTGCGTCGGGCGGCGCGGCGTCGACACCAGGCTGTGTGCCCTGGTGCAACACTTCGCTTAACAGCCATTGATCATTGAACGCATGAACCGGATGCGCGGTGATGTGTAACAGCCGGCCGCTGAGCAATTCGGGCTGGGTACTGTGACCCTGGATCAGACGATGCAGGCTGCGCAGACGTTCGAGTTCGCGGCGGCCGAGTTGGTTGTTGCGGGCTTGCGCCGGGTCGATTCGGCCCGTTGTATACAGGCTGTCGAGGACTGTCTGGTTGGCAGCACTTTCAGGTGCGGTGGTTGCGACGTCGGCTATGGCGTGTTGTTGAAAGGCTGTTAGCGGCCTTGCGACTGGCCGGCTATGACATTGAAATAGCTGGGTGATCCGCGGCTGTTCGGCATTCAGCGCCGCAGGGTGAAAGGCGCACTCGACCGGTCGATGCGCAAAGCTGTCGCTGTCATCGGCGAACACCAGCACATGCCCCTCGCGTTGATGCTCGAAGTGATAATGAATGCCTTCTTCTTCGCACAGCCGCTGCAACAGGTTCAGATCGGTTTCATCGTACTGGATGCAAAACGGGCGTTGCGGGTACTTACCGTTGGGCAACTCGAAACGGTAGCTGTCGGGCGGCAGTCGATGTTCTGCCAGCAACTGGCGCAAGAGCTCAGGCACGCTCAGTTGCCGGAATACCCTTCGACAGCGGTGCTGCTCCAGTGCAAGCAGGCGGGGGGCGAGGTTCAGGTTGTAGCCGATCTGCTGTGCGCCGCAATACTGCACACTGGCGCCGTGGATGGTGCCGTGGATGCCGGTGTGATGGCTCAGGCTGAGGAATGCGGGCTGATGCAGCAGTTGATCCAGATTCATCGCCGGGTATGGACCGAGCATTTCGATGTCGAACCGATAGACCTGGTTGAGGGCTTCGCGACCGCTGAACTGTCGGACCTGAAAACTCAAGGCGGGCTCGGTGAGCGTCAGGGTGAAGGGACTTTCCATGTCGTTGTGCATCAAACACTCTTGTGCCATGAAGTACGGGGCACAGAGGTTACGAAACACCGGCACTCAATAGTCACCGCAAATCCGCTTTTCAGAAAAACCCTACAAGAGGTTGTGACGATGTCGATCGCTCACAACACTTTTTGGTCGATTGCCAACTTTTTGCCGTATAAACTTGCGCAAAGCGTCGGCCAATAGATGTCTCGGCGCCACAGATCAAGAGAGTGAGTAATGGGCGCACAGTGGAAGGTTAAACACAAAGAAGCGGCAGCCAATGCCAAGGGCAAGATCTTCGGCAAACTGGTGAAGGAAATTACCATTGCTGCGCGTAACGGCGCCGATGTCGCAACGAATGCGCATCTGCGCCTGGTGGTGGAGCAGGCCAAGAAGGCTTCGATGCCGCGTGAAACCCTGGAGCGTGCCATCAAGAAGGGTTCGGGCCAGCTCGGCGAAACCGTGCAGTACCACCGCGTGACCTACGAAGGCTTCGCCCCGCATCAGGTGCCGCTGATCATTGAATGTGTCACCGACAATATCAACCGTACCGTGGCGGAAATCCGCGTGGCGTTTCGCAAGGGGCAGTTGGGTGCTTCCGGTTCCGTGGCCTGGGACTTCAACCACGTAGGCATGATCGAAGCGTCCCCGGACAGCCCGGATGCCGATCCGGAAATGGCCGCCATCGAAGCCGGCGCGCAGGATTTCGAACCGGGTGAAGAAGAGGGCACGACCCTGTTCATCACCGAAGCCACCGACCTGGACTCCGTACAGAAAGCCTTGCCTGGGCAGGGTTTTACCGTGTTGTCGGCCAAACTGGGCTACCAGCCGAAGAACCCGGTCAGCGGTTTGACCGACGAGCAAATGGCAGAAGTCGAAGCCTTCCTCGAAGGCCTCGATAACCACGATGACGTGCAGGACATGTTTGTCGGGTTGGCCGGTTAAGCCGACAGCGACTGTCGCCTGACAGGCTGTCTTCGCGGGCATCATGGCGATGCCCGCGATCGTTTCAGGCCGCGCGCAGCGCGGCTTCGACTTCCTCAAAACCGGGTCGCGTCAGCACATCCGGCTGACAGCAGCGGTTTTGCAAATCCATCAATCGCTCGCGGCGTTCAGCGCTCAAGCCTGAGTCGATCCGCTCCAGCAGCTCGCCTAACAGAATCCCGAACGCCCGCACTTCGATGCGTTGCAGCGCGCGCGTTTCAAGGGTATCTGAGGTGGCATGGAAAGATGCCGCGCCAAAGTCGCCCAACAGACAATCGCCGTGCTCATTCCACAACGTATTGTGGCCATACAGGTCGCCGTGGGTGATGCCCTGCTGATGCAGGTGCGCGGCGGCCGAGGCAATGCCGCTGGCGATCCGTAGCGCCACCGCGGCACTGAAGTGCGTGTCCTCTGCGTACACATCACGGCTGCAAGACGCCAGGCTCGGCAACGCCGCCAGATTACGATAGCTCGGCTCGATCAGGTGCATGACCAGGCCGGCCTGCGCCTGCGGATGCCCGACAATCCGCCCCTCGACCTTGATCAGATTGGGATGAAGGCCGGCGGTGATGCAGGCATTCATTTCATGCAGCGGCGAGCCGTCACTGGTCATGTGCCCTTTGTAGAGTTTCACCGCGACCTTGCGCTCAGGCTTCGACGGCTGCTTCCACAACGCTTGGTGAATCACCCCGGAAGCGCCTTCACCCAGTTGTTGCTGCAGGTGCAGTTGCGACCAGGGAATGTTCGCGGTGGCTTCGAGGGCGGCGGCATCGGCCTCGGTTTCCAGCGGGTTGCCGGCGTACGCCAGCCATGCCAGCCCCGGCAGTGTCAGCAACCACTGCGGCAACTCGGTCATGCGATTGGCGGCGATGCGGATCAGCTCCAGCTGATGGCACTGGCTCAAGCTTGCGGGCAGGCTTTGCAGGTGGTTGCCGGCCAGCATCAGTTTTTGCAGGTGGGGCCGTTCGCCCAATTCGCTCGGCAGCTCGCTGATGCAGTTGTCGGTCAGGATCAGCCAGCGCAGCAGCGGCGGCAGCGCGGCGGCCGGGACTCGCTCAAGGCGATTGGCCTTGAAGCCGATCATCGTCAGTTGCGCGCATTGACCGAGGCAGGTCGGCAGCTCGCGGAACTGATTGTCCGAGCAAAACAGCACGCGCAGATGCGTCAGGCGATGCAGGTCATCCGGCAAGCTGCTCAAGGCATTGCCGCTGAGGTTGAGCACCTCCAGGGTGCCTGCCAGGTCGAAGATTTCCCGGGGAAACTCGGTCAGGCCGCACGACAGATCCAGACGTTTGAGCCCCGCAAGCGCGCCGGCTTGCAGTTGTGCAAGGGTATGCATGAACACATCCAACCAATGAGAAGAGAACGGCGTGTAGCCCACAAAAAGTGCCGCCATGATAACGACAAAACCCGATGTTCTGGACGCTTTATAGTACCGGCCCGACGTCCACCCCCCGTGTTACTGGCAGATTTGCCCTGCATTGCTAACCTGACCCTAAGCAAATCACCCTCAAAAGGATTGAGGCCGTGAACACATCCGGGGTATTGGCAGTCATGAGCTTGATGCTCGGTGCGACGGCATTGGCCGCAGAGCTCCAGGTGGCGGTGCGGGTCAATGTGCAGCGTGGCTGTCAGTTGGTGGGTCAACAGCGCGTCGTCGGCATCGAACAGCTCGGTGTGCTGGACTTCGGCAGCACCGCACGTCTGGACGATCCGGCAGGCCCCTTGAGTGCAGCGTTGGTCAGCGGACGTCTGCCACGGTTGGAATGCAATCCCGACACCGCTTATCAGTTACGCGTCGACGGTGGCCTGCATGGCGGTGTGGGCGAGGTGCGCTATCTGGCCGCCAGCGCCGAACACGGCAAACCCATTCCTTATCGACTCTTTCAGGACGCCGCCCGGCGGGTGCCGCTGCCGGTGAATGTTCCGCTGAACGGCCGTGTACCGATTTCAGGGTGGGTGGATTTGCCATTGTACGGGCGCATTGAGCGTCTGGCCGAGGTCCCGCGGGTCAGTCGTTATTCCGATCTGGTGAAGATCACCGTTACCTGGTAGCAAAGTTTGAGCATCACCTGTCCGGTGGGCCTGGGCAGTGCAGGGAAGGGCCGTTGGCAGGCGAGGATCGCGGGTTTCAATCCTGATGGAATTAGGATTTTTGCAATGAGAAGACAAAACCGGACGTTTTGGGCCTTGAGCGCTTTGCTCTTGATGGCGAATGACGCTTACGCGATGGTTAGCGGGCAGATTCACGTGCGCCTGCTGATCATTGCCGGCTGCGAAGTGACCAAGGGGGTCATCGACCTCACCCACCCGGTCGCAGGTTCTGCTCTGCTGGACTTCGGTGAGCAGGGGCCAACCTGGACCCATCCGCTCAAAGCGGGGCTTGGCGACGCAGTCGACAGCAAGCTGGAGGTTTCCTGTAATCCTTCGGTCACCGGTTTCACCGTGACCATCGATGGCGGTGCTCACGGCGACGGGATAACCCGACGTCTGAGCAACGGCCGCCAGACCCTTCCTTATCGACTGTTTCTCGATGCTGCTGGCAGTGACAGCTACAACATCGGGCAGCAACGCAATTTCGCAGTTGCCCAAGGCGTCCAGGTACCGATCCCGGTGTTTGGCTCAGTGGTCGTGAATACCAGAGCTGTTCCGGCAGGGGTCTATACCGACACCCTGAAGGTACGGCTGGATTGGTAAACCTCAAGAGGACGAACGTCATGCGCGTGTTTGTATCAAGGATTGCCTTGTCGTTGTTCGGTCTGGCGCTGGCCACCAGTGCCCAGGCTGTCACCACCGTCACCGGGCAGATTTCCGCCAACCTGACCCTTACCACGGCGTGTCAGGTCAACGGTGCCGGTACGGGGGCGGGGACTGGCATCAACTTCGGTACCTTGAGCTTCGGTTCAGCGACCAGTCTGTTTACCACCGCCAGTGGTCAGGTGCTCGGCGGCGGAGGCGGGGCGCTGTCGATTCTGTGTTCCAGCGGTACCAGCCCTACGGTCAAGGTTCGGGCAGGCACCAATGACGGGCAATCGGCCGGTGGTACCCGGGCGCTGGCCGATGGCAGCGGCAATTTCGTGCCGTACGATCTGTACACCGACTCCGGGCACACGACGCTACTGGCGATCGACGGTGTTATCAGCGTCGGCACCAGCACTGGCGTAGCGCAAACGGTGAACATCTACGGTAAAGCCGTGGGCAAGGCCGGTCTGCCAGCGGGCTCTTACACCGACACCGTTGCGGTTGAACTGGCGTTCTAGTGCGATGGCCCATCATGGCTGGAGTGTGCTGGTACTGACAGGTGCCGGTTGCCTGCCGATGCCGCTGGCAGCGGTGACCAGCCAGAGCTTTCAGGTCAGTGCGACGGTGGTGGCGGGGTGTCTGGTGGTGGGCGGGGTGTCGAATTACGGCAGCCTCAGCTTTGGCAGCAGCTCAGCGCTGGCCACCAGCACCGTGCAGGTGGCGTTGACCGGCGGCGTGCAATTGCAATGCACACCGGGGGTCACCCTGAACATGACGGTCGATGGCGGGTTGTACAACAGCAGCGGTCGGCACATGCAGCTCAATAGCGGCAGTGCCCAAGTGGCGTATTCACTGTTTCGCGATGCGGCCTACAGCCAGAGTCTGGGGATCGGCCAAAGCGTGGCGGTGGCTTACAGCGATGCGAACAACATCACCTTGCCTATTTATGGGCAAGTGCAGTTGCCGGGCAATCAGCCTGGGGGGACGTACAGCGATGTGCTGCAGGTGCAGCTGTCGTGGTAACGCGGCGTTTTTGATCAGGCCCGCAAGGCTAAGGAGTAGACGTATGGGTTTACCTTCGCAGCGGCTGAGTGTCGTGCGTTGCGCGGTGCTGGCCATGTTGATGCTCGGCACGGTCACGGCCCGGGCTGCCAGCTCGGTGTTGATCTGGCCGATTGATCCGGTGCTGGAAGCCGACCAGCAAGCCAGTGCGTTGTGGCTGGAGAATCGCGGAACGGAAACCGCCAATTTGCAGATCCGGGTGTTCGCCTGGGGCCAGAGCGACTTCAACGATCAGTACCAGAATCAGCGCGACGTGATTGGCAGCCCACCGGTGGCGAAGATCGAACCCGGCCAGAAGCAACTGGTGCGCCTGACCCGCACACGTGACGTGCCCCCCGGCCAGGAACTGGCGTACCGCATCATCATCGATGAAATCCCTTCGGCTGCACCGCCTACTGTCGAGGACGGCAAGACGGCGGCGGCGATCCGTTTCCAGATGCGTTATTCAATACCGCTGTTTGCCTACGGCGCCGGCCTGTGGAGCAAGGAAGACGCTACCCGCAAGCGCGATCCCAAAGGGGCCGGGGTGCCTGATTTGAGCTGGCGAAAAGTCGCGGTGAATGGTCGTTCCTATGTGGAGGTTCGCAACCAGGGCGCCGTGCATGCGCGCCTGACCGATGTGGCTTTCAAGCTGGGGAGCCAGACCCGACCGCTG
>CAYNGZ010000085.1:0-17819 GCA_964396695.1 uncultured Pseudomonas sp.
GGAAAACGTGACCGCGTCAACTGGCGGGTATCGAGGCTGAAGGCATGGACCATCGTATTGGTCAGGGGCTGTACTGGTTGCCGTTCCCGGACGTTTGTAATACGCCGACACAAGTACGCGAAGCCTTGGTTTTACTGGCTCACGCCGAGCATTGGCCGAAAAATGCGATAGCCGACGCTTGAAATCACGAAACGGCGACGTCATCTAAGTTCTACTTGCAAGGCATTCTTGCGTTGAGGAACCATTTGATGCGCCCTTTTTTGTTGCTCTTTCTGCTGTTCCCGGTGTTGGAGCTGTTCGTATTCGTCAAGGTCAGCGCGGCCATCGGGTTTTTCCCGGCGCTGCTGCTGATCATTCTCGGCTCGATGCTCGGCGTGTTCGTGCTGCGTATCGCCGGTCTGGCCACCGCACTGCGCGCTCGTGAGAGTCTGAATCGCGGCGAGCTGCCCGCGCAGACCATGCTCGAAGGCCTGATGCTGGCCTTGGGTGGCGGCCTGTTGATCCTGCCAGGTTTCATCAGCAGCGTGATCGGTCTGATCATGACGTTGCCGCTCACCCGTCGGTTGCTGGCCAATAAAATGCGCCAGCGTGCCGAAGAGCAAGCCATTCGCCAGCGTGCCTTTGCCGATGATTTGCAACCGCGTGGCGGTCCGGTTCCGCGTCAACCGCTGGGCCGTGAGCCGAACGTGATCGAAGGCGAATTCGAACACCGCGATTCCAAGTAACCGCTTCATCGACACGGCACCTTCGGGTGCCGTGTTCGTTTTCGGGGCAGCAACCTGAAAAAATTTGCAGCCTCGCCCTTGTAATAAGCTTATGCGCCCTTATGTAACGGTCACCGCAAGGTTTCTGGTGATGATCGCCAGACAGATTTCCGCGTCTCGCTTGACGAGCCGCAACCGGCAACGCCGGAATTTAACCCGCCGGGATTACACCGGCCGCTGAAAACCACAATTAGGAGAGATCGACAATGAAGCTTCGTCCTCTGCATGACCGCGTCGTCATCCGTCGCAGCGAAGAAGAAAAGAAAACCGCTGGCGGTATCGTTCTGCCAGGTTCGGCTGCCGAAAAAGCCAACAGCGGTGAAGTCCTCGCTGTCGGTACCGGCCGCGTGCTGGATAACGGTGAAGTGCGTGCACTGGCTGTGAAAGTGGGTGACAAGGTGGTGTTTGGCCCGTACTCCGGCAGCAACACTGTGAAAGTCGACGGTGAAGACCTGCTGGTAATGGCTGAGAACGAGATTCTCGCTGTTATCGAAGGCTGATTTCTGCTCAATTTCCCGCTACTACAAAGTATTTAAGGAATATCGATCATGGCTGCTAAAGAAGTTAAATTCGGCGATTCCGCCCGTAAGAAAATGCTCGCCGGTGTGAACGTCCTGGCTGACGCAGTAAAAGCGACCCTGGGCCCTAAAGGCCGTAACGTGATCATCGAGAAGAGCTTCGGCGCTCCGACCATCACCAAGGACGGCGTTTCCGTAGCCAAAGAAATCGAACTGGAAGACCGTTTCGAAAACATGGGCGCGCAGCTGGTCAAAGACGTTGCCTCCCGTGCCAACGATGACGCAGGCGACGGCACCACCACCGCAACCGTTCTGGCTCAGTCGATCGTCAACGAAGGCCTGAAAGCCGTCGCTGCCGGCATGAACCCGATGGACCTGAAACGCGGTATCGACAAAGCGACCATCGCGATCGTCAAAGAGCTCAAGGCCCTGTCCAAGCCATGCGCTGACACCAAGGCCATCGCTCAGGTCGGCACCATCTCGGCCAACTCCGACAGCTCCATCGGCGACATCATTGCCGAAGCCATGGAAAAAGTCGGTAAAGAAGGCGTGATCACCGTTGAAGAAGGCTCGGGCCTGGAAAACGAACTGTCGGTTGTAGAAGGCATGCAGTTCGACCGTGGCTACCTGTCCCCGTACTTCGTCAACAAGCCAGACACCATGACTGCCGAACTGGACGGTCCGCTGATTCTGCTGGTCGACAAGAAGATCTCGAACATCCGCGAAATGCTGCCAGTACTGGAAGCCGTCGCCAAAGCCGGCCGTCCTCTGCTGATCGTGGCCGAAGACGTTGAAGGCGAAGCCCTGGCGACTCTGGTTGTGAACAACATGCGTGGCATCGTTAAAGTCGCAGCCGTCAAGGCTCCCGGCTTCGGCGACCGTCGCAAGGCCATGCTGCAGGACATCGCTGTTCTGACTGGCGGTACCGTTATCTCCGAAGAGATCGGCCTGAGCCTGGAAAGCACTACCCTGGAACACCTGGGTAATGCCAAGCGCGTGATCCTGTCCAAAGAAAACACCACCATCATCGACGGTGCTGGCGTTGAGGCTGACATCCAGGCTCGCGTTGTGCAGATCCGTCAACAAGTGGCCGACACTTCGTCGGACTACGACCGTGAAAAACTGCAAGAGCGTCTGGCCAAACTGTCCGGCGGCGTTGCAGTGATCAAGGTTGGCGCCGGTTCCGAAGTTGAAATGAAAGAGAAGAAAGCCCGCGTTGAAGACGCCCTGCACGCTACCCGTGCAGCCGTTGAAGAAGGCGTGGTACCTGGCGGTGGCGTGGCACTGATCCGCTCCCTGCAAGCTATCTCCGGCCTCAAGGGCGACAACGCTGATCAGGACGTAGGTATTTCGGTTCTCAAGCGTGCCGTTGAAGCTCCGCTGCGTCAGATCTCCGCCAACAGCGGTGACGAGCCAAGCGTTGTGGTTAACGAAGTCAAGGGCGGTAAAGGCAACTTCGGTTACAACGCTGCCAGCGGCGAATACGGCGACATGATCGAGATGGGTATCCTGGACCCAACCAAGGTAACCCGTTCCGCGCTGCAAGCAGCCGCTTCGATCGCTGGTCTGCTGCTGACCACTGACGTTGCAATCGCTGATGCACCGAAGAAAGACGCACCAGCTGGCGGCATGCCAGACATGGGCGGCATGGGCGGTATGGGTGGCATGGGCGGCATGATGTAAGCCAGCCTTACCCTGTACGAAAAACCCCGCTGGCGTTAAGCCCGCGGGGTTTTTTATTGGTGGTTTGAGATGATCGTTCCCGCAGAGCGTGGGAACGATCAGAAGGTCTGCAGGATCTTCCCTGACAGGGTTTGGATCAACAGATCTATCCCTGAGCCACTCTTGGCCTTAAGCTGCGCAGGCCAAGACGGCCGTTACTGTGTACGGAGCAAGTGCCCATGCGAATTCTATTGGTTGAAGACAACCGCGACATCCTCGCCAATCTGGCTGATTACCTGGGGCTTAAAGGCTATACCGTGGATTGCGCGCAGGACGGTTTGTCAGGTCTGCACCTGGCGGCCACCGAGCATTACGACCTGATCGTGCTCGACATCATGCTGCCCGGCATCGATGGTTACACCCTGTGCAAACGCTTGCGTGAAGATGCCCGGCGCGATACCCCGGTGATCATGCTGACCGCCCGAGACCAACTGGATGACCGGCTGCAGGGCTTCAAGTCCGGTGCCGATGATTACCTGATCAAACCCTTTGCCCTGTCCGAACTGGCGGCGCGCATCGAGGCGGTCATGCGTCGTACCCAGGGTGGCGGTCGCCGCGCCTTGCAGGTCGGCGATCTGAGCTACGACCTCGATACACTGGAAGTGACACGCGAAGGTCGCCTGCTGAAGCTCAACCCGGTGGGCCTCAAATTGCTGGCGGTGCTGATGCAGAAAAGCCCGCATGTATTGCGGCGCGAAATACTCGAAGAAGCCCTCTGGGGCGACGATTGTCCGGACAGCGACAGCTTGCGCAGTCACGTCCATCAGCTACGTCAGGTAATCGACAAGCCGTTCGCCAAACCGTTGCTGCAAACCGTACACGGCGTCGGCTATCGCCTGGCCGAGGGGCGTGATGGAGTTTAAGCAGAGCCTTGCTCAGCGGATCATTATTGCGTTTGCCTTGATGAGTGCGTTGGTCGCGGGGGCATTCGCCATGGGCATCGTGGCGACTGTACATCTGATCGAAGCCAAGCTGATTTCGGCAGGTTTGGGGGGAGACTTACAGCGCTTGCTGCTGATGGACAGCATGGCCGACTGGAGTCACCGTCCCGAGCCCGATCAGTTGTTCTACTTCAGTGGCGGCCCCGGTGACTTTGAATTGCCCAGGGACCTGCGTCACCTGAATGCGGGGTTTCATGAAGTCTTTCGCGAGCATCTGTCGTACCACGCAATCGTCGAGATCGTTGACGGTCGGCGTTACGTCTTGCTGCAGGACCAGAGCGATTTCGAAGAGCGCGAGCGGGTGTTGTTTGCCGTGGTGCTGGTGGGCTTCGTATTAAGCCTGGCATTGGCGGTGTTCCTCGGTTGGGTGCTGGCGCGCAGGGTCATGGCACCGGTGGTCCGGCTGGCGCGTCAGGTGCGTCACCGCGATCAACTGCTCGGTCTGGCACCGCCCCTGGCGCCGGACTATGCGGCCGATGAGGTCGGTGAGCTGGCCGTGGCCTTCGACGCCACGTTGGGCCGACTGCGCCAGGCACTGAGTCGCGAGCGGCTGTTCACCAGCGACGTCAGCCACGAACTGCGCACACCGTTGATGGTATTGGCCAGTTCCTGCGAATTGTTGCTGGAAAACCCGGACATCGATCAGCGCAGTCGTAACCAGGTCGAGCGGATCGCTCGTGCCTGTGAAGAAATGCGCGAACTGGTCCAGACCTTTCTGATGCTCGCCCGCGCCCAGCGCGAAGATGCCAGCATGTCGCCGCAACTGACCCTGGGGCAGGTGGCCGAGGACTTGCTCGGCGTGTGGCGTGAGCCGATCGAGGACAAGGGCCTCACGCTGTTTTATGAGCCTGGCAATCCGTTGGATGTGCGCTATAACGCGACATTTCTGCATGCGGTCATGGGTAACCTGTTGCGTAATGCCTTGCACTACACCGACAGCGGTTTTATCCGCTTGACCATCCTGCCCCGCGGTTTTCTGGTCGAAGACAGCGGCGTCGGCATTCCCGAAGAGAAACGCGAAGCGATGTTCGAGCCGTTCGTGCGCGGCAGCGAGAAGCGTGGCGAGGGGCTTGGGCTGGGTTTGTCGCTGGTACAGAGGATATGCGAAAACCAGGGCTGGACTGTCAGCCTCAGCACCATGGAGCCTAATGGCTGCCGCTTTTATGTCGAGTTGGGCAATACGGATGCCTGATGCCTGATGCCTGATGCCTGGGCCGCTATGGACTGAATGTTCGTGTGCCTGAACGGGTGTTCTGTGGCGCGCAGCGTGATCCGGTGCATGGCATGAAACCATTGCGCCGCCATTCGTCGTTGAGCCCGGCAGATCGGGGAAAGCTCGTCTACCGTTATAAGTAAGCGTTTGACAGCTCTATCAAAGGTTTATAGCCATGAAGCTAGAAATTGCTAGAGGTTTGTTTGTGGCAGGAGCCTTGGCAGTTGTTTCGATGGCGATGGTGACTCTGGAGCAGCCACGCACGCAAGTCCTCAGTACAGTGCACGCTGGCACGCATTGTCCATTGCCACGGGTTGTCAAATCATCCGTGGCGAGCCACTCCGATAATGATGAGTTGCTGTTGTTCATGTTCGGCATGACTCAGGGAATGAAACCACAGAGTTGAAAACCATCAAGCCACCATAACCTCTTATGGAACAAAAAATAACTTATTGATTTATATATTATTTTTAAGGGCTGGCTTGCCAGCCCTGGCCCATGTTCCTTACGCGACAGCGCGGCCTCGAAGAGGGGGCGGCCCCTCCTACGGAACGTCCGCCTTTACGGTTTGTCGGGCTTGGCCAGCAACGTGTAGATGCAGGGCAGCACGAACAGGGTGAACAATGTCCCGATCGACATCCCGGTGGCGATCACCATCCCGATATCGTAGCGGCTGACGGCGCCGGCACCTGTGGCGATGATCAACGGCACCATGCCAAAGACCATGGCGGCCGTGGTCATCAACACCGGGCGCAGACGAATGGCTGCTGCTTCCTCCACGGCCTGGCGTGGCGTCAGGCCCTTGTCCTTGCGCAACTGGTTGGCAAATTCGACGATCAGGATCCCGTGTTTGCTGATCAGTCCGATCAAGGTCACCAAGCCGACCTGGGTATAGATGTTCATGCTCGACCAGCCCAGGAACAACGGGATCAGTGCGCCACAAATCGACAGCGGCACGGTGACCAGAATCACCAGCGGATCGCGAAAGCTTTCGAACTGCGCCGCCAGTACCAGGAAAATGATCGCCAGTGCCAAGGCAAAGGTCACCCACAACGCGCTGCCTTCCTGAACGAACTGCCGCGAGGTGCCGCCGTAATCGAAGGCAAAACCCGGTGGTGCTTCTTCCTGGGCGATCTGACGTACGGTGTCAATCGCCTCACCCATGCTGACCAGCGGAACACCGGAAAGAATCGCCGAGTTGAGTTGCTGGAACTGGTTCAACTGCCGCGGTCGTGCACGGTCACTGAGGGTGATCAGGGTCGACAAGGGCAGCAGTTCACCTTTGGTGTTCTTGACGTAGTAGTTGCTCAGCCAATCGGGATTGTCCCGATAGGGCCGTTCGACCTGGGCGATGACCTTGTAGCTGCGTCCCTCGATGGTGAAGCGGTTGATCTCGGCCTCTGCCAGCAACGTCGCCAGGGTCACGCCCAGATCCTCCATCGAGACGCCCATCTGCGCGGCCTTGGCGCGGTCGATATCGACCACCACCTCGGGTTTGTCAAAGGCCAGATCGATGTCGACGAAGGCGAACTTGCCGGACTCCATGGCACGCTTCTTCACCCGATTGACCACATCCAGCAGCGATTCGTAGTCATTGGCGGTGTTGATCACAAACTGGAACGGCAGGCCTTCGCCCGTACCCGGCAGAGAGGGCAGGTTGAAGCCGAAGATTTGCAGGCCGGTGACGCTTGAAAGCTTTTTCTGCACCTCTGGCAGGATCTGCATCTGGGTGCGTTTGCGCTCATTCCAGGGTTTGAGCAGGAAACCGCCAATACCTGACTGCACGCCGTTGAATCCGTTGATCTGGAAGGACGAGTAGTACTCGGGAAACGCCTTGAAGATCGTGACGAACTCGTCGGTGTAGGTATTCAGGTACTCCAGGTTGGCCGGTTGCGGGGCGTTGGCCATCATGAAAATGATGCCCTGATCCTCATCCGGCGCCAGTTCCGACTTGGTGAACTTGAGCAGCACCGGAATCAGGCACAGCACGATCACGGCGAACACCAGCACCACTGGCCGGGTGTTGAGTGTGCCGTGCAGGACACTCTGATAGCGACGCTTGAGCCCTTCGAAAATCAGATCCAGGTGATGAGCCAGGCCTGACGGGCTTTCATCGTGGCGCAAGAGCAGGGCGCACATCATCGGCGACAGGGTCAGGGCAACGATCCCGGAGATCACCACTGCGCCGGCCAGCGTCAGGGCGAATTCCTTGAACAGGGCGCCGGTCAGGCCCGTCAGAAAGCCGATGGGCGCATAGACCGCTGCCAGGGTGATGGTCATCGAAACCACCGGCATGGCGATTTCCTGCGCGCCTTCGAGGGCCGCGTCCAGCGGCGTTTTACCCTCTTCGATGTGTCGGTGAATGTTTTCCACCACCACGATGGCGTCGTCCACCACCAGGCCGATGGCCAGCACCATCGCCAGCAAGGTCAGCAGATTGATCGAGTAGCCCATCAGTTGCATGAAGAACATCACGCCGATCATCGACAGCGGGATGGTCACCACCGGGATCACCACCGAACGCAGCGCGCCGAGGAACAGGAACACCACGACAATCACGATCAGCACGGCTTCGAAGAGGGTTTTCACCACTTCGTTGATCGAGGCCTGAATGAACAGCGTGGCGTCGTAGGCAATTTCGGCCTTCAGGGTGGGGGGCAACTGGGATTCCAGCTCGGGCATGAGCTTGCGCACTTCCTTGATCACGTCCAGCGGGTTGGCGGCCGGTGTGGCCTTGATCCCGATGTACACCGACGGCGTGCCGCCAAAGGAACTGATGGTGTTGTAGTTCTCGGCGCCCATCTCCACGCGCGCCACGTCGCTGAGCAGCACCCGGCTGTCACCTTCGGTTTTCAAGGGGATCGCGGCAAAGGCTTCGGCAGTCTTCAAGTCGGTGTTGGCGTTGATACTGGTGACGACGTACTCGCCTTTGACCTCGCCGGCGGCGGACAGAAAGTTGTATTGGCGCACGGCGTTGGTCACGTCACTGGCGCTCAGGCCGAAACCGGCGAGTTTCACCGGGTCGAGCCACAGACGCATGGCAAACACCTGGTTGCCGAGAATGGCGGCTTCGGCCATGCCGGGCAGGGTGGCCAGCTTGGGCTGGATCACTCGCGACAGGTAGTCGGTGATCTGCGGGTTGTTCAGCTCCTCGCTGAAGAAACTGATGTACATCAGCGCCGAGGCGCCTGCAGCCTCCTTGCTCAGCACCGGGTCCTCGGCGTCTTTGGGCAGCTTGTTCTTGACCTCGTTGGCCTTGGCCAGCAACTCGGTGAACAGCCGGTCGCTGTTGGAGCCGATACGCGCATAGATCGAAATCACCGAGAAGTTCTGGCGGCTGACCGAGGTCATGTAGTCGATGCCTTCGGCACTCGCCAGGCTTTGCTGCAAGGGTTGGGTGATGTAACCCTGAATGGTTTCGGCGTTGGCGCCGGGGTAGGCGGTGGTCACCGTGATCAGCGCGTTCTCCATTTGCGGATACTGGCGCAGCGGCAGTTTGCTCCAGGCCTGGAAGCCCAGCAGCACAATCAGCAGGCTGACCACGGTGGCGAGCACCGGGCGGCGGATGAACGGATCGGTAAAAGCCATGGGGATTCCTTGATCAGTTCGCGCGCGGTTGGCTGGTCTGTTCGGCTGGCAGGTTCTTGTCGGGGCTGACGGCAATGTGCGTGCCGTTGTCGAGTTTGATCTGACCGGCACTGACCACTTGCTCGCCGTTCTGCAGCCCCTTGTTGATCAGCACCATGCCGTCGCGTCGCTCGCCGGTTTCGATGAAGCGTCGCTCGGCGATCAGGACGGGCTGGCCCTGGTCGTCTTTCTCGACGTTGCCGTCCGGCGCTTTTTTCTGGGCGACCACGTAGAGCGAGTTGCCATAGAGGGTGTAGGTGATCGCGCTTTCCGGTACCACGATTCGGGGCTGTGGATCTGGCAGCATGACCAGCAGGCTGGCGAACATGCCTGGCAACAGTTTGCCGTCCGGGTTGGCCAGGGTGGCGCGGACCAATATGTTGCGCGTGCTGTTTTCGACCTTGGGGTTGATCGCGCTGATGCTGCCCGGGAAGTTCTGTGTCGGGTAGGCCGAGACCGTGACCTGTACCGGTTGGCCAAGGGCGATTTTCGGTACCGATTGTTCCGGCACGTAGAAGTCGACGTACAGGCTGCTCAGGTCCTGCAGGGTGGCGATGACCGTGCCGCTGGGCAGGAAGTCGCCGACGTCCACCTGACGAATGCCGATAGTGCCGTTGAAGGGCGCGACGATGTGTTTTTTCGCCAGCGCAGCCTTGAGTTGATTGACCGTGGCTTTGCTCTTTGCAAGCACGGCGGAGAGACGGTCGAACTCGCCTTTGGAGATGGCCTGGCTACCGACCAGCTGGCTGCCACGGCCGTAATCCAGTTGCGCCAGGCCAAGGTCGGCCTGGGCGGTTTCCAGCAGGGCACTTTCGACCGCGCTGTCGAGTTGCACGAGCGGCTGGCCAGCCTTGACCTTCTGCCCGGACTCGAACTGCACGTCCTTGACTGTACCTGCGATCTCCAGACTCAGGTTGACCCCTTGCAGCGCCTTGAGGGTACCGACCGTGGGCAAGCGGGTTTGCCAGGGCTGTTCGGTGGCGGTGGCCACGGCAACGCTCACCGGTGGTCTTGGCACGGCGAAGGTCTGGACCATCTTGTAGATGGAGAAAGCTTTGTAGCCTCCCAGCATCAGGATGATCAACAGGACAACACCCAACATGATCAGCATGCGGCGGCGCAGCATATTCCACTTCCTTGGAAAAAAATCAGGCGAGACAGGCCGAACATTACTCCGTGTGTGTCGGTGATTCCAGACAGCATTTCCCCAGTGGTAACACCTCCCCCCGTAGGAGTGGGAACGATTAATTTGGCAGCGCAGATTTCAGACCAGATGCAGGTGGTTATCCCAGAGCCCTGCGGGGAGTTCGAGGGGCTTTGCCATCAGCGGTGTCTGGCGACAATCATAGAAACGGCAGCGACCTTGTCCCGAGGTCACGACAAAACCATCGGCCACCGCACCGACTCCGGCGCAGTCGGGCAGCGGTGCATCGAGGCGTACTTCGCCAGTGTCCATGTCCCAGATGAAAAAGCGGTTGCCGCGCGGCGCGGTGAGCGCCACCAGCCGCAAGTCACTGTGCACCGCGACGCTCGCGGTGTAGTGCCCCATGGCCTGCAACTGATGCTCGGCGACCGGGAAGGCGACAAAGGGCTGGCCCGGACGCTTGATCGCCAACAGCTCGGATGATTCATGGGCGGCGCCCATGAATTGCTGGCCGGTGACAATGGTGCCGTCGCTGGCGATCCCCATGTGACGCACGCTATTCATCTGCTGGGCCAGGGTCTCCTTGCTCAGTAAAGTACCGTCGCGCTGCATCAGCACCAGGCTCGGTTCCATGGCATCGAGGTTCATCTCGACCCGGCTTTCGGCTTCGGTACGAATCCCGCCGTTGGCCACCACCAGGGTTTCACCGTCAGGCATCCATGACACCTGATGCGGGCCGATACCGTGGGTGGAAATCTCGCCGCTGTGGACCAACCGCTCGCCTTCGAAACGGTATACCCCGAGCAGTCCGCGACCGGGGTCGGTGGTGTCGTTTTCGGTGGCGTACAGCCAGTCACCACTGTTGTGAATGACCGCGTGGCCGTAGAAGTGCCGATTCGGTTGCGACACCACGGTTTGCAGCAGTGTGCCGTCACGCAGATCGACCAGATAGCTCTCGGTGCCCGGCCGGCGGGCGACGAACAAGGCAATCGGCAGCGAAGGGTGGTTGATGATGTCGTGGCAGCGCTGGCCGACTTCGGTGGCGAACACGCGAGTGCCGTCCAGCCGATAGCCGACGGCGTAATGTTTGCCGTCGCTGTCGTCGCGCGCTGAAAGCAGCAAAGGACCGCGGTCCTTTTGCTTGAACAGCTTCCAGCCGCCCAGCGTCACGGCGCCCAGCAATAAACTGCCCAATGTCAGAGCCTGGCGTCGCAGCATGGCGCTCCCCCTCATCAGTCACCGTCGTTGGCGTTAAAGCCCAGTTGGATACCCAGCGCCTTGGCCAGATCACTTTCGTGCAGGCGATGGACGACGTTGAGGCTGTCGTAGAGGTCGTTGAGTTGTTGGCGACCGGCATCGTCAGTGAGCATTTCGGTCAGCGAGCGCTGATTGCTTTCGAACAGTTTCAGTGACGCGGCGTAGGCGGTATCGATCTTGTCCGCCAGAGGCTTCTGCTCGGCTGGTAACAGACCACGCAGGCCCTTGTTGTCGACACCCACCCAGACGGTTCGGGCGGCAGCCAGGCTCGATTCCATGCTTTGCAGCGAAGCATGGCTGCGCCACGCGTCCGCCTGGAACGGCTGTGGAATGCCCTTGGTCTGACGACCCATCGGCGTGCCGAGTTTTTTCTTCAGGGTATCCAGTGCCGTCACTTGCGCGCGCAGCAGATCGGCGATGGCTTCGTGGGAGTCGGCATAACGCTGGTTCGGGAATTTGCTCAGTTGCGCGAGCATGCCGTCGTTACTGTTCCAGCTGGCCAGAATCTCTTCGGCCAGCTGTTTCTGACGTTCGCCGATGGCGGTCAGCAGTGGGCAGTAACGGGCTTTTTGCGTGGCGTCGGCCACGTTGGTCTTGTCGTCGAACAGAATGTATTCATAGGCCGAGAGGCCCTGCACGACGACGCTGGATTTAGCCAGTGCAGCGGCGTCGATCTGTGGTTGTGCGGTGACCAGTTGCTCGACCTGACGGCCAACCAGGTTTTTCTTGTCCGGCCAGAACTGCACCTGCCAGGCACGATTACCCTCGGCCAGTGGGCCAACCAGCAATGGCTGCAATTGTGCCCAGGCTTTTTGCGCATGGAGGAAGTCGGCGCGAGCGGTTTCTAGGTCCGCCTTGCCTTCGCAGTAGGCCAGCGCACTGACGGCCAGTTGGCGGTCAGCTTCAACCCAGCGGCTGTAGGTCGGCAGGATCACTTGTTTGGCGATGGCGGCCGACGTGACGGCTTGAGGGTCCTGAGGCGAACAGGCACCCAGGACGAGTGCGGCAAGGCTGGTGAACAACAACTTGGGGCGGAACATGTCGGGCTCCCTTTCTATATGGGCGAAAGCGTATGGGAAATGCGTTAAAGAGAATTCAAAAAGGCCAGCAACGCGGCGCGCTGTTCGGCATTGAAGGCTAAAACCTGCTGCTGCGCGGCTGTCGCTTCACCGCCGTGCCAGAGCACGGCTTCAAGCAGGTTGCGGGCGCGGCCGTCATGCAGAAACCGGGTGTGGCCACTGACCGTCTGCGTCAGGCCAATGCCCCACAACGGCGGTGTGCGCCAGTCGCGGCCGGAGGCCTGGAATTCGCTGCGGTGATCGGCCAGGCCTTCGCCCATGTCATGCAACAACAGATCGCTGTAGGGGCGAATCACTTGATTGGCCAGTTCAGGTTCTGCGGCATTCGCGGCGGTGGTGAATTTTGGGGTGTGGCAAGACTGGCAACCGGCCTGATAGAACAGGTTTTTGCCAGCCAGCACCTGCGCCCCGTTGACGTCGCGGCGGGCAGGGACGGCCAGGTTACGGCTGTAGAACAGCACCAGGCGCAAGATGTTGTCGCTGACTTCCGGTTCGCCATCCGGGCCATTGCCGTTGGGCGCCTGCAGGCAGGCTGTCTGGGCCTGGGTGCAGTCATCGAAGGGTCTCAGGTGGGTGGTGAGGCCCATGTCACCGGAAAACGCGTGAACGTTTTGCTTAGTGAGCTTCGGTTGCCCGGCTTTCCCACCAAAACGGCCCAAAACGGTCTTTTGCGGCGCGTCAGCCCACACCCGGTTCGGACGTCCGGCGATGCCGTTCTTGTCTTTAGCCTGCGCGTCGGCGTTGGCCAGAATATCCGCGTCGGAGATGGCTTCAAGCAGCCCGAGGCCGATCATCGGCGGGGCAATTCGCGCGGAAAAACGCGTATCGGGATGCATCGGGCCGTAGCCCAGTTGGGTGATCAGCAGCCTGGGTTTGCGCAGTTCGACTTCGGTGCCGTCCTTGAAACGTACCGGGACCGGATCGTACTCGACGCGAACCTTGCCTTCGGGGGCGACACCGGGCACGGCCATGTCCTGAAGTTGCCCGCCGTAGACCGGTTCAGGCACCACACCCATTTGCTCGATGACCTTGGCGTAGGCCGGCGCGTTGGGGATCGACAGGCGCACGAGCATCGACACGGCGTTATCGGAGTCGGCAGCCGGCGGATGACCACGACCGTCTTTGATGTGGCAGTTCTGGCAGCCGTTGGTATTGAACAGCGGCCCAAGGCCGTCGCGGGCAGTGGTGGTCGACGGGGCGATCACCCAAGGGCTGCGGAAAAAACTGTTGCCGACGCTGAAGTCCAGCCGACGGGTCGGCGAGAGGTTGGCTGAAGGCAGGGAGAACGCATTCTGGTCGGTCTTTCTGACGGTCGCCGCGCCACCGGAGCGGGCTTCACCGGGTTCGGCGCTGGTAAAGCGCGGGGCGTCATCGCAGGCACTCAGGCCCAGGGCCAGAATCAGTGCAGACAAGCGAAGAGGCAGCGAAGGCATCAGCAATCCTGAACGATGAGCAAAACAAGGGCGCAAAGTCTAACAGGGCAGGGGAGTTTGAATAAGAGGAATTATCGTTCGCTCTCACAGGTTGACCGCTCCCACAATGACTTGCGTCGTGGCAGACAAAAAAGGCGATCCGAAGATCGCCTTATTGGTCAGCCAGCGTCGATCAGAACTCGTGATCGGCGTTGTCCGGGTTCAGGTCGCTGATGCCCAGTTTGCCGGCAGCCTGTTCGATCGAGGTGGTCTGCTTGACCAGCGCCGCAATGGCGTCACGCACAATCTGGTTACCCGCGGTATTGCCGGCAGCGATCAGTTGGTCGTAGTGCTCACCCTTGTTGGCGTGATCAACCATGACCTGGATTTTGGCTTCGGTGGCGGCAAGGTCAGCCTTGAGTGCAGCGTCGGCAGCCGGGTCGGCTTTGGCCACCAGCGACGACAGGCTGGCGCCGGTCATTTTGGTGCCGTCGGTGCGGGTGTATTCGCCCAGGTACACGTTACGAATGCCTTTGGCATCGTAGAAGTGCGAGTTGTGGGTGTTGTCGCTGAAGCAGTCCTGTTCGTCTTCCGGGGAGTTGGCTTCCAGGGAAACTTTCATGCGCTCGCCCGCCAGTTCGCCCAGCGAGAGGCTGCCCATGCCGAAGAGCATTTTGCGCAGACCGCTTTCAGCCGGTTCTTCTTCCAGCTCGGCGCGGTAGTTGTCGGGCACGTTCGGCTTCCAGTTGCCGACCATTTCTTCCAGGTCGCTGACCAGCAACTGGGTCACGGCTTTCAGGTAAGCGCGACGACGATCGTTGTGGCCACCGGTAGCACCGGCGCCTTCCAGATAATCCGAAGCCGGACGGTTGCCAGCACCAGGGCCGGTGCCGTTCAGGTCCTGGCCCCAGAGCAGGAATTCGATGGCGTGGTAACCCGTTGCGACGTTCGCTTCGGAACCGCCCAGCTCGTTCAGGCTGGCGAGTTTTTCCGGCGTGATTTCTGTTACGTCGACCTTGTCTTCGCCCACTTGAATGATCGGATTGGCGATGATGTTGGCGTTGGCGCCGGGGTTACCCAAGGCGTGTTCGTAGCTCTTGTCGACGTAGTCGATCAGGCCTTCATCGAGCGGCCAGGCGTTAACCTGACCTTCCCAATCGTCGATGATGGTGTTGCCGAAGCGGAACACTTCACTCTGCAGGTAAGGCACACGTGCAGCGACCCAGGCCGCACGGGCAGCTTTCAGGGTTTCATCGTTCGGCTTGGCGAGGAAGGCGTCGATCGCGGTTTGCAGGGTTTTCGCGGTGGATTCGGCATCGCTGAAGACCGCAAAGACCATGTCGGCGTAGTGCGCGACAACGGCCTTGGCTGCGGCCTCGTCGACTTTCCCGGCAGCAGGCGCCGCCGGTGCTGCGGTGCTGGCGGCCGGAGTAGGCGCTTGAGGAGCAGCAGCCTTGTCTTTACCTTCGCCGCAACCGGCGAGGGAAATAGCGATGGCCAGCAAACTGGCGGTAGCCAGAGGCATACGAATCATGGCGAACATCCTGCTTCGGTAAATAATGGACAGGCGCGGGGGTGCGCAAAACTGCGACATAATGCAAATCTTTCGCATTATGTGTAAAGGGCCGCGATTGGAAATATTTCTTGTTTGCGAGGGCGGTGCGAGGAGGGTCAAAAGATCGCAGCCGTCGGCAGCTCCAACGGCAATCGCGTAGGTGCTGCCGAAGGCTGCGATCTTTCAGACGCTCAGAGGCTCAATGCATGACTGCGTTGTGCCTGTTTCAGGTAAGCGGCCAGCTCTCGTGCAGGCAGCGGTTTGCTGTAGAGATAGCCCTGACCTTCGTGGCAGCCTTCAGAGATGATGTAAGCCTCTTGTTCGGTGGTTTCCACGCCCTCGGCGATGACCTGCATGCCGAGGCTTTTACCAAGCTGGATGATCGCGCGAACGATGGTTGCATCGTCGTCGTCATCGAGCAGGTCCTGAACGAAGCTCTTGTCGATCTTGATCTTGTCCAGTGGCAGGCTTTTCAGATAACTGAGCGATGAGTAACCGGTCCCGAAGTCGTCGATAGCGATCAAGGCCCCCGAGCGGCGCAGGCTGAGCAAGTGCTGCGCGGCGGTGCTGATGTCTTCCATCAGGCCGGTCTCGGTGACTTCCAGCTCCAGGCTGCGCGGCGGCAGGCGATAGATCTGCAGCAGGTTGTTGACCACCCGCGGCAGCTCGGCGTGGTGCAGTTGCACGGTGGACAGGTTGACCGCCATGCGCAGGTCGCTGAACCCCTGGTCGTGCCAATCGCGCAGTTGTCGGCAGGCCTGGTCCAGCACCCATTCGCCAATGGCGACGATCGTACCGTGCTGCTCGGCCAGAGGAATGAACAGATCCGGCGGCACCAGTCCGTGTTCCGGGTGTTGCCAGCGAATCAGTGCTTCGACGCCGACCACCCGGTGATCCCGGTAGCTGATCTGGGGCTGGTAGACCAGGTAGAACTGATCGCGGGTGAGGGCGTCGCGCAGGTCCTTTTCCAGTTCGCGGCGACGGCGCATCTCGCTGTCGACGCTGGCGATGTAGAACTGATAGCGGTTGCGTGAACGGGTCTTGGCCAGGGTCATGGTCTGTTCGGCTTTCTGCAACAGCTTCTCGGTGCTGTCGCCATCTTCCGGGAACAGGGTGATGCCGATGGTTGCGCGCAGGCGGACTTCCTGATGATCGAGGGCAAACGCCGCTTCCAGGTCATCGAGGATACTTTGCGCCAGCTCGGCGGCTTCGTAGGGTTGCTCGATGTCGGCCTGAACCAGCGCGAACTGATCGCCCCCCAGGCGGGCGAGCGCGCCGAGACGCCCACTGTGGGCACGCAGACGGTCGGCCAGGGCCAGCAGCAATTGGTCGCCGGTCTGGTAGCTGAACTGCTCGTTGATGCCTTTGAAATCGTCCAGGCCCACACACAGCACGGCGACCCGTCGCTGCAAGCGGCCGGCATCCACCAGAATCTTGTCGAGTTGCTGTTGCAACTGCTGACGGTTTGGCAGGCCGGTGAGGAAATCGTATTGAGCCATGCGCAGCAGGCTGTTTTCGGCTTCGTGGCGCAGGTGGGTATTGCGTTCGATGGACTCGAGCAACTGGTTGGCGGTGTTGATCCAGATCCCCAGTTCGTTCTTTTCGTGGCCCTTGAGCTGCGGAATCTTGTGTTCGCTGGGGCGGTCGGGGTTGACGTTGGTCAGGTGTTCGATGATCCGCGACAGCGGTTTGGTCAGCAGCCAGTGATAGACCAGGTACAGCACCAGGCCCATGGCCATGGCCCGTAGCACGCCGGAAATGAAGATGATCACCGAGCTGACAATAAAACCCTTGCCATAGGTGGCGGTGTCGAGGGTGATACTCAGATCGCCGTAATATTCGCTGTAGGGGCCACGACCCACCAGTTGCGTGGTGAACGTGCGTTCCTGGCCCAGGATAACGTCGGTCAGCCAGCGGCTGTGGGAGTGCTGCAAGTCACGGGACTTTTGCGCGAGCATGGTTTCGTTAGGGTGGCCGATGGAGGCCATGCGCACGGCGTCGTCCTGAAACAGGCCTTCAATAACCTGCATACCCATTTCTCGATCGAGGCTGTACACCGCCTGGGTCGAGGGGTCGCGAAACATGTCGAGGATGCGCTGGGCATCATTGGCCACGGCCTGGCGTGTTTTATACGCATCGAAAACGATCTGCGCACAGCTCAATACCACGCCGACGATCAATGCCGACAGGAGCACGACCCGGAGCAACTTCACCGACAAGCTGTTTTTGAGTTCCAGCTTCAAAGGGTTATTCCTTGTTCCGTGCGGGTAACGTCAAGTTGCCATGAGTATTGGCAATCCCGTGATGGCAGTCAAAGGGACAATCAAGCCGTGTAGATTTTGTCTGCGGGCTTGGCTGCAATGCCGGGGTAGCCGGTAATTGCAGCCCATTAGCAGTGTTTCGGTAGTAGCCTCCTGCAACTTGAGGGGCAGGGGAGAATATTTGTGTCTGGTTGAGGGTAGACGGCTGTGGTGCAGGGGCAAGGGAGCGCTTGTTTTCGGGGTGTTGCAGGTCAGGTTCATTTTGCGCAGGTGGGACTGTCAGATATTTTGTGTGCGGGCCGGTAACGGCCTGCCGTCAGGCAGGC
>CAYNGZ010000086.1:0-17779 GCA_964396695.1 uncultured Pseudomonas sp.
GGTAGGTGTGCGCTTTGAAGAAGAAAAGCATCGGCGTGATGAAAGGGGTTTCGACGACATGCTGTTGAGGCTCGATGCCGCGTTGCAGGCCGAAGGGGGCGAGCGTCTGGCGATGTTGATCCGCGAGCAGTTTCCCGTCGCATTGATCGATGAATTCCAGGACACCGACCCGGTGCAGTACCGGATCTTCGAGAGCATCTATCGCATCGAAGACAACAACCCCGAAAGTGGGCTGTTTCTGATCGGTGACCCTAAACAAGCGATCTATGCCTTCCGTGGCGCCGATATCTATACCTACTTGCGCGCTCGTCAGGCGACAAGTGGTCGCTTGCATACCCTGGGCACCAACTTCCGCTCCAGTCACGGGATGGTCGAGGCGGTGAACCACGTGTTCCAGCGCGCTGAAGCCCGTAAGCAGGGGCGTGGTGCGTTTCTGTTCCGTGAGGAAAGTGGCGAAAACCCGGTTCCATTTCTGCCGGTCGAGTCTCAGGGCCGCAAAGAGTCTTTGCAGATCAACGGTCAGGCCGTACCGGCGTTGAATATCTGGCAACTGTCCAGCGAGCAGCCATTGTCCGGTGTTGTGTACCGGCAGCAACTGGCTGCGGCTTGCGCCAGTGAAATCACTGCATTACTCAATGGCGGACAGCAGGGGCGTGTGGGTTTTGTCCGGGGGACCGAGGATCTACAGGGGCTGCTCCCGGCGGATATCGCGATTTTGGTGCGCGATGGTAAAGAGGCCCAGGCCGTGCGCAACGAGTTGTCCGCGCGGGGTGTCCGCAGTGTTTATCTATCGGACAAGGACTCGGTGTTCGCGGCCCAGGAGGCTCGCGACCTGTTGAGTTGGCTGAAGGCTTGCGCCGAGCCGGATGTCGAGCGACCGCTGCGGGCAGCACTGGCCAGCATCACGCTGAACCTGTCACTGACAGAGCTGGAGCGCTTGAACCAGGATGAGCTGGCCTGGGAGAAGCGCGTCATGCAGTTTCGCGAGTACCGGGTGATCTGGCGCAGCCAGGGTATCCTGCCGATGTTGCGACGTTTGCTGCACGATTTCGAACTGCCTCAGGCCTTGATTGCTCGAAGCGATGGCGAGCGGGTACTGACCAACTTGCTGCATCTCTCGGAGTTGTTGCAACAAGCCGCCACCGAGCTCGATGGCGAGCAAGCCCTGATCCGTCATTTGTCTGAACACCTGGCGTTGTCGGGGCAGGCCGGCGAAGAGCAGATTCTGCGCCTGGAAAGTGATGAGCAACTGGTCAAGGTGGTCACTATCCACAAGTCCAAGGGACTCGAATATCCGTTGGTTTTTCTGCCATTCATTTGTTCGGCAAAACCGGTGGATGGCAGTCGCTTGCCGTTGCACTATCACGACGCGACCGGGCAAGCCCAGGTTACGTTGAGCCCAACCCCCGAACTGATTGCCCTGGCGGACGACGAGCGCCTGGCCGAAGACTTGCGTCTGCTCTATGTGGCATTGACCCGTGCCCGGCATGCCTGCTGGCTGGGCGTTGCCGACCTCAAGCGTGGCAATAACAACAGTTCGGTATTGCATCTGTCGGCATTGGGCTATCTGCTCGGCGGTGGCGAGCAGTTGGCCGAATCGGCGGGCCTGAAGCGTTGGCTGGAAGATCTGCAGCAAGACTGCGCGGCATTGAGTTATGACGAGATGCCGGAAGCCACAGGCGAACGTTTTCATCCTCCGCGCAATGAGGCCGCGTTGCTCCTGCCGCTGATACCGAAACGTAAAGCGGCCGAGAACTGGTGGATCGCTTCCTACAGTGCATTGCGCATCGGCGACAGCCTGAGTACTGGCAGCGACGAGGCGCCGGAAAGTCCGCTAGCACAAAAGCTCTTTGACGATGAGCGACTTGATCCGGATGCGCCACGCGAGGTGCTCGCCAGTGGTGGGGATATCCATCGCTTTCCGCGCGGACCTAATCCCGGGACTTTTCTCCATGGATTATTGGAGTGGGCAGGTGACGAAGGTTTCACCGCGGACCCGAAAGTCATCGAAAACGCCATTGCGCGTCGCTGCAACCGCCGCGGTTGGAAGGGCTGGATTACCACCCTGAGCGACTGGTTGCGGCATTTGCTGCAAGTGCCGTTACGCATCGGCACTGAGCAACCACCCGTGGTATTCGAGCAACTGACCGAGTACCGGGTCGAGATGGAGTTCTGGTTTGCCAGTCACAAAGTCGATGTGTTGAAACTCGACGAACTGGTGCGCCAATACACCCACGACGGCGCCCCTCGCGTGCTCGCCGAGTCAGTATTGCTCAACGGCATGTTCAAAGGCTTTATCGACCTGACGTTCGAGCACGCGGGGCGTTACTACGTCGCGGATTACAAGTCCAACTGGCTCGGTGCTGACGATTCGGCCTATACCGAGCAGGCAATGGAGCAGTCGATGCTCGACCATCGCTACGACCTGCAATACGTGTTGTATCTACTGGCGCTGCATCGCCAGCTCAAGGTACGACTCGCTGATTACGACTACGATCGTCACATGGGCGGCGCCTTGTACCTGTTCCTGCGGGGCACCGGGGCTCCAAGCCAGGGTGTGTATTTCACCCGTCCGCCACGGGAATTGATCGAACGTCTGGACCGGCTGTTCCAGGGGAAACCAGAACCCAGGCCTGAACCGGCCTGGGAGCAGGGTGTATTGCTATGAGCCGTTCCTTTGCCGATGTGTTGCCCGTACCGTTGACGGCCGAGAGCCTGGCGCAACTGACGCCGTTGAGCCGCGCCGATGACTTGTTGCTGTTGCTCGAACGCTGGGTCGAGCGTGGCTGGCTTCGGGCGCTGGATAAAGCGTTTGTCGCCTTCCTCCACGAACTGGCACCCGAAGGCGATCCGCTGGTGTTGCTGGCGGCAGCCTTGACCAGCCATCAACTGGGGCACGGGCATGTGTGCCTTGATCTGTTCGAGACGCTCAAGGAGCCGGACTTCGCACTTTCCCTACCGCCGGAAGGCGATCTGCAAACTGGAACCCTGTTGTTGCCATCGCAATTGCTTGAAGCATTGGAGGGGGCGCACTGGTGCAAGGTCCTGGCGTCCAGCAGCCTTGTGGCGCTGGCCGCCGATGGGGGGGACGAAGCACTGCGGCGCCCCTTGGTATTGTCCGGCAAGCGACTGTATTTACGCCGCTACTGGACGTACGAGCGACGCATCGACAGTGCGCTGCGCCAACGTCTTGTCGCCCATGAGCCAACGCCTGATGATTTGTCCGAACGCCTGAGTGGTTTGTTTGGCGAGGCCCGTTCCGGTGGGCAGATCGATTGGCAGAAACTTGCCTGCGCCCTGGCCTCCCGTGGCGCATTCAGCATCGTCACCGGCGGGCCCGGAACCGGCAAAACCACCACGGTTGTGCGTTTGCTGGCGCTGCTCCAGGCGCCTGCCGTGGAGGCGGGGAAGCCGCTGCGCATTCGACTCGCCGCGCCTACCGGCAAAGCCGCTGCACGGCTGACGGAGTCCATCAGTCAGCAAGTTCGCACGCTACAAGTTGCCGAGAGTATCAGGGACAAAATCCCCTCTGACGTGACCACGGTACACCGCCTGCTCGGCAGTCGGCCGGGTACCCGGCATTTTCGCCATCACGCCGGTAATCGTTTGCCGCTGGATGTGCTGGTGGTCGACGAAGCCTCGATGATCGATCTGGAAATGATGGCCAATCTGCTCGACGCGTTGCCGATACATGCCCGTCTGGTCTTGCTCGGTGACAAGGACCAACTGGCTTCGGTGGAAGCCGGCGCCGTGCTCGGTGATCTGTGCCGCGATGCCGAAGCGGGTTGGTACAGTCCGCAGACTCGCGACTGGCTGGAGGTCGTCAGTGGTGAAGCGCTTGGTTTCAGCGGTCTGCAGGAAGATACCGACGCCAGTCACCCACTGGCTCAGCAGGTGGTGATGCTGCGTCACTCGCGGCGATTCGGCGAAGGCAGCGGCATTGGTCAACTGGCACGCTGGGTCAATCGGCAGCAGGCCGATGAGGCCCGCAAGTTACTGGCTGCCCGCAGTCACGCCGATCTGTTTTCGCTGGCCCTCAAGGGCGAGCAGGACCGGGCGCTGGAGCGACTGTTGCTCGAAGGCCATAGCGAAGGCCCACAGGGTTATCGGTATTACCTGAGTCTTTTGCGCAACCAGCGTCCGTCCTTCGATTCACCTCCCGACGATCCCTGCTGGATCGAGTGGGCGCGCAACGTCTTGCAAGCCTTTGATGCGTTCCAGCTGCTGTGTGCCGTGCGCAAGGGGCCGTGGGGTGTCGAGGGGCTGAATCAGCGGATTACTAGCGCGTTGCTCAAGGCGCGACTGATCGACAGTGATCAGCAATGGTACGAAGGGCGTCCAGTGTTGATGACGCGTAACGATTATGGTCTTGGCCTGATGAATGGTGACATCGGTATCGCCCTCAAGCTGCCTGATCGCGATGGCCAGGAAGCGGGGCGTCAGGTGTTGCGCGTAGCTTTTGCGCGTAACGATGGCCAGGGCGGGGTGAGGTTCGTTCTGCCCAGCCGGCTCAATGACGTTGAAACCGTCTACGCCATGACCGTGCATAAATCCCAAGGCTCCGAATTCACCCACACCGCGTTGATCCTTCCGGATGCGCTGAACCCGGTGCTGACCAAGGAGCTGATCTACACCGGAATCACTCGCGCCAAGGACTGGTTCAGCCTGATCGAACCACGTACCGGGATTTTCGAGGAAGCCGTACGACGCAAGGTCAAGCGCTTGAGCGGGTTGATGCTGGAGTTGGGGTGAGCTGACACAGTGACGGTGGCGAGAGGATTGGACCTTTCGCCACAAAAACTTGGTCAGCTCCGAGGTCTACTCCGCTGCCAGCAGCGTGCTGTTTTCGTGAGCCTTTCACCGGATATGCTATCGTTGCGGCATCATCCACGACGATCGACGAGAGTTCCCGCATGAAGCTGGCTGTCTGGACGACAGAACGCATTATTGGCTGGAAGCAGCTACTGCTGGCCGGCCTTTTCTGTTTGTTGAGCATCCCTGTTTTCGCCCAGCCGGAGGCGCCAGTGAGCATGGCTGATCAGCGTGCCAGGTCGGTCACACAAGTGGTGTTGGGAATCCTCAGCTACGCTCGCTGGCCCGTGGAGCCGGCGCAATTGCGTTTATGCGTGGTCGGTCCCACCGAATACACCGACGATTTGGTCAACGGCACCCCCCAAGCCACGGGCCGTCCCGTGGTCGTTCAGCGTCTATTGGCCAATCACCCGGCGATCGCCAATGAGTGCGACGCAATCTACATCGGTAAACTGACCAATGAAGAGCGCAGCACGCTCTTCGCTTCCTTGATCGGCCATCCGGTGCTGAGCATCAGTGAGGGAGCCGATCAATGCACGGTGGGCAGCCTGTTCTGCCTGCGGGTCAGTGACAACCAAGTGTCATTCGAGGTCAACCTCGACTCGGTGGCCCGCAGTGGTGTGCGCATTCACCCCAGCGTCTTGCAACTCTCTCGTCGTAAAGCGGCGGCCCCATGAGTCTGTTCAGGTCCGGTAACCGCCCAACCTTGCGTTCGGTCATTGGTCGTGGGCATCTGATCGTCGCGCTGGTGGGCGTGGCAATGGCCAGTCTGTCCCTGACCCTGCTTGGGGTACTGGCCTTGCGGGTGTACGCCGATCACAACCTGCACCTGATTGCCCGTTCGATCAGTTACACCGTGGAAGCCGCGGTGGTGTTCAACGATAACGTGGCGGCGACCGAAGCGCTGGCGTTGATCGCGTCCACTGAAGAAGTGGCCGATGCTCAGGTGTTTGATGAAAAGGGCCAGCTGCTCGCTCGTTGGCAACGGCCGGAAACCGGTCTAGTGTCCGAACTGGAAATGCAGATCGCCCGGTCGCTGCTGGAAAAACCCATCAACATATCGATCCTCCATCAAGGTCAGGAGGTCGGCAGTATCCTTTTGACCGGGCATGGCGGCAGTCTGATGCGCTTTTTGCTCAGCGGTCTGGCCGGGATTGTCTTGTGCACGGCGGTCAGCGCCTGGGTCGCGCTGTATCTGGCACGACGCCAATTGCGAGGGATTACCGGCCCACTGCGCAGCCTGGCCGATGTGGCTCACGCAGCACGCAGGGAGCGGGCCTTCGATCGGCGCGTGCCACCTGCGCGAATCGCCGAACTCGACAGCCTGGGCAATGACTTCAATGCCTTGCTTGATGAGCTGGAGTCCTGGCAAACCCACCTGCAAAACGAAAACGAAACGCTGGCCCACCAGGCCAGCCATGACAGCCTCACCGGTTTGCCGAATCGGGCGTTTTTCGAAGGTCGGCTGATCCGCGCGTTACGCCATGCCAACAAACACGATGAACGGGTGGCCGTGTTGTTTCTCGACAGTGACCGGTTCAAGGGCATCAATGACAACTTTGGCCATGCCGCGGGCGATGCAGTACTGGTTGCGGTGGCAACCCGAGTTCGGGCGCAACTGCGTGAAGAGGCTCTGTTCGCACGCCTGGGCGGCGACGAGCTCGCTGTGTTGCTGACACCGCTGCACAAAGCCGAAGACGCCGAACGAATTGCCGAAAAGATCATCGCCAGCATGGAGCTGCCGGTCCAGTTGCCGGGCGATACCCAGGTCTTGACCTCACTCAGTGTCGGCATCGCCATTTATCCGGAACATGGCGCCACGCCCGGTGCCCTGCTCGATGCCGCCGACGCGGCAATGTATCAAGCCAAACGCCTCGACCGAGGCGGGCAATACACGGCAAGGTCGGAGCACCTTGTCGCCAACGCTCAAACCAGGAGTTAACCACCTTGTTCTCATTGACTCAGCGTACGCTGCGACTCTTCACCCTGACCGTGTTCATGGCCCTGCTGGCATTGACCGGATGCCAAACCGCACCGCAAAAAGGCCTCACCCCGGCGCAGATCGCGGTGCTCAAGCAACAGGGTTTCGAATTGACCGACGAGGGCTGGGCCTTCGGCTTGTCGGGCAAGGTGCTGTTTGGCAGCGACGTTGATAGCCTGAACGCGCAAAGCACTGAAATCGTCGAGCGAATCGGCAAGGCGCTGCACGGTGCCGGCATTGAGCGCGTGCGGGTCGATGGCCACACCGACGCGTCGGGCAAGGAGGCCTATAACGGGCAGCTCTCCCTTCGTCGCGCCAACAGTGTCGGCAAGGTGCTGACCCGCGTCGGCCTGCGCGAAGAGAATATTCAACAGCGAGGCCTGGGCAGCGCAGAGCCGGTTGCCCCCAACAACACGGCTACCGGACGCACCGAGAATCGCCGGGTCTCGATCGTGGTGAGCGCTGACTAGTCGGCGAAGTGCATCGTTCGGGTTTCCCCCATCAATAGCGCCTGATTCTGCTCGGTGACGTCACGGATGTAGTCCCACAACAGGGTGATCCGCTTGAGCTTGCGCAAGTCTTCGCGGCAGTACATCCAGAACTGCCGGGTGATGTTGATTTCCTCCGGCAGTACCGGCAGCAGCCGTGGATCCTGGGCCGCCAGGAAACACGGCAGAATCGCCAGCGAACGGCCTTGCTGCGCGGCCACGAATTGCGCAATCACGCTGGTGCTGCGCAGGTTGGCGCTGGCGCCGGGCAGTACATTGGCCAGGTACAGCAGCTCCGAGCTGAACGCCAGATCGTCGACATAACTGATGAATTGATGCTTGCCCAAGTCTGCCGGACGGCGGATGGGTGGGTGTTGGTTGAGGTAATCCTGGGTCGCGTACAGCTGCAAACGGTAGTCGCAGAGTTTGCAGCAGACGTACGGGCCGTGTTCCGGGCGCTCCAGGGCGATGACAATGTCCGCCTCGCGCTTGGACAGGCTGATGAAGTGCGGCAGTGGCAGGATATCCACCGAAATCGCCGGATAGGTATCGACGAAATGGCTGAGCTGCGGGGTGATGAAAAAGCTGCCGAAACCCTCGGTACAGCCCATCCGCACATGGCCGGATAACGCCACGCCCGAGCCGGACACCTGCTCGCACGCCATGTGCAGCGTGCTTTCTATGGATTCGGCATAACCCAGTAAACGCTGGCCCTCGGCGGTCAAAACGAAGCCATTGGTCCGTGATTTTTCGAACAGCAATGTCCCCAATGCACCTTCCAGCGAACTGATCCGTCGTGACACGGTGGTGTAATCCACGGCCAGGCGTTTGGCGGCACTGCTGGCCTTGCGAGTACGGGCGACCTCGAGAAAAAACTTCAGGTCATCCCAGTTCAATGAGCCTAACGATGTGATGTTTTTTTGCATGTTGGACCGGCTTTTATGTGCGTTCTTATTAGAAGTTTGCACATCTATACTCCAAAAACAGTCCGACAACCAATTTGCGGCACACGCCTCATCGCAAGGCGACTTTTCTCGCCTTGGCTCCCTGCATAACAACAAGTCCAGGAGACCAGCATGAACGCATCGCTCACGCCTAACGAAACCACTGTGCAAAAGGTCAAGCTGTTGATCGACGGTCAATGGGTCGAGTCCCAGACCACCGAATGGCACGACATCGTCAACCCGGCGACCCAGCAAGTTCTGGCTAAAGTGCCGTTCGCGACGGCTGAGGAAGTTGACGCTGCAATCAGTGCCGCCCACCGCGCCTTCCAGACCTGGAAGCTGACACCGATCGGTGCGCGGATGCGCATCATGCTCAAGCTTCAGGCACTGATTCGCGAGCACTCCAAACGCATCGCCGTGGTTCTCAGCGCTGAGCAGGGCAAAACCATTGCCGACGCTGAAGGCGATATTTTCCGTGGCCTGGAAGTGGTCGAGCACGCGTGCTCCATCGGCAGCCTGCAGATGGGCGAATTCGCTGAAAACGTCGCGGGCGGTGTTGATACCTACACGCTGCGTCAGCCTATCGGCGTCTGCGCCGGCATCACGCCGTTCAACTTCCCGGCGATGATTCCGCTGTGGATGTTCCCGATGGCCATCGCCTGCGGCAACACCTTCGTGCTCAAACCATCCGAGCAGGACCCGATGTCGACCATGCTGCTGGTGGAACTGGCCATCGAGGCTGGCATTCCTGCCGGCGTGCTCAACGTGGTTCACGGTGGCAAGGACGTGGTGGACGCGCTCTGCACCCACAAAGACATCAAGGCTGTTTCGTTTGTCGGTTCGACGGCGGTCGGTACTCACGTCTACGACCTGGCCGGCAAACACGGCAAGCGGGTGCAATCGATGATGGGCGCCAAGAACCACGCGGTGGTGCTGCCCGATGCCAATCGCGAGCAAGCCCTCAATGCGCTGGTCGGTGCCGGTTTCGGCGCCGCCGGTCAACGCTGCATGGCCACCTCGGTGGTGGTGTTGGTGGGCGCCGCCAAGCAGTGGCTGCCAGACCTCAAGGCATTGGCGCAAAAACTCAAAGTGAATGCCGGCAGCGAGCCAGGCACTGACGTTGGTCCGGTGATTTCCAAACGCGCCAAGGCACGTATTCTTGATTTGATCGAAAGCGGCATCAAGGAAGGCGCCAAGCTGGAGCTGGATGGCCGTGACATCAGTGTCCCAGGCTACGAAAAAGGCAACTTTGTCGGCCCGACCCTGTTCTCCGGCGTGACCACCGACATGCAGATCTACACCCAGGAAATCTTTGGCCCGGTGCTGGTGGTGCTGGAAGTCGACACCCTCGATCAGGCCATTGCCCTGGTCAACGCCAACCCGTTCGGTAACGGCACCGGCCTGTTCACCCAGAGCGGCGCGGCGGCGCGTAAATTCCAGAATGAAATCGACGTCGGCCAGGTCGGGATCAACATCCCGATTCCGGTACCGGTTCCGTTCTTCAGCTTCACCGGTTCCCGTGGTTCCAAGCTGGGCGACCTCGGTCCGTATGGCAAGCAAGTGGTGCAGTTCTACACTCAGACCAAGACCGTCACCAGTCGCTGGTTCGACGATGACAGCGTCAATGACGGTGTGAACACAACCATCAATTTGCGTTAAGGAGCCGGACATGAAAATCGCTTTTATCGGTCTCGGCAACATGGGCGCGCCGATGGCGCGCAACCTGATCAAGGCCGGCCATTCGCTGAACCTGGTCGACCTGAACAAAGCCGTACTCGCCGAACTGGCGCAACTGGGCGGCACCGTCAGCGCTACTGCGCGTGAGGCCGCCCAAGGCGCAGAGCTGGTGATTACCATGCTGCCAGCGGCTGTGCATGTGCGCAGTGTCTGGCTGGGTGAAGACGGCGTGCTCGCCGGGATCGCCAAGGGCGTTCCCGCCGTGGATTGCAGCACCATCGACCCGCAAACCGCCCGCGATGTTGCCGCTGCTGCGGCCAAGCAAGGTGTAGCCATGGCGGATGCGCCGGTTTCCGGTGGTACCGGTGGCGCTGCGGCCGGGACGCTGACCTTCATGGTCGGTGCCACGCCGGAGTTGTTCGCCACCCTGCAACCGGTACTGGCGCAAATGGGCCGTAACATCGTGCATTGCGGTGAAGTCGGCACCGGGCAAATCGCCAAGATCTGCAACAACCTGTTGTTGGCGATTTCCATGGTCGGCGTCAGCGAAGCCATGGCCCTTGGCGATGCCTTGGGCATCGACACTCAAGTGCTGGCGGGGATCATCAACAGTTCGACCGGTCGTTGCTGGAGTTCGGAGATGTACAACCCATGGCCGGGCATTGTTGAAACGGCGCCAGCATCGCGTGGTTATACCGGCGGTTTCGGTGCCGAACTGATGCTCAAGGACCTGGGGCTGGCCACTGAAGCGGCACGTCAGGCGCATCAACCGGTGATGCTCGGCGCGGTGGCTCAGCAGTTGTATCAGGCGATGAGTCAACGAGGCGAAGGCGGCAAGGATTTCTCGGCGATCATCAACAGCTATCGCAAACCCCACTAGGGGTTTTTCCGGGAACCCGCGTCGGGCGGGTTCCCGGTTTTTTATTCGGCGAAAAGAAAAGATCGCAGCCTGCGGCAGCTTCTACGGGTGTATTCATTCCCCCGTAGCTGTCGCAGGCTGCGATCTTTTGCTGTATCAGGCGAACACGAAATACTTGCGCACGGTCTCGACCACTTCCCACGTGCCTTTCATGCCCGGCTCAATGACGAAAATATCACCCGCGCGCAGATGGATCGGTTCCATCCCGTCCGGGGTGATCACGCAGTAGCCTTCCTGGAAATGGCAGTACTCCCACTTCACATACTCCACGTACCACTTGCCCGGCGTGCAGATCCAGGTGCCCATGATCTTGCTGCCGTCTTCGCTGGTGTAGGCGTTGAGGTTGACGGTGTGCGGGTCACCTTCGAGTTTTTCCCATTTGCAGGCATCCAGCACCGGCAGTGGATGAGTATCGCGAAGAACGGTAATGGGTTTGAACATGCTGACTCCGAGCGTTAGGCAGGACTGAAGTCGCACCCTATAGCGCCCGGCAGGGTGTCAGTTGTCTGTGCTCGACATTCAGCTGTCCAGAAACGCGCTATCGATCAAAACCGTTCAAGCGGACGTTCAGAAGCCGTTAAGGCATCTGAATCGATGATTGAAATTTTCATCCGCTAAACTTCATGTTCCTGGCATTAAGTGCGAAACATTTGGCCGTTCCCGAGGGTTTTCGCAAGAATCTTCACAGGCATCACTCGTATCATTCACGCGAGAGTTGCCGAGAGCTATGCAATGAAAAAAACAATGTCGTGGTGGGATATCAGCCCGCCCTTGAGCACCGCAACACCGACGTGGCCGGGTGATACGCCGTTTCAGGAAGAGCGCGTCTGGACCTTCGGCCCCGAGTGTCCGGTGAATGTCGGGCGCATCACCCTGTCGCCTCACACCGGTGCCCATGTCGATGCGCCGCTGCATTACAGCGCCGATGGCGTGGCCATTGGCGACGTGTCGCTGGATGTCTATATCGGTCCGTGTCGCGTCCTGCATTGTCTGGACAGTGGGCGGCTGGTTCAGCCTGAGCAACTGGAAGGGCGCCTTGCCGGTCTGCCCGAGCGCGTTTTGCTGCGCACTTATCGACACGCGCCGCTAACGGTCTGGGACCCGGATTTCACCGCGGTGGCCAAGGAAACCGTCGACCTGCTGTCGAGCCTGGGCGTGCGGCTGATCGGTATCGATACGCCGTCGCTGGACCCTCAACAGTCCAAGACCATGGATTCGCACAACGCGGTGGCCCGCCACGGCATGGCAATCCTGGAAGGCATCGTGCTCGATGATGTGCCGGAAGGCGACTATGAACTGATTGCGCTGCCGCTGCGGTTTGCCAACCTGGACGCGAGTCCGGTCAGGGCCATTTTGCGTCCACTGAATAAATCGCCATTTGAGGAGCCTGCTCAATGAGCCAATGTCCCTATTCATCTTCAAATCAGTCATCGTCAAACCAGCCACCTTCGAACCCGCCGGAAGAGTGGCATAACGCCGAACTGAACTTTTCCGACTCCATGAGCTACGGCGATTATCTGGACCTGGGGAAGATCCTCAGTGCCCAGCATCCTTTGTCCCCGGACCATAACGAGATGCTGTTCATCATCCAGCATCAGACGTCCGAGCTGTGGATGAAGCTGATGCTGCACGAGCTCAAGGCGGCTCGCGAACACGTCAGGCTGGGAGAGTTGCCGCCGGCGTTCAAGATGCTGGCGCGGGTGTCGCGGATCTTCGATCAACTGGTGCATGCCTGGGCCGTGCTGGCGACCATGACGCCGACTGAATACCACGCGATCCGGCCGTTTCTGGGCCAGTCATCGGGCTTCCAGTCATTTCAGTACCGCGAGATCGAATTCATCCTGGGCAACAAGAGTGCAACGCTATTGCGTCCGCATGCTCACCGCCCCGAGCTGTTGGCAGAGCTTGAAAAGGCGATTGCCACGCCGTCGTTGTATGACGAAGCGATTCGGTTGATGGTCAGTGCAGGGTTGGCGATTGATCCACAGCGCTTCGAGCGCGATCCGACCAGCCCGACCGCTTATGACGCCTCGGTCGAAGCGGCCTGGCGTGTGGTCTACACCGACCCTTCGCAGTATTGGGATCTCTACCAGTTGGCGGAGAAACTGATCGACCTTGAAGACTCGTTCCGTCAATGGCGCTTCCGCCATGTCACCACGGTTGAGCGGATTATCGGCTTCCAGCCAGGTACTGGCGGCACTGAAGGTGTCGGTTATCTGCGCAAGATGCTCGACACCGTGCTGTTCCCGGAGTTGTGGCGCGTGCGGTCGACCCTCTGACCCCAATAAAGAAAGCCCCGGCATTCATCGAATACCGGGGCTTTTTGTCGTCTGGCTGAAGGTTATTAAGCGACCGACACCGAACGCGTTCTGGCTAACCGAATCCGGTAGAACACGAACAGGATCAGCACCCAGACCGGGATGGCATAGACCGACGCGCGTACCCCTGGAATCAGCAGCATCACGTAAATGATCACGGCCATGAAGGCCAGGCACAGGTAATTGGTGTATGGCGACCAGAACGCCTTGAAGCCCGGCACGATGCCGCGTTGGCCCAGGGCCTTGCGAAACTTCAGGTGCGTCAGGCTGATCATCGCCCAGTTGATCATCAACGAGGCGACCACCAGCGCGAACAGCAACTCAAGCGCTTCATTCGGGGCGACGTAGTTAACCACCACACACAACATCGTGATCAGCGCCGATATGGCCAGCGCCCGTAACGGTACGCCCTGTTTGTTCAGCTTCATCAGCGCCTTGGGGGCATCGCCCTGTTCCGCGAGGCCGTAGAGCATGCGGCTGTTGCAGTAGACGCCGCTGTTATAGACCGAGAGCGCCGCGGTGAGCACCACGAAATTGAGGATTTGCGCCGCAGTGTTGCTGCCGATCAAGGAGAAAATCTGCACAAACGGGCTGCCGCTGTAGGCATCGCCCGAAGCGCCGAGTGTCAGTAGCAGTTGGTCCCATGGGTACAGCGACAGCAGCACGGTGAGAGCGCCGACGTAGAAGATCAACACGCGGTAAACCACCTGGTTGATCGCCTTGGGAATCACCTTCCTCGGCTCGCTGGCTTCGGCGGCGGTGATGCCGACCAGCTCCAGGCCGCCGAAGGAGAACATGATGAACGCCATCGCCATCAGCAAACCGTTGGTGCCGTTGGGGAAGAAACCGCCGTGGCTCCACAGGTTGCTCACCGAGGCCTGCGGGCCACCAGTGCCGCTGACCAGCATGTAGCAGCCCAGGGCAATCATGCCGATGATCGCCACGACTTTGATGATGGCGAACCAGAACTCCATTTCACCGAAGATTTTCACGTTCATCGTGTTGATCAGGTTGACCAGTACGAAGAACACCGCCGCGCTGACCCAGGTGGGGACCTCGGGCCACCAGAACTGCACGTACTTGCCCACGGCGGTCAGTTCCGCCATGCCCACCAGCACGTACAGCACCCAGTAGTTCCAGCCGGACAGGAAGCCGGCAAAACTGCCCCAGTAGTTGTGAGCGAAATGGCTGAACGAGCCGGCGACCGGCTCTTCGACAATCATCTCTCCCAGCTGGCGCATGATCAGAAAAGCGATAAAACCGGCAATCGCATAGCCGAGGATCATCGACGGGCCTGCCGACTTGAGCACGCCGGCGGAGCCGAGAAACAGCCCTGTACCAATCGCGCCGCCCAGTGCGATCAGCTGAATATGCCGGTTTTTCAGCCCCCGCTTGAGCACGCCCTGTTGCAGTTTTTCATCCGCCATCTGGATACCTTCTAGTTGTTATGGTCAGACCTGATTTAACCTCGACAGCTTATTCAATTAGCGCGCATTTGTGAGCCTCAGACGTTACTTTCAGTGAACTTTTCGTAATACAGCTGCACATTGTCCAGGGTTTGCGCCTGCAACCAGCTCTTGATCGACTCGACCATCGGCGGTGGCCCGCAGACATACAGGTCGACGGCGGCGTCGCGCAGTTCGCTGGCATCGAGATGCTCGGCGATGTAGCCGCGTTTTCCGTCCCAGTGCGCAGAGGGATCGCTCACCACGGGGGTGTAGCGAAACCCCGGAATGCGTTGAGCATAGGCATGAATGCGTTCGCTTTCGCACAGATCGGCAGCGTCCCGTACGCCGTAGTACAAATGCACAGGCTGTTCGCAACCGCGCGCGACGATTTCGTCGAGTATGCCCAGCAGCGCGGACAGCCCGGTGCCACCGGCCACCAGAATCAGCGGTCGGGTAATGTGGCGAAGATAGAACGCGCCCAACGGTGCTTCCAGAGCGATTTCATCGCCGACCCGGCAGCGTTCGCGAATGTAGTTGCTCATCACGCCGTCGGGTAACAGGCGAATCAGAAACTGCAGCTGATTGCTGCTGCTTGGGCGATTGGCGAAGGAGTAGGAGCGCTTGCTCGTGGTCCCTGGAATCAGCAGGCGCGCGTACTGCCCCGGCAGGAAATCCAGTGGCTGGGTGGCCGCTCCCAAATCCAGATGCAGGATCGCGGTGCTGGCCGAGACCTGGCGGACATGCGTGACCGTACCACTGAGCTGCGCGGGCCCTGCGGCATTGCACAGGCTGGAGGCGAAGTCGAAATAGAACGCGGCATCGGACTTCACTCGCGTCTGACAGGTGAGCATCTTGCGTTGCTGCAGGTCGAGGCTGGTGAGGGCTTCTTCATCCACATAATCCTGGCTGTAGTCGCCGGATTCGCAGCGGCCCTGACAGGTTCCGCAGACACCCTCGCGACAATCCAGCGGAATATTGATGCCGTTGCGCAGCGCGGCGTCGAGCAATATTTCGTTGGCCTGCACGGGGAAAAACAGTGTTTTGCCATCGGCAAAACTGAACGCAACCTTGTGGTTCATGCCCCGGTCTCCATGGTTTCAGAGGTGGTAGAAATCGAGCACCGAGTTGATGGTGTCGTTGAGCAGCAACACGTGCTTGCGGGTAATCACCCAGCTGTCTGCGTGAGGCTTGAGGCGATAGGTTGCGGTCCCGTAAAACTGCTCGGACGTGGCCAGGCGATAGAACAGGGTGTGCCAGTTCAGCCGCACCTCCTGCTCAGCGTTTTCGAGTTCGCTGATGCGCACGTTGTTGATCAGGTGCAGGGTGCGCGGCATCGGCGTGGCCGACGCGGCCTTGCCGGTGCGCAGGCGGAACACGCGGTCTTCCAGGCCTGAGCGGTTGGCGTAATAGATCAGCGACATTTCACGTTTGGGGTCGCGAGTGTAGACGTGCTCGGAGTCCCATTGCGGCAGGTGAAATTCACTCTGCTCGTCGAAGAGCTGGATATAGGCGTCCCAGTCCTTGGCGTCGCACAGTTCGGATTTGCGGTAGAAAAATTGTTCGATCTGGTACTGCAATTGCGGATTCATGTTCACACCTCACGTAGCTTCAGGGATTTTGCGTCCAGGCCGTCGAGCAAAAATTTCTGCCAGTTGCTGTGCTGGTTGACGTAAAGCCCTTCGTGGGTGAATTCGGTGCCGGTCATGGCCGGCGCGATGCCGATCGCCTCGCTGTTGTGCGTCGCGCCGGTCGCCCACTGATGGCTGCCGCGAGAGATATCGCTCCAGCGTTCCAGCCGCGCCTGGAAACCGCGTTGGGCTTCGCGGAACTCCACCAGGTCATCCGGCGTGCCGAGTCCCGAGACGTTGAAGAAGTCTTCGAACTGGCGAATCCGGTTTTCCCGATCCGCATCCGATTCGTTTTTCACGCCCAGGCACTGACTGATGATCTCGGTCTTGTTCCAGGCCACGGGACGGATGATGCGCAGTTGCGAGCTGATTTGATCGAGGAAAAACAGGCTCGGATAGATGTTCAGGTTGCGCAGCCGATGCATCATCCATTCGGCTTTTTCCTGACCATGTTCTTCGATCAGGCGCGGCATGATCGTCGCGTAGCCGGAGCGCACCGTCGGGTTGGGCATGTCGCTGAACAGCACGCTGTGGCCGTTGTTGAAGGCGAACCAGCCGTCATCGGTATTGGCGTCGCCGGCCCCCAGTTTGCTGTAGTCGAGCGTGCCGCTGGCGCGGGTGCCGTTCTCGTTGTCGACCTGCTGGCGGTGTTGCACGGTAGCCACGTAGTTATAGTGGACCGTGCTGACGTGATAACCGTCCAGACCGTTTTCGTTCTGCAGTTTCCAGTTGCCGTCGTAGGTGTAGGCCGACTTGCCGGGCAGCACTTCCAGTTCACCGGTGGGCGACT
Organism: uncultured Pseudomonas sp.; assembly: GCA_964396695.1. GTDB lineage: Bacteria > Pseudomonadota > Gammaproteobacteria > Pseudomonadales > Pseudomonadaceae > Aquipseudomonas. The sequence goes on from CAYNGZ010000086.1 coordinate 17,006, forward strand.
GGGCGACCATCATGTCGAAGAACACTTTGGCATCGCCGAGGAAGTCTTCGAGGCTGTTGTCAGCATGGACATCCAGGCTGATGAACACGAAACCCTTGTAGCTCTGGATACGGGCTTTTTTCAGACCGCGTGTGGCTTTGTCGAAACCTTCCGGGTATTCGCCGGGGGCCTTGACCTTGACCAGGCGTCCGTCGCTTTTGTAGCACCAGGCGTGGAACGGGCAGGTAAACGTCGATTGGTTGCCTTTGCCGACGCGGGTCAATGTAGTGCCGCGATGCTGGCAGGCGTTGATCAGCGCGTTGAGCTGGCCGTCACCGTCACGGGTAATGATCATCGGCTGGCGACCAGCGCGCAGGGTGATGAAGTCGTGGTTATTGGCCAGCTCGCTTTCGTGGCAGGCGTAGATCCAGTTCTTCTCGAAGATCAGCTCCATCTCCAGATCGAACAATTGCGGTTCGGTAAAGATATCCCGAGCGATCCGGAACACGCCTTCTGCCGGACGGAAGTCCAGGCAGCCTTCAATGAACGCTTTCCACTGTTCGACGTTTTTTTCGCCACTCATGGGTGTGCACCTTTTTTATTCGGGTCAATCGGTGCGCCCATTAGAGAGAGTGGGGCGGGCAGGGGTCTATCCGGTTTGTCGACGAAGGCAGTCCACAAAGTTCGAAGCATCAGGCGCTCCCGAAAGATCGCAGCCTTCGGCAGCTCCTACGCTGGACGCGTACACCTGTAGGAGGGGCCGCCCCCTCTTCGAGGCCGCGCTGTCGCGTAAGG
>CAYNGZ010000087.1:0-7698 GCA_964396695.1 uncultured Pseudomonas sp.
ATGTGTTCGGGTTTATCCGCGAGCGCACCGGCAACATCATACCCGGCATCACGCCCTCTTCCATCCACACCAGCGCCGACGGCAAACACGTGCAGATCGGCGCCAACGGCGATGCGATCTTCAAGCGCTTCATGCAGACCATTGGCCGCGACGACCTGGCCAACGATCCGGCGCTTGCCAGCAACGATGGCCGCGACAGTCGTCGTGACGAGCTGTATGGGGTCATAGATCGATGGGTCAGTTCGTTGCCGCTGGATGCCGTGATCGAGCAATTGAACCTGGCCGAAGTGCCGGCCAGCCGGATCTTCAGCGCCGAAGACATGTTCAGCGACCCGCAGTTTCTTGCCCGGGAAATGTTCCTGCAAGCCAAGCTGCCCGATGGCAAGGACTTCAAGATGCCCGGCATCGTGCCGAAACTCTCGGAAACACCAGGCGCTTGCGAATGGGTCGGCGCAGAGTTGGGTGAACATAACGCGCAGGTATTGAGCAAACTTGGCTATGACGGGCAACAGATCGCACGGCTGCGTGCCGATGGGGCAATCTAAACTGAAAAGACTGTCAGCGATTCGCCAGTGTGTGGCGCAGCACCTACGGAGTCTGAGCGTGAGTGCAACGCTGGCATGCCTGTTGGCAATCCCGACGGCGGCACAGGCCAAGGACACATTGATCTGGCTACTGCGGGATTTTCCACCGCTGACGATTTTCGAAGGCCCACAAAAGAACCAGGGCGTGGTTGATCAGTTTTTACCGCTGTTGATCGCCAGTATGCCCGAGTACCAACACCACACCTTGCGGGTCAACCGCGCACGCGGCATGCAAATGCTCCTGGAGCCGAGCTTCACCTGTGATCCTTCATTGCTGTGGAACCCGGAACGGGCAAAACGGCTTGCCTACTCCATTGCAGCCTATAGGGTCCTCAGCAACGGCATTGTGATTCGCGATCAGGATCGTGAGGCCTTGGCGCCCTTCATCATCGACAACCAGGTCGATCTGGCACAGCTGCTGGCTCACCAGGACAAAAAACTCGGGGTGGTTGCCGAACGCAGTTACGGCCAGGTCGTTGACCGCCTGCTGCAACAGGCGCCGAGCAACAGTCTGTCAGCCCATGCAGATAGTGAGGCCCGCGCCAGGTTGCGCCGCGTCATGCGTGGGGGTCGTTTTACCGGCTTACTGGGGAATTGGCCGGAGATCCGATACCTGGGGCAGCTGCAGGGCATTTCACCCGATGATCTGGAGTTCTACGCGATCCGTGGCACGGACAAGTACCAGACCACCCATATCGCTTGCTCGGATACCCCGCAGGGTCGCGAAGCCATTAGCCACATCAACCAGACACTGCGCCAACTGCGGCAAAATCAGCTGATCGAGTTTTATGCGCAGTGGCTCGACCCGCAAATGCGCGGCGAATATCTGGAAGACGCCAGGACTTTTTTCCAGAATGAGACGCCCTGACCAGTCGCCGGACAAAAGAAACCCCGAGAAATCGTGAGATCACTCGGGGTTAAACAACGTGGCCTACAAGGACCCGTACAACAAGCGACAAGCACCGGAGCACAATGCTCGATCTTGTTGATACAGGGTCTGACTAACCCGATTGCGCGAAGGTTCCCACAAAAAACCAATCAGCTTCTGCCAACCAGACGTTTGTCTTGCGCCACATTGCGCAGGGCTGCAATCACGCTGGGCGCAAGCCGCCCCTCGGCAATCAGCACATCGCGATGCAAACCATCGACAACGTCCGTCAGCAGTCGTTTGTCCGAGAACTGCGCCTGATTGAATTCACGCTCGACCACAATGGCGCCAGCGGCACTCTTCAATGTCACCAGGCATTCGCCATGGGCACCTGACGGGGTCAGTGTGACCTGATACGGGCTCAATGCCTCACCCAGCAATAGGCTGATACTTTCCATCTCGATCCCCACTCAATAGTCCGAAAACAAAGTGCCAAGGGCGTGATAAATGACCACTGGCCCGAGAAGAAAGTTCTGAACTCGACTGACGGTATGTCGCTTCACTCTGAGTCGTCAGAGCATGCCTGGAAAAGATGACAGGAAAAAAACAGCGCCTAGGCGGGTGTCGCCTCGTCAGCCCCGCGTCGGTCAGGCTCATTGCGCAGACGTCGATGAGTGTCGGTCCAGCCGCCCACGACACCTTGCAGCAAACCCTCGGCGCTATAAAACGGCACCGTCCATTGGTAAACATCCCGCACGCCATGTTTGAACGTCAGTTGGCGCTCGGCAAAGCGGGTTTTCCGGTGACTGAGTTGATCCATGATTTCGCCATGCAGCAACTCGGCCGTCGAAACGGGCAGCACGTCGACCTCTGTCAGACGCTTCCCCCGCACCTGGTCAAAACGGGTCGACAAGTGCTCTTCATAGCTCTTGTTGCACATGATCAACCGCCCCTCCAGATCCCGTACAAAGACTGGATCTGGCATGGCATTCATCAAGGTATTCTGGAACGCCAGTTGATCGCCAAGCTCCCGTTCGGCTTTCAATCGCTGCCTGATCTGGATGTTCAGCCGCTGATTCCACAGCAGTGAAACCAGCCCGAAGAGACTCGCAAAAAATATCCCCCAGCAACTCCACTGGTAAACCCGCTGCCACCACGAGGGCGGTTGCCCGGGCACCGTACCGTCCAGCCATTTCGAACGGATGGCTCGCAACTCCGCCGGAGGAAACGCCTCAAGCGCCTTGTTGAGAATGCTCAACAGCTGTGGCTGCTCTTTGCGCAGGGCCAGATGGTCGGCTTCCCACATGCCTTCGATACTTGAGCCGATCGCCAGCTGGCCCGCCGGGTACAGATGAGCGCCCGTTTCGTTCTCAATGGTCACGTAGGCTTCGCCGCTTTCGACCAGGGCCCGGGCCTCTGCGTAGGTCTTGACCGAACGCAGCTCGATCTGCGGATAGTCGCGACGGATACCGGCCTCCAGCGCGTGCCTGGCCGGTAGCGCCAGAACCTTGCCTGAAAGCTCCTCGAGCGAATCAATCGCAGCAACCCCGGCCCGCCCGACGAACACCCAGCCAGCCCCGCCAAAGGCATGGCTGAAATCCAGAAACCCCTTGCGCTCCTCGTTCACCGCCAGTGTCGTGCTCATGTCCGCCCTGCCACTCTCCAACAGCCCGAGCAGGTGTTCGGTCGAGAACGACTCTTCATGAACAAACTCCAACCCTGTCATCCGCGAAAGGCGCTGAAGAATGTCGTTGTTCAGACCGCTCCATTGACCGAGTTCATCCTTGAACAGGTACAACGGAAACTGCTGCGACGCCACGACGACTTGCCGGTGTTCGGCAATCCATTCGAGCTCCCGAGGCTCGAGCGCAATGCGCTCATGGGTGGCGGAAGCACCGATGCCCAAGGCGCCGAGTTGCGCCGCCACTGCACAGTGCCCTACCCCCATGACACTCAATAAAAACACCCGGCACAAGACCGGTTTCAATCCATAAAAAAGCAACATGCCCACTTCCTTTACGTTCACTCACCCGTCCTTGAGGGGCGAAACGACAACAAGTGTGCCATGCAGAAACAAGAAAGCCCGTCAGGAGACGGGCTTCAAAATGTGACAGGTTTTCAGGTCAGAGTGGCTTGCCGCGGTTGCCATGCTGACTGACAAAGGCCTGCACGGCTTTCAGATCGTTTGGCAAAACGGTGCAGCGCTCGTCTCGCTCGAACAAATCAGAAAGATGGGCTGGCAGTTCAAGCGCTTTTCCTACGCCGGCTTTTTCGACGGCCTCAGGGAATTTGACCGGATGAGCCGTTCCCAGGATCACCATCGGAATATCCAGGCTACGACGGCACTCGCGTGCGGCCTTGACGCCGATGGCGGTATGCGGATCGAGCAGCTCACCGGTTTGTGCGAAGACTTCAGCAATCGTCTCGCAGGTTTGCGCGTCATCCACCGCCAGCGAGTCGAACAGCTTGCGCGCTTGCGTCCAGCGCTCTTGCTCGACGCTGAAACCGCCACCTTGCTTGAAGGTGTCCATCAGGCTGCTGATCGCTGCGCCGTTACGACCGTGCAGGTCGAACAGCAAGCGTTCGAAGTTCGACGACACCATGATGTCCATCGACGGCGACAGGGTCGCGTGCAGGGTTTCCTTGACGTACTGATTGCCGCTCATGAAGCGGTGCAGGATGTCGTTGCGGTTGGTGGCGACGATCAACTGGTTGATCGGCAGGCCCATGTTGCGTGCCAGGTAACCGGCGAAGATGTCGCCGAAGTTGCCGGTTGGCACCGAGAACGACACCGAGCGCGCCGGGCCGCCCAACTGCAGGGCTGCGTGGAAGTAGTAGACGATCTGGGCCATGATCCGCGCCCAGTTGATCGAGTTCACCGCCACCAGACGTGTGCCTTTGAGGAAGCTCTGGTCGGCAAAGCTCGCCTTGACCATTTCCTGGCAGTCATCGAAGTTGCCTTCGATGGCGATGTTGTGGATGTTCTCGCCGAAGATGGTGGTCATCTGCCGACGCTGCACTTCGGACACGCGGTTGTGCGGGTGCAGGATAAAGATGTCGACGTTTTCGCAGTGCTTGCAGCCTTCGATGGCGGCCGAACCGGTATCGCCCGAGGTGGCACCAACGATAACCACGCGCTCTCCGCGCTTTTCCAGCACGTAGTCGAGCAGACGACCGAGCAATTGCAGGGCGAAGTCCTTGAATGCCAGGGTCGGGCCATGGAACAGCTCCAGCACCCATTCGTTGCCGTTCAACTGACGCAACGGCGCCACGGCGTTGTGGGCGAACACACCGTAGGTTTCTTCGAGGATTTTCTTGAAATCGGCGTCCGGAATGCTGCCGGTGACAAACGGGCGCATCACCCGGAAAGCCAGCTCGTGGTACGGTAGGCCGGCCCAGGAAGCGATTTCTTCTTGGGTGAAACGCGGCAGGTTTTCCGGCACGTACAGGCCGCCGTCACTGGCCAGACCTGCCAACAGCACGTCTTCGAAATTCAGGGCCGGTGCCTGGCCGCGGGTACTGATATAACGCATGACTGGCTCCACAATTCAGAGTTCGCAAACCCGGGCTCGCGCACGAGCCCGGTGAACAATAACGACTTAGTTCAGGTGCTCGACGCGGATCCGCACCACCGGACCGACCACGTCCGCCAGGGCCTCGAGGGCGGCGATCGCATCGTTCATGCGCTGTTCCTGCACACGGTGGGTCAGCAGGATCATGGGCACCAGGCCGTCGTGTTCTTCGACTTCCTTCTGCATGATCGATTCGATGTTGATACCACGCTGCGACAGAATGCTCGCGACCTGCGCCAGCACGCCCGGATGATCCTTGGCCTGGATGCGCAGGTAGTAGGCACTTTCGCAGGCTTCGATCGGCAGGATCGGGTGGGCCGACAGCGAATCCGGTTGGAAAGCCAGGTGCGGTACGCGGTTTTCCGGGTCGCTGGTCATGGCGCGAACCACATCCACCAGGTCGGCGATGACCGACGAAGCGGTCGGCTCCATGCCGGCACCGGCGCCGTAGAACAGGGTCGAACCGGCCGCGTCGCCGTTGACCATGACCGCGTTCATCACGCCGTTGACGTTGGCGATCAGGCGATCGGCCGGGATCAGCGTCGGGTGCACACGCAGTTCGATGCCGGCAGCGGTGCTACGCGCCACGCCCAGGTGCTTGATGCGATAGCCCAGCGCTTCGGCGTAGTTCACGTCAGCGGTGGTCAGCTTGGTGATGCCTTCGGTGTAGGCCTTGTCGAATTGCAGCGGGATGCCGAATGCGATGGACGCCAGGATCGTCAGCTTGTGTGCCGCATCGATGCCTTCGACGTCGAAAGTCGGATCGGCTTCTGCGTAACCCAGTGCTTGCGCCTCGGCAAGTACGTCTTCAAAGGTCCGGCCCTTCTCACGCATTTCGGTGAGGATGAAGTTGCCGGTGCCGTTGATGATGCCGGCGACCCAGTTGATGCGGTTGGCCGACAGGCCTTCACGAATCGCCTTGATCACCGGAATGCCACCGGCCACGGCCGCTTCGAACGCCACGATCACGCCTTTCTCGCGGGCCTTGGCAAAAATTTCATTACCGTGAACGGCAATCAGTGCCTTGTTCGCGGTGACCACATGCTTGCCATTCTCGATGGCTTTGAGTACCAGCTCGCGGGCAACGGTGTAGCCGCCCATCAGCTCTATGACGATGTCGATCTCAGGGTTCGTGGCCACTTCGAAGACATCGTTGGTAATCGCAATACCGGTCGTCTGGAACTGAGGCTTTGGCGTGCGCATGGCAATTTGTGCCACTTCGATTCCACGCCCGGCACGACGAGCAATTTCCTCGGCGTTGCGCTGAAGTACGTTGAAGGTACCGCCACCGACGGTCCCTAACCCACAGATGCCTACTTTGACCGGTTTCACTGTGAACTCCCCATAAAACGGCCGACTCAAGGTCGGCCGTGGAAAACAGCCGCACGCGCGGCTCTCTATTAATGGAACGCCGACTGCTGTCGCCGTTCCATGATCGTCAAAGGCTTACCGTGACGACGCAGGATTATTTCGCACTCAGTGCCAGTTTGGCGACTTGTGGTGCTGGCTGGTAGCCCGGAATCACCTGGCCATCGGCCAAAACGATGGCCGGTGTACCGTTCACGCCGATCGACTGGCCCAGGGCGAACTGCCTGGAAACCGGGTTGGCGCACTTGGCGGCCTTGATTTCCTTGCCGTCGACCATGTTGTCCATCGCCGCTTTCTTGTCAGCGGAACACCAGACCGCTTGCAGTTGCTCATCACCCGGCGAGCCGAGGCCCTGGCGCGGGAATGCAACATAACGCACTTCGATGCCCATTTTGTTCAATGCAGGCACTTCGGCGTGCAATTTGTGGCAATACGGGCAGGTGGTATCGGTGAAGACGGTGATGTGGGTCTTGGTTTCGCCAATCGCCGGGTAAACCACGGTTTCAGCGACCGGGATACCGTTGATCAACTTGGAGATACCCAGGCGCTCGGCCTTCTCGGTCAGGTTGACCGGCTTGCCGTCCTTGAGCTGGAACAGGTAGCCCTGAACGATGTACTGGCCGTCGGCGCTGGCGTACAGCACGCGGCTGCCCTTGAGTTTGACTTCGTAGAGACCGGCCAGTGGGCTGGCGCCAATGGACTCGATCGGGGTGTCGAGCTGGAGGGTTTCCAGGCTTTTACGAATGGCTTTATCGGCCGCATCATCGGCGACGGCAAAGGTGCTGACCAACGCAATGGCTGCGGCGGCGAAAATCTGGGTCAGACGCATGAGAACTCCTGAAGGCGGGCAAGTGGGCCAGTTAAAACGCCCGTAATGAAACACCGGGTCAAACCGCCCATCGTGCAAACCCGCAAAGCCTACCACATAAGGCCGGTATGGCCGACTGTGGCTGACGCAAGAGGCTTGCAGGTGGTCGTTTATCACTCATCCACGTGGATGATGTTTGGCGTGCAGGTCTTGCAAACGGGCACGAGCGACATGGGTGTAGATCTGTGTGGTCGACAGATCGCTATGGCCCAACAGCATCTGCACAACCCGCAGGTCGGCGCCGTGGTTGAGCAAATGGGTGGCGAAGGCGTGGCGCAAGGTGTGTGGCGAGAGGGACTTGCCGATCCCGGCAACCTTGGCCTGGTGTTTGATGCGATGCCAGAAGGTCTGGCGAGTCATCTGCTCACCGCGCAGGCTGGGAAACAGCACCCTCGAGGTCTCGGCGCACGGCCTCCCGACGATCCGGCGCGAGAACAC
>CAYNGZ010000087.1:7708-17691 GCA_964396695.1 uncultured Pseudomonas sp.
GCAGGTAGCGCTCGACCCAGACAATCGCCTCTTCACCCAGCGGCACCAGCCGCTCCTTGCTGCCCTTGCCCATGACGCGCAGCACGCCCTGGCGCAGATTGATCTGTTCCAGCGTCAGGCTGATCAGCTCGCTGACCCGCAGGCCACAGGCGTACAAAACTTCCAGCATGGCGCGATCGCGCTGGCCGATCGCTTCGCTCAGATCCGGCGCGGCGAGCAAGGCTTCCACGTCCGCTTCCGACAACGACTTGGGCAATGGCCTGCCAAGCTGCGGCATGTCGACGCGCAATGTCGGGTCGACGGCAATCAGCTTTTCACGCAGCAAATAGCGATAGAACCCACGCACACCCGAGAGAAATCGTGCCGTAGACCGGGGTTTATAGTTTTGCTCGAGTCGCCAGGCCAGGTGATCGAGAATCAGCTCGCGCCCGGCGTTGACCAGCTCCAGACCCTTTTCCTGCAACCAGCCGTTGAACAGGGCCAGGTCGCTGCGATAGGCGTCACGGGTGTTATCGGACAGGCCTTTCTCCAGCCACAGGGCGTCGAGAAACTGGTCTATCAGTGGATGATCGATGGCAGGCATAAAGACTCAGGCAAGACAGACAACAACTGGAAGGGGGTGAACAGTCTTTCATAGCACGACCGTTCGCGGAACCATTGCACTTTCAGGGAGAGGAATAAATTGCAGGCAACAAAAAAGCAGCCCGTAGGCTGCTTTTTTCTGCATCGGAAGCTGGACTTAAGCCAGTTTTTCCTTGATGCGAGCTGCTTTACCCGACAGGTCACGCAGGTAGTACAGCTTGGCTTTACGTACGTCACCGCGACGCTTGACAGCCATGCTGTCGATTTGCGGGCTGTAGGTCTGGAAAGTACGCTCTACGCCAACACCGTTGGAGATTTTACGAACGGTGAATGCACTGTTTACGCCGCGGTTACGCTTGGCGATAACTACGCCTTCGAACGCTTGCAGACGCGCACGGTCACCTTCCTTCACTTTCACCTGAACGACAATGGTGTCGCCCGGGGCAAAGGCAGGGATCTCTTTGGTCATCTGCTCTGCTTCGAGTGCAAGGATGATTTTGTTAGTCATGCTGTGCTCCTAAGGTAAATCGTCGGATCTACCATCGATACGTTGTTAACTATCGTCCCGCTCGCGGATGTATTCCTCGAGCAGCTTCTTCTCTTCTCCAGAAAGCGAGCGGCTTTCCAGAAGATCGGCGCGTCGTTCATAGGTCCGACCAAGGGACTGCTGTAAACGCCAACGCCGGATGTGCGCGTGATTGCCACTCAGCAACACGTCGGGAACACGCTGATCCGCATACACCTCAGGTCGGGTGTAATGCGGGCAATCCAGCAGACCATCCGTAAAGGAATCTTCCTCGGCGGAGTCCGCATGCCCTAAAGCTCCAGGCAGCAGTCGTGTAACCGCATCGATCAGGACCATCGCCGGCAGCTCGCCGCCAGACAGTACATAGTCGCCAATCGACCACTCTTCATCGACATGAGCTTCAATAAAACGCTCGTCAATGCCTTCATAGCGGCCGGCAATCAGGATCAATGCGTCCTCATTCGCCAACTCGCGTACCGCCGACTGAGTCAGTTGACGGCCTTGGGGCGACAGATAAATTACCTTCGCCGCCTCCCCGGCTGCTGCCTTGGCCTGAACCAGAGCATCTTCCAGGGGCTTGATCTTCATCACCATGCCCGGACCACCGCCAAATGGGCGATCATCCACAGTGTGATGTCGATCCGTTGTGTAGTCTCGCGGATTCCAACAGGTCAGCTGCAAGAGCCCCTGTTTCACCGCACGACTGGTGATGCCGTAGTCGCTGATGGCGGAAAACATCTCGGGAAACAAACTGATCACTTCTACGCGCAAGTTAGCCACGTTTAGAAGTCCGCGTCCCAATCCACCTTCATCTCGCCCGCTGCGAGGTCGACGGCCAACACGCATTGCTCCGTATAGGGCAACAGGCGTTCGCGATCATCCAGGCTGCCAGCGCAAGGCTTGACCACCATGACATCGTTCGAGCCAGTCTCCAGCAGGTGATCGATTTTCCCGAGCAATTGCCCGAGGTGGTCGATGACCTTCAGACCTTCCAGCTGGTACCAGTAGTACTCGCCGTCGGTCAGATCAGGAAACAGGTTACGCGGCACGCAGATTTCAAAACCGGCCAGAAGACGAGCTTCATCACGGTCATCGAGACCTTTGAGCTTTGTGACCAGAAACTTGCCGCCTTGTACGCGGCCGCTGACCAGCTCTACCTGCCGTACATCGCCTTCGCGCTTGAGCGTCCAGGTTTTGTAGTCCAACAGGTTTCCAATCGGATCAGTAAAGGAAAAGACCTTCACTTCGCCGCGAACGCCATGAATAGAATAAATCTTGCCGACAACGATCAAATCATCAGCATTTGCAGGCGTCGCGTTCATATTGCTCAGGCCGCAGCCTTAGCAGCGTCCTTCAGCAACTGAGCAACACGCTCAGAAGGTTGTGCACCAACGCTCAGCCAGTAGGCTACGCGCTCTTGGTTCACGGACAGGCGGACTTCTTGACCACGAGCGATCGGGTTGAAGAAACCAACTTGTTCTTTGTGCGAACCGTCGCGTGGGTTGCGGCTGTCGGTCACGTTCAAGTGGTAAAACGGGCGCTTTTTGGAGCCGCCAAGGGCAAGACGGATTGTTAGCATGTGAACATAGTTCCTGTAGTCGGTGCTGCAAATCTAAATGCACAGCGGGCATGGGTGCCCGAAAGGCCGCATATTCTAAGGAATATCCGGACTTTTGCAAATGCCTTTTTCCGGCACCTGTCAGTGTGCCATCCAGATTTGCCGTAGAGCCGTTGCGAACAACGGCGAGTCAGCTCCCGCCAATGCGGGCTTGCTGTTGGGTCCCACGTCCGTGTGGGGCCGCGCCGACACACTTGCCGGCGCGAATACTTTACATCTTGGGCATGCCGCCGCCGGGCAACATACCGCCCATGCCGCGCATCATTTTGGCCATTCCGCCTTTGGCGGAGAACTTCTTCATCATCTTCTGCATCTGCTTGTGCTGCTTGATCAAGCGACCGATGTCCTGCACCTGAGTGCCGGAACCCATGGCGATCCGACGTTTGCGCGAACCGCTGATCAGCTCAGGGTCACGGCGCTCGGCCGGGGTCATGGAATTGATGATGGCTTCCATCTGCTTGAATTGCTTCTCTGCCGCGCCCTGGGCATTGCCCATTTGCGCCAGGTTCACACCGCCGATGTTCGGCAGTTTGTCCATGAGCCCGCCGAGGCCGCCCATGTTCTTCATTTGTTGCAGCTGATCGCGGAAGTCTTCGAGGTCGAAGCCTTTGCCTTTCTTCAGCTTTTTGGCCAGTTTGTCGGCCTTTTCCTTGTCGAGGGTCTGCTCGGCCTGCTCGATCAGGCTGAGCACGTCGCCCATGCCGAGGATCCGCGAGGCAATCCGCTCCGGGTGGAACGGATCGAGCGCTTCGGTCTTCTCCCCCATACCGATGAACTTGATCGGCTTGCCCGTGATTGCACGTACCGACAACGCGGCACCGCCACGGGCGTCACCGTCGACCTTGGTCAGGATCACACCGGTCAGTGGCAAGGCATCGCCAAAGGCCTTGGCCGTGTTGGCAGCATCCTGGCCGGTCATGGCGTCGACCACGAACAGCGTTTCGACCGGTTTGATCGCCGCGTGCAGGCCCTTGATCTCGCCCATCATCTCTTCGTCGATGTGCAGACGACCGGCGGTATCGACGATGACCACGTCGATGAATTTCAGCCTGGCTTCTTTAATGGCGGCTTCGGCGATGTCGACCGGCTTCTGGCTCAGGTCGGATGGGAAGAACGTTACGCCGATGTCGTTGGCCAGGGTTTCCAGCTGCTTGATCGCGGCCGGGCGGTAAACGTCCGCCGACACCACCATGACCGACTTCTTTTTGCGCTCTTTAAGGAAGCGCGCCAGCTTGCCAGCGGTGGTGGTTTTACCGGCACCTTGCAGGCCAGCCATCAAAATGACGGCTGGCGGCACGGCGCTCAGGTTCAAATCTTCGTTGGCCGCGCCCATCAGGCTTTCGAGTTCGGCCTGAACGATCTTCACGAAGGCCTGGCCCGGCGTCAGGCTGCGCGACACCTCGGTGCCGACAGCGCGCTCCTTGACCGAATTGACGAAGTCTTTGACCACCGGCAAGGCGACGTCGGCTTCAAGCAACGCCATGCGCACTTCACGCAGGGTGTCTTTGATATTGTCCTCGGTCAGCTTGGCCTTGCCGGTGACATGGCGCAGCGTCTGCGAGAGACGGTCGGTTAAGTTTTCAAACATGCGCGATCCTTTCAGGCCCTATGAAGACCGAGGTAATGGCGGCCCAGACCGTGAAAAACATGTGCTCGGCGAGCCTGCGGCGTGGGCAGGTCGCGGATTATAGCGAAGACTGCGTCTGGCGCACACCCGCCGTCTGGTTGAGTGGTCTTTCGTGTGATGTCGGTTGTATGCCAAACTCAGTCCCTTTCGGGCTCGCCTAACAGGATTTATGCTCCCCTTGTCACCCAGTTTGCTCTGCACCCTCGCCGCCGCCTGCTTGTACGCCGCTGCGACCCTTTATCAAGGCACTCGTCTGGCCCAAGGCGCCAAGGCGAACAAACGTCTGCTGGTCTCGCTTGGCATCCTTGCCGTGCTGGCCCACAGCGCGAGCCTCTTCACCCATCTGATGACGCCGATTGGCCTGGGCCTGGACTTCTTCAGTGCCGCCAGCCTGATCGCCGCTGCCGTGATTGCACTGACGCTGCTGGCCTGCTCGCGGATCCCGGTGGAAAACCTGCTGCTACTGTTATTCCCGCTGGGAATGGCCACGGTACTGCTGGCGCAATTCGCGCCGTCGGGCACCGTGCAGGTGATTGACGAAGAACCGGGGATTCTCGCGCACATCCTGTTGTCGATCCTTGCTTATGGCATGTTCACCATCGCGGTGTTCCAGGCCTTGCTGCTGTTGGTTCAGGATCACCAGCTCAAGCACAAGCACCCGTCCGGCCTGATCAAGAACTTCCCGCCGCTGCAAACCATGGAAAGCCTGCTGTTCGGCTTCCTCTGGGCCGGCTGGACCCTGCTGTCGCTGTCGCTGATCTCCGGCTGGATATTCGTCGAAAACCTGTTCGCCCAGCATCTGGTGCACAAAACCCTGCTGGCGTGCCTGGCGTGGATCGTGTTCAGCGTGCTGCTGTGGGGGCGCAATCGTCTGGGCTGGCGCGGCCACAAGGCCATTCGCTGGACCCTCGCGGGTTTTTGCCTGCTGATGCTGGCCTATTTCGGCAGCAAGCTGGTCCGCGAATTCATTCTGCACATCTGACGGGCATTCGTAATGGATAACCTGCCCATAGAGCCGCTGCTCGCCGCGCTGGCCCTGCTGATCCTGTGGTCAGGGCTGTTTACCGCCATCGAAGCCGCACAGCAGCATCTGCTGACCCAGCGCACCGCCTCGCGTTCCGGCGACAAGCCGGTCGCGAAGCTCAGCTTCCCGCTGAACAGCCTGATTCTCTGCAATACCCTGTGCCGCACACTGGTGGTGGTCATCAGTACGCTGCTGGCGATTTTCGGCTGGGCTGAAAGCGGTCCGTGGCTGGCCTGCCTGAGCGCCACGGCTGTGCTGCTGGTGTTTGCCGACTACCTGCCACGCACCCTCGCCAGTCGTTATCCGGACGCCATCCTGGCGCTGGGCAACACCTTGCTCGGCGTGCCGTTGAAAATTCTCTACCCGATTGCGTGGCTGCTCAGCGGCATCAGCCAATTGCTGCTCAAGCCCTTCGCCCGCAAGGTCAAGATTGTCCAGCAAAGCGAGGACGAGCCACCTGCCCCGCAGAACCATGACACCGATCGCGAGCATGCAGCCTGCCGCCCACACGCGCTGTCGGGCATTCATGCGCTGGACAACATCACCGTCAACGACATTCTGGTACCACGCAGTGAAGTCGACGGGATCAATCTGGACGACTCGATCGAGGAGATTATCGAGCAACTGCGCGCCAACAAACGCACGCGCCTGCCGGTGTTTCACAGCGATATCAACCAGGTCGAAGCGGTACTCAATACCCGGCAGATCCTCCATTTGCTACCTGACGCCAGCCTGACCAAGGAAGCCTTGCTGGGCGCGTGTCGCGAACCGTACTTCGTCCCGGAAAGCACCCCGTTGCAACTGCAACTGCTGAACTTCCACAAACAGCAGCGCCGCCTGGGGATGGTGGTCGACGAATACGGCGAGGTGCAAGGCATTGTCACCCTGGAAGACATTCTCGAAGAAATCGTCGGCGAATTCGAAAGCCAGCAAAGCCTCGACAACCCGCACATTCACCCGCAGGCGGACGGCCGGTTGGTGATCGAGGGCGCCGCCTCCATTCGTGAACTGAACAAGAGCCTGGGCTGGCACCTGCCAAGCGACGGCCCGAAAACCCTCAACGGGCTGGTCACCGAAGCGCTGGAAACCATTCCCGACAGCGCGGTGTGCCTGAAAATCGGGCGCTATCGCCTGGAAATCCTCGAAACCGAAGACAATCGCGTCAGCCGGGTGTTGATCTGGCACGTAGCCGTCGGAGAGGCCACAAGCCTGCGTTCGGCGGCAAAACCGCTGTAAAACCCACATCCCTGGGTGTTCGACCATAATAATTCGCTCCACAGGAGCACATGACTGTCAGGGATTACCGCATGACGACCAGCACCATTTACAGCGACGCTGCGCCTGCCCAACCAACGAACTCCGCCACGCGGGTCGCGACGGCCAGTTTCATTGGCACCGCTATCGAGTTCTACGACTTCTACGTCTACGCCACGGCCGCCGCGCTGGTGATCGGCCCGGTGTTCTTTCCGCAGACCTCCGGCACCGCCCAGATGCTCTCGGCCTTCCTGACTTTCGGCATCGCCTTCCTCGCCCGCCCCATAGGTTCGGCGCTGTTCGGCCACTTCGGTGATCGCATCGGACGTAAATCGACCCTGGTCGCGTCCTTGTTGCTGATGGGTGTCTGCACCACGCTGATCGGCGTATTGCCGGGTTACGA
Source organism: uncultured Pseudomonas sp. (assembly GCA_964396695.1). Lineage (GTDB taxonomy): Bacteria > Pseudomonadota > Gammaproteobacteria > Pseudomonadales > Pseudomonadaceae > Aquipseudomonas. The sequence goes on from CAYNGZ010000087.1 coordinate 14,743, forward strand.
CAGCATTGGCGCCTGGGCACCGATCCTGTTGTGCGTGCTGCGCTTTGGCCAAGGCCTTGGACTGGGCGGTGAATGGGGCGGCGCAGCCTTGCTCGCCACCGAAAACGCGCCAAAGGGCAAACGCGCCTGGTTTGGCATGTTCCCGCAACTCGGCCCCTCGATCGGCTTTCTCGCCGCCAACGGTCTGTTCCTGACCCTGGCGATGGCCCTGAGCGACGAGCAATTTCGCGCCTGGGGCTGGCGGATTCCGTTCCTGCTCAGCGCCGCGCTGGTGATGGTCGGTCTCTATGTGCGCCTGAAACTGCACGAAACCCCGGTGTTCGCCAACGCGATAGCACGCCAGGAGCGGGTGAAGATCCCGTTGGTCGAGTTGTTCGGCCAATACTGGGCGCCGATGCTGCTGGGGGCGGCGGCGATGGTGGTCTGCTATACGCTGTTCTATATCTCGACGGTGTTTTCCCTGAGCTACGGAGTTTCGACCCTGGGTTACAGCCGCGAGACCTTCCTCGGCCTGCTGTGTTTTGCGGTGCTGTTCATGGCTGCGGCGACCCCGCTGTCGGCCTGGGCCAGCGACCGTTTCGGGCGTAAACCGGTGTTGATCATCGGTGGCATGCTGGCAATTCTCTCGGGCTTCACCATGGAACCACTGCTGACCCACGGCACGACCTGGGGTGTGGCACTGTTCCTGTGCATCGAGCTGTTTCTGATGGGCGTGACATTCGCGCCGATGGGTGCGCTGCTGCCAGAGCTGTTTCCTACCCGCGTGCGCTACACCGGCGCATCGGCGGCTTACAACCTGGGCGGTATTGTGGGGGCGTCGGCAGCACCGTTCTTCGCGCAGAAGCTGGTGGCGATGGGCGGCTTGAGTTGGGTGGGCGGGTATGTGTCAGCGGCAGCATTGCTCAGCTTGATCGCTGTGCTGTGCCTGAAAGAGACGCGGCATAACGACCTGAATCAGGTTGCCTGAAGCAAGAGCATCGCGAGCAGGCTCGCTCCCACGTTAGATTTCAGGTGTACACACAATCTGTGTCCAACCGAAAATCCTGTGAGAGCGAGCCTGCTCGCGATAGCCGCGACGCGGTTACAGCTCTACGACAACAGCCTGGGAAGCACGGGTCGCTTTGGCGCGGGCGGCCTCGATCGACTCGTCACGAGCCAGGGCAACGCCCATGCGGCGCTGACCGTTGACTTCCGGTTTGCCAAACAGGCGCAGTGCCGTATCCGGCTCGGCCAGTGCGGCCCCCAGATTCGCAAAAGCGGTCTGGGTCGACTGCCCTTCCACCAGAATCACAGCCGACGCCGATGGGCCGAACTGACGGATCAACGGGATCGGCAGACCAAGAATCGCCCGTGCATGCAGCGCAAACTGCGACAGGTCCTGAGAAATCAGGGTCACCAGACCGGTGTCATGCGGGCGCGGCGACACTTCGCTGAACCACACCTGATCACCCTTGACGAACAGCTCAACGCCGAACAGGCCACGGCCACCCAAGACTTCGGTCACGGCTTTGGCCACGCGCTCGGATTCCGCCAGCGCCACCGGGCTCATGGCTTGCGGCTGCCAGGATTCCTGGTAATCGCCCTTCTCCTGACGATGGCCGACCGGTGCACAGAACGTGGTGCCGCCGATGTGACGAACGGTGAGCAAGGTGATTTCGTAGTCGAAGTCGATGAAACCTTCGATGATCACCCGGCCTTTACCGGCACGACCGCCTTCCTGCGCGTAATCCCAGGCCTTCTGCACGTCATCGACGCTGCGCAGCAGGCTCTGGCCTTTACCCGAGGAGCTCATGACCGGCTTGACCACGCACGGGAAGCCCAGGTCATCGACCGCCTTGCGGTAGTCTTCGAAGGTATCGGCGAAGTGGTACGGCGAGGTCGGCAGGTCCAGCTCTTCAGCGGCCAGACGACGGATGCCTTCACGGTTCATGGTCAGCTGCGCGGCGCGCGCGGTCGGGATCACGGTGAAGCCTTCGGCTTCCAGTTCGACCAGCGTGGCGGTGGCGATGGCTTCGATTTCCGGCACGATGAAGTGCGGCTTCTCGGCTTCGATCACCGCTCGCAGGGCGGCGCCATCCAGCATGTTGATCACGTGGCTGCGATGCGCCACCTGCATCGCCGGTGCGTTGGCGTAACGATCCACGGCAATCACTTCAACGCCCAGGCGTTGCAGCTCGATCACCACTTCCTTGCCCAACTCACCACAGCCACACAGCAAAACGCGGGTCGCGGTTGGCGACAATGGAGTTCCGATACGGGTCATCTCAGGTCCTCAAAGGAGCGGATCATCGAGGGATACGCGCAACACACGTTTCCCTCAGGGAGAAAGCGCGGCATTTTACATGAACCTGAGGGTTTGGCTCAGCTTGCCAACGCGTTCTTGCGCAAACGCCAGGCCATGGCCAGCCAGACGATGGTCACACCGGCAAATTTCGAGCCCAGGGCGGTGAGGATCACGCCCGGTGTCAGCGCATCGATCATGCCGAAGAAGATGAACGTATCCAGCGGAATACTCAGCGCCGAACTTATCCACAGACGGTCGTGCAGCGGGCGCCTGGTGATGCTGAACACCAGCCAGTCGATGCACTCCGAAACGGCAAAGGCAATGGCGCTGGCCAGAGCGATGGAGGGATCGGAGGTGATGTAGGACAGCACCAGCGCCACCAACATCGCGGCAAGCGCGCCATGACCGAAACGGCTTTGCACCATGTCGCGCAGCACGAACACCAGGCCACCCCAGGCCGACCAGATGATGTCCAGGTGCGGAGCGGTGGAAAAGGCGTAGTTGATCAGCACGACGCTGCTGATGTAGGCGATCAGGAAGAGCATGGGGTGCAGGAATACCTGTCAGATTTGTGCACAGGGTACTTCAGCCATCCACAGCCGCCAAACCCAAAAAGATCGCAGCCTTCGGCAGCTCTTATGGAACAAAAAATAACTTATTGATTT
>CAYNGZ010000088.1:0-17592 GCA_964396695.1 uncultured Pseudomonas sp.
CTGTTACCCTGATCAAAACCATCGCAATGGAAGACGGTCTGCGTTTCGCTATCCGCGAAGGCGGCCGTACCGTTGGTGCTGGTGTAGTAGCCAAAATCATCGAGTAAGCTTTCTCTTTGAGTTAGCGTCGATGCTTTGAAAAAGCCCCCGCTCAGCGGGGGCTTTTTTATTGGGTTGACACCTATCTGGGGCGTCTATAGAATTGCGCCTCCTTTTAACGGGCGTATTGCGCCCGGTGGGAATAGCAGCCGGAGTCTGAAATCCAATGCAAAATCAGCAAATCCGTATCAGGTTGAAGGCTTTTGACCATCGCCTGATCGACCAATCCACCCAGGAAATCGTGGAAACCGCGAAACGTACTGGTGCTCAAGTGCGTGGTCCAATTCCACTGCCTACCCGTAAAGAGCGGTTCACCGTTCTGGTCTCCCCGCACGTCAACAAAGACGCGCGTGACCAGTACGAGATCCGTACTCATAAGCGCGTTCTGGATATCGTCCAGCCAACGGATAAAACCGTTGATGCACTTATGAAGCTTGATCTTGCGGCCGGTGTGGAAGTGCAGATCAGCCTCGGCTAAGACTCGGTCTTAGTCGTGTAACGCTCTGAAATGGGCGGCCATAGCGGGTGAAAGCCCCGTACACTCATGAGGTTTACAACATGACTATTGGTGTAGTCGGTCGTAAATGCGGTATGACCCGTATTTTCACCGAAGAAGGTGTCTCCATTCCGGTCACGGTCATTGAGATCGAGCCGAATCGCGTCACCCAGTTCAAAACTGAAGAGACCGATGGCTATCGTGCAGTGCAAGTCACTGTCGGCGAGCGTCGCGCTTCGCGTGTAACAGCAGCTCAGGCTGGCCACTTCGCCAAGGCGAACGTAGCTGCCGGTCGTACCGTAATGGAATTCCGCCTTGAAGAAGGCGAGTACCAGGCCGGCGATCTGATCAACGCTGAAATCTTCGCTGCTGGTCAACTGGTTGATGTAACCGGTCAGTCCAAAGGTAAAGGTTTCCAGGGTACGATCAAGCGTTGGAACTTCCGCGGGCAAGATAACACCCACGGTAACTCCGTATCCCACCGCGTTCCAGGCTCTATCGGCCAGTGCCAGACTCCTGGTCGTGTATTCAAGGGCAAAAAAATGTCCGGTCATATGGGCGCTGAGCGCGTGACCGTGCAGTCCCTGGAAGTAGTGCGCGTGGACGCTGAACGCAATCTGTTGTTGGTCAAGGGCGCTGTTCCTGGCGCTACTGGCGGCAACCTGGTTGTACGTCCAGCGGCCAAGGCTCGCGGTTAAGGGGAAGCTGACATGCAATTAAATGTAAATGACGCTCAAGCGATCGAAGTTTCCGAACTGACATTTGGCGGCGAGTTCAACGAGACGCTGGTTCACCAAGCAGTCGTGGCCTACATGGCTGGCGGCCGTCAAGGTAGCAAGCAGCAAAAGACCCGTTCCGACGTTTCTGGTGGCGGTAAGCGCCCATGGCGTCAGAAAGGTACCGGCCGCGCTCGTGCTGGTACTATCCGTAGCCCAATCTGGCGTGGCGGCGGTACCACTTTCGCAGCTCGTCCACAGGATCACTCCCAAAAGCTGAACAAGAAGATGTATCGCGCAGCAATGCGCTCCATCCTTGCTGAGCTGGTGCGTACTGATCGTCTGGTCGTGGTTCAGGATTTCGCTGTTGAAACTCCGAAAACCAAAGATCTGCTGGGCAAACTGAACAACATGAGCCTGACCGACGTTCTGATCGTGTCTGACGCTGTTGATCAGAACCTGTACCTGGCTGCTCGTAACCTGCCACACGTTGATGTGCGTGACGTGCAAGGTTCCGATCCAGTTAGTCTGATCGCATACGACAAAGTGTTGATTACTGTGTCGGCCGTGAAGAAATTCGAGGAGCTGCTGGGATGAACCAGGAACGCGTATTTAAAGTTCTGCTTGGCCCGCACGTTTCCGAGAAGGCTACGGTTCTGGCAGACAAGAAAGGCCAGTTCGTTTTCAAGGTTGCTACCGATGCAACCAAGCTGGAAATCAAGAAGGCCGTCGAAAGCCTGTTCAGCGTGAAAGTAGAGCGTGTGACTACCCTGAATGTTCTGGGTAAGAGCAAGCGCACTGCTCGCGGTCTGGGCAAGCGTAATGACTGGAAGAAGGCAGTTATCTCCCTTCAGCCAGGCCAAGATCTCGATTTCAGCAGCAGTGCTGAGTAAGGAAGGGGTGCATCATGGCAATCGTTAAATGCAAACCGACTTCCCCTGGCCGCCGTTTTGTGGTCAAGGTGGTCAACCAGGAGCTGCATAAAGGCGCTCCTCACGCACCGCTGCTCGAGAAAAAATCGAAGTCTGGTGGTCGTAACAACAATGGCCGCATCACTACTCGTCACGTTGGTGGTGGTCATAAGCAGCATTATCGTCTGGTCGACTTCCGTCGTAACGACAAAGATGGCATCGCTGCCACTGTCGAGCGTATCGAATACGATCCAAACCGTACTGCTCACATCGCTCTGCTGCTGTACGCAGATGGCGAGCGTCGCTACATCATCGCCCCTAAAGGTGTGAGCGCTGGCGACCAGCTGATCGCAGGTGCTCTGGCGCCGATCAAGCCGGGCAACGCTCTGCAACTGCGTAACATTCCAGTTGGTAGCACCGTACACGGCATCGAATTGAAGCCAGGTAAAGGCGCGCAAATCGCTCGTTCCGCTGGTGCTTCGGCTCAGCTGATCGCTCGTGAAGGTGTCTACGTGACCCTGCGTCTGCGTTCTGGTGAGATGCGTAAAGTGCTGGCTGAATGCCGCGCGACCCTGGGCGAAGTCTCGAACTCCGAGCACAGCCTGCGTTCGCTGGGTAAAGCTGGTGCCAAGCGCTGGCGTGGCGTTCGCCCAACCGTTCGTGGTGTTGCCATGAACCCGGTTGACCACCCACATGGTGGTGGTGAAGGTCGTACCTCTGGTGGTCGTCATCCGGTATCGCCATGGGGCTTCCCGACTAAGGGTGCGAAGACTCGTGGTAATAAGCGTACCGACAAAATGATCGTCCGTCGTCGCAAGTAAATAGAGGGATACGACAGTGCCACGTTCTCTGAAAAAAGGTCCTTTTATCGATCTTCACCTACTGAAGAAGATCGAAGTGGCGGCGGAAAAGAACGATCGCAAACCAGTTAAGACCTGGTCGCGCCGTTCCATGATCCTGCCACAAATGGTCGGTCTGACCATCGCAGTACACAACGGTCGTCAGCACGTCCCAGTTCTCGTGAACGAAGACATGGTCGGCCACAAACTGGGCGAGTTCGCCGGTACCCGCACATATCGTGGGCACGTGGCTGACAAGAAAGCCAAGCGTTAAGGGGTAAGGAAATGGAAGTAGCCGCTAAGTTGTCGGGCGCTCGAATCTCCGCCCAGAAAGCCCGCTTGGTCGCCGACCAGATCCGCGGGAAGAAGGTGGGCGAAGCGCTCAACCTGTTGGCTTTCAGCAGTAAGAAAGCCGCCGAGATCATGAAGAAAGTGCTGGAGTCGGCCGTAGCCAACGCCGAGCATAACGAAGGCGCAGACGTTGATGACCTTAAAGTCAGCACTGTTTTCGTCAACGAAGGGCGTTCGCTGAAGCGCATCATGCCACGTGCCAAAGGCCGTGCTGATCGCATCGTCAAGCGGTCTTGCCATATCACTGTCAAGGTTGCTGACAAGTAACGGAGTCGAAGAGATGGGTCAGAAAGTACATCCCATTGGCATTCGCCTGGGAATCGTCAAGGAGCACACCTCCGTCTGGTACGCAGACGGTCGGACTTATGCGGACTATTTGCTCGCAGATCTGAATGTGCGTGAGTATCTCCAAGACAAACTAAAAAGCGCGTCCGTAAGCCGTATCGATATTCATCGTCCGGCTCAAACTGCACGCATCACCATCCACACCGCTCGTCCAGGTATCGTTATCGGGAAGAAGGGTGAAGATGTTGAGAAACTGCGTCAGGACCTGACCAAGCAAATGGGTGTGCCTGTGCACATCAATATCGAAGAGATCCGCAAGCCGGAGCTCGACGGTATGCTGGTTGCGCAGAGCGTAGCTCAGCAGCTGGAGCGTCGCGTTATGTTTCGTCGCGCTATGAAGCGCGCAGTACAGAACGCCATGCGCATTGGTGCCAAAGGCATCAAAATCCAAGTGAGTGGTCGTCTCGGCGGTGCTGAAATCGCACGTACTGAATGGTATCGCGAAGGTCGTGTGCCACTGCACACCCTGCGTGCCGACATCGACTATGCCAACTACGAAGCTCACACCACCTACGGTGTGATCGGTGTAAAGGTTTGGATCTTCAAAGGCGAAGTAATTGGTGGTCGCCAGGAAGAGCTGAAGCCGCAAGCACCAGCGCCTCGTAAAAAAGCTGCCAAGTAAGGGGTACGCCAAATGTTGCAACCAAAGCGTACGAAGTTCCGCAAGCAAATGACTGGTCACAACCGTGGCCTGGCATTGCGCGGTAGCAAAGTCAGCTTCGGCGAGTTCGCGCTGAAGTCTGTTGCTCGTGGTCGTCTCACCGCTCGTCAGATCGAGTCAGCGCGTCGTGCTCTGACCCGTCACGTAAAACGTGGTGGCAAGATCTGGATCCGTGTATTCCCGGACAAGCCTATCTCCAAAAAACCACTCGAAGTTCGGATGGGTAAAGGTAAGGGTAACGTCGAATACTGGGTTGCCCAGATTCAGCCAGGCAAAGTCCTGTATGAAATCGAGGGTGTTTCTGAAGAGCTGGCGCGTGAGGCTTTCGCCCTGGCTGCTGCAAAGCTGCCGCTCGCCACCTCCTTTGTTAAACGGACGGTGATGTGATGAAAGCGAATGAACTTCGTGAAAAATCCGCACAGCAGCTGAACGAGCAACTGCTCGGCCTGCTGCGCGACCAGTTCAATCTGCGCATGCAGAAAGCAACTGGCCAGTTGGGGCAGTCTCATCTGCTCTCGCAAGTTAAGCGTGACATCGCTCGCGTGAAGACTGTGCTCAACCAGCAGGCAGGTAAGTGATCATGGCTGAAGCCGAAAAAACTGTCCGTACGCTGACTGGCCGTGTTGTCAGCGACAAGATGGACAAGACCATCACCGTTCTGATCGAGCGTCGCGTCAAGCACCCGATCTACGGTAAATATGTTAAGCGTTCGACTAAGCTGCACGCGCACGACGAAACCAATCAGTGCCACATCGGCGACAAAGTCACTATTCGTGAAACTCGTCCGCTGGCCAAGACCAAGTCTTGGGCGCTGGTTGAAGTTCTCGAACGCGCTGTGGAAGTCTAAGGACTAGGGGTCGGAGAAATTATATGATTCAGACTCAATCCATGCTCGATGTGGCCGATAACAGCGGCGCTCGCCGCGTTATGTGCATCAAGGTGCTGGGTGGCTCCCATCGTCGTTACGCTGGTATCGGTGACATCATCAAAGTTACCGTCAAGGAAGCAATTCCTCGCGGTAAGGTGAAAAAAGGCCAAGTGATGACTGCTGTTGTGGTCCGCACTCGTCACGGTGTTCGCCGTGCTGATGGCTCCATTATCCGCTTTGATGGCAACGCTGCTGTTCTTCTGAACAACAAGCAAGAGCCGATCGGCACCCGTATCTTTGGGCCAGTGACCCGTGAACTTCGTACTGAGAAGTTCATGAAGATCGTCTCGCTCGCCCCAGAAGTGCTGTAAGGAGATCCGACATGCAAAAGATTCGTCGTGACGACGAGATCATCGTGATCGCCGGCAAAGACAAAGGTAAGCGCGGTAAGGTGCTTAAGGTTCTCGCTGACGACCGTCTGGTCGTTGGTGGTCTGAACCTGGTCAAGCGTCATACCAAGCCTAACCCGATGTCGGGCGTACAAGGCGGTATCGTCGAAAAAGAAGCGCCACTGCACGCTTCCAACGTCGCCATTTTCAACGGCGAAACCAACAAGGCTGACCGCGTTGGTTTCAAAGTAGAAGACGGCAAAAAAATTCGTGTCTTCAAGTCGACCCAAAAAGCGGTTGATGCTTGAACACTGCTAGGTAGAAGGCCATGGCACGACTGAAAGAGATTTACCGGAAGGAAATCGCTCCGAAGCTTAAGGAAGAACTTAAGCTGGCGAACATGATGGAAGTTCCGCGCATTACCAAGATCACCCTGAACATGGGTCTGGGCGAAGCGATCGGCGACAAGAAAGTCATCGAGCACGCTGTTGCTGACCTGGAAAAGATCACCGGCCAGAAAGTCGTTGTGACTCACGCTCGTAAATCCATCGCTGGCTTCAAAGTCCGCGAAGGTTGGCCGATCGGTGTCAAAGTGACCCTGCGTCGCGATCGTATGTACGAGTTCCTGGATCGTCTGCTGTCGATCTCCCTGCCTCGGGTCCGCGACTTCCGCGGCCTGAATGCCAAGTCCTTCGATGGCCGTGGCAACTACAGCATGGGCGTGAAAGAGCAGATCATTTTCCCGGAAATCGATTACGACAAGATCGATGCTCTGCGCGGTCTGGACATTACCCTGACCACCACTGCCAAATCGGATGAAGAAGGTCGCGCACTGCTGCGTGCTTTCAAATTCCCGTTCCGCAACTGATTGGAGTAGGAAAATGGCCAAGAAGAGCATGAAAAACCGTGAGCTGAAGCGTCAGCTCACCGTTGCCAAGTACGCCAAGAAGCGTGCCGAGCTGAAAGCTATCATCGTTGATCTGAACGCAAGTCCAGAAGCGCGTTGGGAAGCTTCCGTAGCTCTGCAGAAGCAACCACGTGACGCAAGCGCTTCGCGCATGCGCAACCGTTGCCGCCTGACTGGTCGTCCGCACGGCGTTTACCGCAAGTTCGGCCTCGGCCGTAACAAACTGCGTGAAGCGGCAATGCGTGGTGACGTACCAGGTCTGGTTAAAGCCAGCTGGTAAGTACTGTCAAAGTCTCGATGTTCGGGGTCGCAAGATCCTGACCATCGGTGGCCTTGAATCTGAATCAAGCCCCTTTTGGGGCTTGATTCATTTCTGGGGTGTGTCTAGAATGACCGGCTCGCCTGAGCCCGTGTTTTCTATGCCCGGAGTTTCTCGGCGACAAGTAGTAGCCGCAAGGCTAATTTTTTTGCATTAGGAGCGTCTAGCCCATGAGTATGCAGGACCCGTTAGCGGACATGCTAACTCGAATCCGTAATGCCCAGATGGCTGAAAAGTCCGTCGTAAGCATGCCGTCTTCCACGTTGAAGGTGGCTGTAGCTAAAGTCCTGAAGGACGAAGGTTACATCGCGGGTTATCAGATCAGCAGCGAAATCAAACCACTGCTGTCCATCGAGCTGAAGTACTTCGAAGGCCGTCCGGTTATCGAAGAAGTGAAGCGCGTTAGCCGTCCAGGCCTGCGTCAGTACAAGTCCGTCGATGATCTGCCAAAAGTTCGTGGCGGTCTCGGTGTGTCTATCGTCTCCACCAACAAGGGTGTGATGACGGATCGTGCTGCGCGCGCTGCCGGTGTCGGCGGCGAAGTTCTTTGCACTGTGTTCTAAGGGGGGATAAGCATGTCTCGCGTCGCTAAGAACCCCGTTAAGCTGCCAGCTGGTGTCGAAGTTAAGTTCGCCGGCCAACAGCTTTCGGTGAAGGGTGCCAAGGGCACTCTCGAACTGAACGTACACTCGTCCGTTGAAGTGACCCAGGAAGCTGGTGAACTGCGTTTTGCTGCCCGCAATGGCGACCAGCAGACTCGCGCAATGGCCGGTACCACTCGTGCGCTGGTAAACAACATGGTCCAGGGCGTAAGCCAAGGCTTCGAGCGCAAGCTCCAGCTGGTCGGTGTTGGTTACAAAGCGCAAGCAAAAGGCACAGTGCTGAACCTGGCTCTCGGCTTCTCGCACCCAGTGGATTATGAACTGCCGGAAGGCGTTACCGCTGAGACCCCAAGCCAGACCGACATCCTGATCAAGGGTATCGACAAGCAACTGGTAGGTCAGGTGGCCGCTGAAATCCGCGACTTCCGTCCACCAGAGCCGTACAAAGGCAAGGGTGTGCGCTACGCGGACGAAGTCGTCCGTCGTAAAGAAGCCAAGAAGAAGTAGGGCATAGCAAATGACCGACAAAAAAGTTACTCGACTGCGTCGCGCTCGCAAAGCACGCCTGAAAATGCACGAACTCGAAGTCGTGCGTCTCTGCGTGTTCCGCTCTTCGCAGCACATCTACGCCCAGGTCATTTCGGCCGACGGCAACAAAGTCCTGGCAAGCGCCTCGACTTTGGACAAAGAACTGCGTGATGGTGCCACTGGCAACATCGACGCGGCCACTAAGGTTGGCCAGCTGGTCGCTACGCGTGCTAAAGCCGCTGGCGTCTCGCAGGTGGCTTTCGACCGCTCTGGCTTCAAGTACCACGGCCGCGTCAAGGCGCTGGCTGATGCTGCTCGTGAAGCTGGGCTGGAGTTCTAAGTTATGTCAAATAACGACCAAAAGCGCGACGAAGGCTACATCGAGAAGCTGGTTCAAGTTAACCGCGTAGCCAAAACCGTTAAAGGCGGCCGTATCTTCACTTTCACCGCGTTGACCGTGGTGGGTGATGGTAAAGGTCGCGTTGGCTTCGGCCGTGGCAAGTCGCGTGAAGTGCCTGCTGCGATCCAGAAGGCAATGGAAGCTGCTCGCCGCAACATGATCCAGGTTGATCTGAATGGCACCACTCTGCAGTACGCAATGAAGTCTGCTCATGGCGCTTCGAAGGTGTACATGCAGCCGGCTTCTGAAGGTACCGGTATCATCGCTGGCGGCGCTATGCGTGCTGTCCTCGAAGTTGCTGGCGTTCAGAACGTTCTGGCCAAGTGCTACGGCTCGACTAACCCGGTAAACGTGGTTCACGCCACTTTCAAAGGTTTGAAAGCTATGCAGTCTCCTGAATCCATTGCCGCCAAGCGTGGCAAAAGCGTCAAGGAGATCTTCTGATCATGGCTACCGTTAAAGTTACGCTGATCAAAAGCATGACCGGCCGCATCCCTAACCACAAGTTGTGCGTTAAGGGTCTGGGTCTGCGTCGCATCGGTCACACTGTAGAAGTGCAGGATACTCCCGAGAATCGCGGGATGATCAACAAGGCTTACTACATGCTGCGTGTCGAGGGTTAATCGATGAAACTCAATGATCTGAGTCCAGCGCCGGGCTCCCGTCGCGAAAAGCATCGTCCGGGCCGTGGTATCGGTAGTGGTTTGGGTAAGACTGGTGGCCGTGGTCACAAAGGTCAGACTTCCCGCTCCGGTGGCACCATTGCTCCAGGCTTTGAAGGCGGTCAACAGCCGCTGCATCGTCGCCTGCCGAAGTTCGGTTTCGTTTCCCTGAAAGCCATGGACCGCGCAGAAGTGCGTCTGTCCGAGCTGGCTAAAGTGGAAGGCGACATCGTCACCGTGCAGTCCCTGAAAGATGCCAACGTCATTAACGTCAACGTTCAGCGTGTGAAAATCATGCTGTCTGGCGAAGTTGCTCGCGCTGTCACCATCGGAAAGGGAATCGGCGCCACCAAAGGTGCGCGTGCGGCTATCGAAGCAGCTGGCGGCAAGTTCGAGGAATAAATGGCTAAGCAAGGTGCTCTCTCTGCGCTCGGCAAAGGCGGTATGTCTGAACTCTGGGCTCGTCTGCGTTTTCTGTTCCTGGCGATTATCGTCTACCGAATAGGCGCACACATCCCGGTTCCAGGTATCAACCCGGACCGACTCGCGGACCTGTTTCGACAGAATGAGGGGACCATTCTTAGCTTGTTCAACATGTTTTCCGGCGGCGCGCTGGAGCGGATGAGTATCTTTGCACTGGGGATCATGCCGTACATTTCGGCATCGATCATCATGCAGCTGATGACAGCCGTCAGCCCGCAGCTGGAGCAGTTGAAGAAGGAAGGTGAAGCTGGCCGTCGCAAGATCAGCCAGTACACCCGCTACGGCACTGTCGTCCTCGCTCTCGTTCAGGCTATTGGCATGTCCATTGGCTTGGCGGGGCAGGGCGTTGCGTTCACTGGTGACTTTGGCTTCCATTTCGTCGCGGTATCCACTTTTGTGGCTGGTGCGATGTTCATGATGTGGCTGGGTGAGCAGATTACTGAGCGTGGTGTTGGCAACGGTATCTCGATGTTGATCTTTTCGGGTATCGTCGCCGGTCTTCCGAGAGCAATCGGGCAGTCTTTCGAGTCTGCGCGTCAGGGCGATATCAACATCTTCGCGCTGGTTGCCATCGGTTTGCTGGCAGTAGCGATTATCGGTTTCGTGGTGTTCATTGAGCGTGGTCAGCGTCGTATTGCTGTTCACTACGCCAAGCGTCAGCAGGGTCGTAAGGTTTTTGCTGCGCAGACCAGCCACTTGCCGCTGAAAGTGAACATGGCCGGTGTTATTCCGGCTATTTTCGCGAGCAGCATTTTGCTGTTCCCGGCTTCGTTGGGTGCCTGGTTCGGTCAGTCTGAAGGTATGGGCTGGCTGCAGGACATCTCGCAGTCGATCGCTCCTGGTCAGCCGTTGAATATTCTGCTGTTTAGTGCAGGGATTATTTTCTTCTGCTTCTTCTATACGGCGTTGATGTTCAATCCGAAAGACGTAGCGGAAAACCTGAAGAAGTCCGGTGCCTTTATTCCGGGTATCCGTCCAGGTGAGCAGTCTGCGCGCTATATTGATGGCGTTCTGACTCGCTTGACCATGTTCGGTGCTCTTTATATGACGGCCGTGTGCTTGTTGCCCCAGTTCCTGGTGGTTGCAGCAAACGTTCCGTTCTACCTTGGCGGGACCTCGTTGCTGATCGTGGTCGTGGTTGTGATGGACTTCATGTCCCAAGTACAATCGCACCTCGTTTCGCACCAGTACGAATCCCTGATGAAGAAAGCCAACCTGAAGGGTTACGGCAGCGGCATGCTGCGCTGACCCATAAGGTTCGAGGAGTTGGTGATGAAAGTTCGTGCATCGGTGAAAAAGCTGTGCCGTAACTGCAAGATTATTCGCCGCGAAGGTGTTGTTCGAGTAATTTGCAGCGCGGAACCGCGTCACAAACAGCGCCAAGGCTGAGTGTGATTGTGCTTCAAGCCCAGCAGCTAGTGCGCTGCTGGGTTGATTATTTGTTATTACAGCGATATTATCTCGCGCCCTATTTCTTGGCTTCCGGGGCGTAGGTAGCTGTCAATTGGAGTCCCACTGAATGGCCCGTATTGCAGGCGTCAACATTCCAGATAACAAGCATACTGTTATCTCGCTGACCTACATCTATGGTGTTGGTCGCACAACTGCACAGAAGATCTGTGCAGTGACTGGGGTTAACCCAGCCGCAAAGATCAAGGATCTGAGCGACGAGCAGATTGAACAGCTGCGTGGCGAAGTGGCGAAGTTCACCACTGAAGGTGACCTGCGTCGCGAAATCAACATGAAAATCAAGCGCTTGATGGACCTCGGTTGCTATCGCGGTCTGCGTCATCGTCGTGGTCTGCCAGTACGCGGTCAGCGTACCAAGACCAACGCGCGTACCCGTAAAGGTCCGCGTAAGCCGATCCGCAAGTAATCGCCCCAGCGAATCGACAGGAATTTAATCATGGCAAAACCTGCTGCTCGTCCTCGTAAAAAAGTCAAAAAGACAGTGGTTGATGGCATCGCCCACATCCACGCGTCTTTTAACAACACCATCGTGACCATCACCGACCGTCAAGGTAACGCTCTTTCCTGGGCTACCTCCGGTGGTTCGGGTTTCCGCGGTTCCCGCAAGTCCACCCCGTTTGCTGCTCAAGTAGCTGCTGAACGTGCTGGTCAAGCTGCGCTGGAATATGGCCTGAAAAACCTCGACGTTAACGTCAAGGGTCCAGGTCCAGGTCGTGAGTCCGCTGTCCGTGCATTGAACGGCTGTGGCTATAAGATCGCCAGCATCACCGACGTGACGCCAATCCCGCACAACGTGTGCCGTCCGCCGAAGAAGCGCCGCGTGTAATCCAGGAGATTGTAAAGAATGGCTCGTTACATTGGTCCAAAATGCAAACTCGCTCGTCGCGAAGGCACCGATCTCTTCCTGAAGAGCGGCGTGCGCGCGATCGAATCGAAGTGCAACATTGAAGCAGCACCTGGTATCCACGGCCAGCGCCGCGGTCGCCAGTCCGATTACGGCACCCAGCTGCGTGAAAAGCAGAAGGTCCGTCGTATCTACGGCGTTCTCGAGCGTCAATTCAGCGGCTACTACAAAGAAGCTGCTGGCAAGAAAGGTGCAACTGGCGAAAACCTGTTGCAGCTGCTCGAATGCCGTCTGGACAACGTTGTATACCGTATGGGCTTTGGTTCGACTCGTGCCGAATCCCGTCAGTTGGTATCGCACAAGTCGATCAGCGTAAACGGTCAAACCGTTAACGTTCCGTCCTACCAGGTTCGTGCTGGTGACGTGGTTGCTGTTCGCGAGAAAGCAAAGAATCAACTTCGCATTGTCCAAGCTCTCGATCTGTGTGCTCAACGTGGCCGCGTAGAATGGGTAGAAGTAGACACTGAGAAGAAGTCGGGCGTTTTCAAGAACGTTCCAGCTCGCAGTGATCTGTCCGCCGACATCAACGAAAGCCTGATTGTCGAGCTCTACTCCAAGTAAGGGCTAGAAAATAGGTGCATCCATGCAGATTTCGGTAAATGAGTTCCTGACACCCCGCCATATTGATGTGCAGGTTGTCAGTCCAACCCGCGCCAAGATCACACTCGAGCCTCTCGAGCGTGGTTTTGGCCACACCCTGGGCAACGCGCTGCGCCGCATCCTGTTGTCCTCAATGCCCGGCTGTGCAGTAGTCGAGGCCGAGATTGACGGTGTGCTCCACGAGTACAGCGCCATCGAAGGTGTACAGGAAGACGTAATTGAAATCCTGTTGAACCTTAAAGGTCTGGCTATCAAGCTGCACGGCCGTGACGAAGTTACGCTGACCTTGTCGAAGAAGGGTTCGGGGGTGGTTACCGCTGCCGATATTCAGCTGGATCATGATGTCGAGATCGTTAATCCCGATCACGTAATCGCTAACCTGGCGTCTAACGGCGCCCTGAACATGAAGCTAGTAGTAGCTCGTGGTCGTGGTTATGAACCGGCCGACTCGCGTCAGAGCGATGAAGACGAAAGCCGCAGCATTGGTCGTTTGCAGCTTGACTCTTCGTTCAGCCCGGTTCGCCGTATCGCATACGTGGTGGAAAACGCCCGTGTCGAGCAGCGTACTAACCTGGACAAGCTGGTTATTGATCTGGAAACCAACGGTACTCTGGATCCTGAAGAGGCTATTCGCCGTGCTGCAACCATTCTGCAACAGCAGTTGGCTGCGTTCGTCGACCTCAAAGGTGACAGCGAACCAGTGGTAATCGAGCAAGAAGACGAGATCGATCCGATCCTGCTTCGCCCGGTTGACGATCTGGAACTGACTGTACGTTCGGCTAACTGCCTTAAGGCGGAAAACATTTACTACATCGGCGACCTGATTCAGCGTACTGAAGTAGAACTGTTGAAGACTCCGAACCTGGGCAAGAAATCCTTGACCGAAATCAAGGATGTTCTGGCCTCCCGCGGTCTGTCCCTCGGCATGCGCCTCGACAACTGGCCGCCTGCAAGTCTTAAGAAGGACGACAAGGCGACTGCCTGATCGTCGTAATCACCGAACGTAGTGTTTGGTAAGGAATGAACCATGCGTCATCGTAAAAGTGGTCGTCACCTGAGCCGCACCAGCTCGCACCGCAAGGCCATGTTCCAAAACATGGCGGTGTCGCTGTTCGAGCACGAGCTGATCAAAACTACACTGCCAAAAGCTAAAGAACTGCGCCGCGTTGCCGAGCCGCTGATCACTTTGGCCAAGACAGACAGCCTGGCTAACCGCCGTCTGGCTTTCGACCGTACTCGTTCGAAAGCTATCGTTGGTAAGCTCTTCAACGACCTGGGCAAGCGTTACGCTACCCGTGAGGGTGGCTACCTGCGCATCCTCAAGTGCGGTTTCCGCGCTGGCGACAACGCGCCTATGGCGTACGTCGAGTTGGTTGATCGTGCTGTCGGCGGTGAAGCTGTATCCGCTGAGTAAGACGTCAGTCTGAAACAAAAAACCGGGCCTGGTGCCCGGTTTTTTGTGCCCGCAAGAAAAGCAGGCAGAGGAGCGCCTGGCCGTTGCCCTTACTATCTGCAAGAGTTTATCGTTAGTTAATTTCTATCGATGCCGACAATTTAATGAATTTGATGGTGTCATGTTCATGGTCAATACTCCCTTCCAGCCGATTAGCCGGCAGTTTCGAAGACTGAAGAGGAAGATTGAGCATGAGCCAGAATAAAACGCTTACTACCGCCAGTGGTGCCCCCGTCGCTGACAACCAGAATTCCCGTTCTGCCGGCCCTCGTGGCCCGCTGCTGCTCGATGACTTTCACCTGATCGAGAAGCTTGCCCACTTCAACCGCGAAAACATTCCGGAGCGCCGCGTACACGCCAAAGGCTCGGGTGCTTACGGTACGTTCACCGTTACCCGCGACATTACCAAGTACACCAGCGCCAAGCTGTTTGAGTCCGTTGGCAAGCAAACCCCGACCTTTCTACGTTTCTCCACCGTTGGCGGAGAGCGTGGTTCGGCAGATACCGAGCGCGATCCACGTGGTTTTGCGCTGAAGTTCTACACCGAGGAAGGTAACTGGGACATCGTGGGCAACAACACGCCAGTGTTCTTCATTCGTGATCCGCTGAAGTTCCCGGACTTCATCCATACCCAAAAACGTTTGCCGCAAAGCAACCTGAAAAGTGCGCAAATGATGTGGGACTTCTGGTCGCATTCGCCTGAGGCGTTGCATCAGGTCACCATTCTGTTCTCGGATCGCGGCATCCCTGACGGCTACCGCCACATGCATGGTTTCGGCAGCCACACCTACAGCCTGATCAACGCCAAGGGCGAACGTCACTGGGTGAAGTGGCACTACAAGACCAAGCAGGGTATCAAGAACCTGACGCCGGCAGACGCTGCACGCCTGGCCGGTACTGATCCCGATTACGCTCAGCGCGACCTGTTCGGTGCGATCGAGCGCGGTGACTTCCCGAAGTGGCGTGTGTGCATCCAGATCATGACTGAGGCCCAGGCTGCTGCGCATTACGAGAACCCGTTCGACGTAACCAAAACCTGGTCGCAGAAAGAGTTCCCGCTGATCGAAGTGGGCGAGCTTGAGCTCAATCGCAACCCGCAGAACTACTTCGCTGAAGTCGAGCAGGCAGCGTTTGGTCCAAGCAACATGGTCCCAGGTGTGGGCCTGTCGCCGGATCGCATGCTGCAAGGTCGGGTATTCGCTTACGCTGATGCTCACCGCTACCGTGTGGGTACCAACCACCAGCAATTGCCGGTGAATGCTCCGCGCAGCCCGGTCAACAGCTACCAGCGTGACGGTTCCATGGCATTTGGCAGCAACGGTGGCGGTACGCCGAACTATGAGCCAAACAGCTACGCCGATGCGCCGAAGCAGGCTCCGCAGTACGCAGAGCCGGCACTGGCCCTGAGCGGCGCGGCCGATCGTTACGATCACCGCGAGGATACAGACTACTACAGCCACGCCGGTGCGCTGTTCCGCCTGATGAGTGATGAACAGAAAGCATTACTGGTCAGCAACATTGCCGGCGCGATGTCGGGTGTTTCCAGCGATGTGGTTCAGCGTCAACTGCAGCACTTCTACAAGGCAGATACCGCTTATGGAGAAGGTATCGCGAAGGCTTTGAGTGTACAGCTTAAGTAAGTCTAAACGATAAGCAGAACCGCCCTCATTTTGGCGGTTTTTGCGTTATTTGAACCGGTTTTCCCAGAATATCTTCGCTTTTATCGCGCTATTTGGGTGACCAATCAGTCGGTTTGGTTCAAACTACAGACTTTCAAGCAGGGAGATGTAGGGCGATGCAAGGTCACCCGGACGTAATCGATTACCTCAACACGTTGCTCACGGGCGAACTGGCTGCACGTGATCAATATTTCATCCATTCGCGGATGTATGAGGACTGGGGTTTTACCGAGCTCTACGAGCGCATCAATCACGAGATGGAAGAAGAGGCCCAGCACGCCGATGCACTGATGCGTCGGATCCTGATGCTTGAAGGCACACCACGTATGCGTCCAGACGATCTGGACATCGGCACCACAGTGCCTGAGATGTTCGCTGCCGACTTGCGCCTCGAATACAAGGTCCGTGCCGCGCTCTGCAAGGGCATCGAGCTCTGCGAGCTGCACAAGGACTACGTCAGCCGCGACATGCTGCGTGTTCAGTTGGCAGACACCGAAGAAGATCACACCTACTGGCTGGAGAAGCAGTTGGGTCTGATCAAGTTGGTCGGCCTGGAAAACTACCTGCAATCGCAGTTCTGAGCTTCAGAATCCAAAGATCGCATGAAAAAGCCCCTGTCACTGATGAAGTGACAGGGGCTTTTTCATGCGCCGAGGTTAAGCCCGGTCGCGTTCCAGCAGCGGCTTGAGGTAGTAGCCGGTATGAGACTGCTTCATCTCGGCGACTTCTTCCGGCGTACCTACGGCAATGATCTGTCCGCCCTTGGAGCCGCCTTCCGGCCCAAGGTCTACCAGCCAGTCGGCGGTCTTGATCACGTCCAGGTTGTGCTCGATCACTACCACGGTGTTGCCGTGATCGCGCAGACGGTGGAGTACATCGAGCAATTGCTGGATATCCGCGAAGTGCAGGCCGGTGGTCGGTTCATCGAGGATGTACAGGGTTTTGCCGGTATCACGCTTGGACAGCTCGCGAGACAGCTTGACCCGTTGCGCTTCACCGCCCGACAGGGTGGTCGCCGATTGTCCCAGCTTGATGTACGACAGACCTACGTCCATCAAGGTCTGAAGCTTGCGCGCCAGGGCCGGAACCGCATCGAAGAACACCCGGGCCTCTTCGATGGTCATTTCCAGCGTTTCGTGGATGCTCTTGCCCTTGTACTTGATCTCCAGGGTTTCGCGGTTATAGCGCTTGCTCTTGCAGACATCGCACGGAACATAAATGTCCGGCAGGAAGTGCATCTCTACCTTGATCAGACCGTCGCCCTGACAGGCCTCGCAGCGTCCGCCCTTCACGTTGAAGGAGAAGCGTCCGGGGCCGTAGCCGCGTGAACGGGATTCCGGTACGCCGGCAAACAACTCCCGAATCGGTGTGAACAACCCGGTGTAGGTTGCCGGGTTGGAACGCGGCGTACGGCCGATCGGGCTTTGGTCGATGTCGACGACTTTGTCCAGGTGCTCAAGGCCCTTGATGCTGTCGTGGGCCGCGGCTTCCAGGGTGGTCGCGCCGTTCAGGGCGGTGGCGCTGAGCGGGAACAGGGTGTTGTTGATCAGCGTCGATTTGCCCGAGCCGGACACACCAGTGACGCAGGTCAGCAAGCCAATCGGGATCTCCAGATCAACGTTGCGCAAGTTGTTGCCCCGAGCGCCCTTGAGCGACAGCGAGAGCTTTTTGCTGCGCGGCGTACGCTTGGCCGGGACTTCGATCTTCACGCGGCCAGACAGGTATTTGCCCGTCAGCGAGTCAGGGTGCGCCATGACTTCGGTCGGGGAGCCTTCGGCGTCGATATGTCCGCCGTGTACGCCAGCACCCGGGCCGCTGTCCACCACATAGTCGGCCAGACGAATCGCATCTTCGTCGTGCTCGACCACGATCACCGTGGTGCGGATCTCGCGCATATGGTTGAGCGTCCC
>CAYNGZ010000089.1:0-8069 GCA_964396695.1 uncultured Pseudomonas sp.
TATAAATCAATAAGTTATTTTTTGTTCCATAAGAGCTGCCGAAGGCTGCGATCCTTTAATCTTTAGAGATTGCCATATCGTTATTCGTTAACGGTATTTAAATTCTAGTTCTTATATCTATAAAGTCAAACCCCTGCGTACCCACCGACCAATCGGCGTGCCGCACGAAATGAACCCACACGGGACCTCCGTGAGTTTCTGATCGACGCGCACGCCATTGAGCGTGCTCTGCGTGGGAGTGATGTATGCCTGTACTGTCCGCTTCGCCAAGCGCCGCGACCTTCGCGCCGCAATCCTTCGAGATCCGCCCGTTCAGCGGCGCCGTCGGTGCCGAAATCATTGGCCTGAACCTGGCCCTGCCGGTCAACGACCACGACTTTGCACGTATCCACCGCGCGCATCTGGATCATCACGTCGTGGTGTTCCGCGACCAGCGCATCAGCCCCGAACAGCAGATCGCCTTCAGCCGCCGTTTTGGTGTGTTGCAGATCCACGTACTCAAGCAGTTTCTGCTGGCCCATCACCCGGAAATCCTCATCGTTTCCAATATCATCGAAAACGGCCAGGCCATTGGCCTCGGTGACGCTGGCAAGTTCTGGCACTCCGACCTGTCCTATAAAGAACTGCCGAGCCTGGGCTCGATGCTCCACGCCCAGGAGCTGCCGTCCGAAGGCGGTGACACGCTGTTCGCCGACCAGCACAAAGCCTGGGACAACCTGCCCGAAGCGTTGCGCAAAGCGGTCGAAGGACGCTCTGCCGCGCACTCCTATACCGCGCGTTACAGCGAGAGCAAGTTCGAAGGCAACTGGCGCCCGACCCTGACTCCGGAGCAACTCGCCCAGATCAACGAAGTGGTGCACCCGGTCGTGCGTACCCATCCGGAAAACGGTCGCAAGGCGTTGTTCGTCAGCGAGGGGTTCACCACCCGCATCGTTGGCCTGCCGGAAGACGAGAGCCAGCAACTGCTGGCCGAGCTTTACGCCCACAGCGTGCTGCCGGAAAACATCTACCGCCATCAGTGGCAGCCCCATGACCTGGTGTTCTGGGACAACCGTTCGCTGATCCACCTCGCAGCCGGATGCCCCAGCCATCTGCGCCGCAAGCTGTATCGCACCACTATCCAGGGCGACGCGCCTTTTTGATTTGCCGGAGATTTGATCATGTCCAAACGTCTTCCCTTTGCACCGCTGGCCGCCGCCATCGGCCTGGGTTTCAGCTTGCTCGCCGGCAGCCTGGTGGCACCGAGCGTGGCGCACGCCGAAGGCGAAATCCGCATCGCCGAACAGTTCGGCATCGTTTACCTGTTGCTCAACGTGGTCCGCGATCAGCACCTGATCGAGAAGCACGGCAAGGAGGAGGGTATCGACATCAAGGTCGACTGGACCCAACTCTCCGGCGGTGCGGCCGTCAATGATGCGTTGCTCTCGGGTTCCATCGACATTGCAGGCGCTGGCGTTGGCCCGTTACTGACCATCTGGGACCGCACCCGCGGCAAGCAGAACGTCAAGGCCGTGGCCTCACTCGGCAACTTCCCGTACTACCTGGTCAGCAATAATCCCAAGGTCAAAACCATCGCCGACTTCACCGAGCAGGACCGCATTGCCGTACCGGCGGTTGGGGTTTCCGTGCAGTCGCGGTTCCTCCAGTACGCGGCGGCCAGACAGTGGGGTGACAAGGAGTTCAACCGCCTCGACAAGTACACCATCGCCGTCCCGCACCCGGACGCCACCGCTGCATTGATCGCTGGCGGCACCGAGCTGACCGGGCACTTCTCCAACCCGCCGTTCCAGGATCAGGCCCTGGAAAGCCCTAACGTCCACGTGGTGCTCAACACTTACGACCTGTTGGGGCCGAACTCGCCAACCGTGCTGTTCGCCACCGAGAAATTTCGCAACGAGAACCCGAAAACCTACAAAGCCTTCATTGAGGCCCTGACCGAAGCCGCCGAGTTCGCCCAGAACGACAAGGGCGCGGCGGCGGACACTTACCTGCGGGTGACCCAGGCAAAAATCGACCGCGCCGCGCTGTTGAAAATCATCGACAACCCGCAGTTCGAATTCAGCGTCACGCCGAAAAACACGTACCCGCTGGCCGAATTCCTTTACCGCGTCGGCGCGATCAAGAACAAGCCGGACTCGTGGAAGGACTATTTCTTCCAGGACGCCAAACCGCTGCAAGGGAGCTGACCGCCATGAATGCCCCCTTGCCAGGCCACACGGCCAGCAACCCGATCGCACGCTCACAGGCGTTGCTTGCGGTCGATAACGTCAACCTCGAATACCGCACGCCGCAACGCGTGGTGCGGGTGACGCATCAGGTCAGTTTCGAGGTCGATCCGGCGGACCGTTTTGTCCTGCTCGGCCCGTCCGGCTGCGGCAAGTCGACCTTGCTCAAGGCCGTTGCGGGGTTCATCCAACCCTGTGAAGGGCAGATCCGCCTGCAAGGGCAGATCGTCAGTGCGCCGGGGCCAGACCGGATTGTGGTGTTTC
This sequence comes from uncultured Pseudomonas sp., assembly GCA_964396695.1. Lineage (GTDB taxonomy): Bacteria > Pseudomonadota > Gammaproteobacteria > Pseudomonadales > Pseudomonadaceae > Aquipseudomonas. The sequence goes on from CAYNGZ010000089.1 coordinate 2,490, forward strand.
AGGAGTTCGATCAACTGCCACCGTGGAAAACCGTCAAACAGAACGTGATGTTCCCGCTGCTGGCCTCGAAAACCCTCAAGCGTCGCGAGGCTGAAGAGCGGGCGTTGCACTACCTCGACAAGGTCGGGCTGGCGGCATTTGCCGATGCCTATCCACATACCTTGTCCGGTGGCATGAAGGCGCGGGTGGCGATTGCCCGGGCCTTGGCCATGCAGCCGAAAATCCTGCTCATGGATGAGCCGTTCGCCGCGCTCGATGCGCTGACCCGACGCAAGATGCAGGAGGAGTTATTGCTGCTGTGGGAGGAGGTGCGTTTCACCCTGTTGTTCGTCACCCACTCCATCGAAGAGGCACTGGTGGTGGGTAACCGGATTCTGCTGTTGTCGCCCCACCCCGGTCGGGTGCGGGCGGAAATCCACAGTCATCAATACGATTTGCACAGCCTTGGCGGCGTGGCGTTTCAGCAGTCGGCACAGCGCATTCATCGGCTGTTGTTCGATGAAGGCCAGGCTGGCGAGAACGAACGCGAACTGGATTTCAACGACATCCGCATTGCTTATTGAGCGGCTGGAGGAGTGCCCGATGAGCCATTCATCACCTGTGCGACACGAATACGAAGTTGAATTGCAACCGCTGTCGAGCGTTGCGCTGGAGCGCGAATTGCCACTTGGGCAGCGCCTCTGGCAGCAAGGCTGGTTGCGTAAAAGCCTGATTCTGATTCTGCTGACGGTGCTCTGGGAAGCCGTCGCCCGCTATCAAAACAATGACCTGCTGCTGCCGAGCTTCGTGCAAACCGCTCATGCGCTGTACGACGGGCTGCTGAGCGGTGAGCTGCTGGGCAAGGTCGGAATTTCATTGGTGGTGCTGCTCAAGGGGTATCTGATCGGCATCGTCCTGGCGTTTGCCTTGACCACGCTGGCGGTGTCGACCCAGTTCGGTCGCGACCTGCTGAGCACCCTGACCTCGATGTTCAACCCATTGCCGGCGATTGCCTTGTTGCCGTTGGCACTGTTGTGGTTCGGGTTGGGGCAGAACAGTCTGATTTTCGTGTTGGTGCATTCGGTGCTCTGGGCCTTGGCCCTGAACACCTATGCCGGGTTTCTCGGGGTCTCGGAAACCTTGCGCATGGCCGGCCGCAATTACGGTCTGAAGGGCATCCGGTTTGTGCTGTTCATCCTGATTCCCGCAGCGCTGCCATCGATCCTCGCCGGGCTGAAAATCGGCTGGGCTTTCGCCTGGCGAACGCTGATCGCCGCCGAACTGGTGTTCGGCGCCACCAGCGGCAAGGGTGGCCTGGGCTGGTATATCTTCCAGAACCGCAACGAGTTGTACACCGACAAGGTGTTTGCCGGGTTGGCGGTGGTGATCCTCATCGGTTTGCTGGTGGAAAACCTGGTGTTCGACACCCTGGAGCGAGTGACGGTAAAGCGCTGGGGGATGCAGCGTTAGGCTACCGATTCTGCAAAAACACCACATACCCGCGAAACCACTCGCTGTCCTTCAAATACCCCGGCTCCTCCCATTCACCGCCCTGGATCAGTCCGACCTTGAACGGCAAGCCGAGTCTGTTCAGCCTCGGCAGGTAGGCGGCGTAATTGGGGATGCTGTGGCGCCCCTGGTAGGTTTGCACCACCACTTCGTCGACCACGCCTTTGAGTTGGCCGATCACCCGTGGATCGGCGTGGCTGCTCCAGTCCATCAGGCCGGTGATGCTCAGGCGATATTGGGTGGGCAGGCGTTGGCGCAGGTCTTTGAGGAAGCTGACGTACTCGTCGAGGTAGCGGGTGCGGGCGTCGAAGTCGATCTGGATGCCGACCACCGGGTTGCCGGCCTGTTGCCAGCGCCGAACCTGCCCCAGCAATTGCTGATAGACCGGCTCCGGCCAACGCAGGGTGTGGGCGCGGTAGGTTACCCAGACTTCGCCCTGGGTCAGGCGCGGGATGGCGATGCCTTGGGCGATGAAGCGCACGCCGCGTTGGGGCGTGCGGCGTGATTCGCTGATCTGCCCTTGCAGGACGTACAAGGTTTTGGCCCGAGCCAGCACGGGTTGCGCGTTGACCCCGCTCCACAGCCAAAAAGCGTCGTGATCGCGGGCGTCGACCACCGCAAAGGCCGGGGCGCTGAGCAGCAGTGCGAGCAGCGCCAGGCCTTTGAGAAAATCCCTCATGGATTACCAGTAGTACTGCAGCGACTTGCCCCATTGGGTGTCGGCAAAACCGCTTTTCAACTGGCGGAACCAGGCCTTGCGCACGGCAGGCTCGACATCCTTGCCGCCGCAGCTGTTATTGCCCGAGGGCGCGTAGCAGTTGATGGCGCGGAACAGCGCATAAGCGCGGTCCTCCTTGGGCGCCTGGGTGTTGTCGATGATCTGGCGATAACCGTCGTGCCGGGAATAGATCTCGCCTTTGAACGCCGACCCTGTGGCACCGAGTTCGGACTTATTGGGTTTGGCTTCCAGCGGTGCAGCATCAAGGCCGTTGCGCAGGATGAACTCGCCCAGACAGTTCAGGCCTTTGGGGTTCTTGCCGTCCGCCTGAAGGGTCGCGGCAATCTCGGCGATGCTCGGGCAGTGGTAACCCGACTCAGCCTTGTCGCCTTGCCAGCGGAACATCGTCAGCGGCTGACCGGTGCTGTAGAAATAGCCAATGCTCACGCCGAGTTTGTCCGTCGATGGTTCGGCCGGCAGCTGTTTGAAGTCTTCGGCAAACTCGGCGTACTGATTGCGCAGCAACTCTTTGTAGAGCAACACGAACAGCGCGCTGTTGCGCTCGGTGGCGTCCGCGCCCTGGCTGATTTGCTGACGCAGCAGCGGCGCGTCGGCCACCAGCCGTTGCAGGCGATAACGCACGGCGGGTGTCTTGATCGGTGAGTCGGCGGCGAACACCTTGCCCAGCCGCTGGCTGAGTTCGTAGTTGAAGGCCAGCGCCAGTTCGACCTGCTCGCGCTGCAATGGCTGTTTGACCTTGGCCAGCAACTCCAGCCACAGCGCTTCGGCTTCCGGCCATTTGTGCTGTTCATGCAGGGCGATGCCGCGCAACATCTGCTGACTGAAGGCCAGGTAGTCAAGGTTGTCCGGGACGCTGTTCGGAAGGACGTTCAGTGCCTGCTCGGGATTTTTCTCGAGGTACAGCAGCACCGCCGCGTGCAGGTAGTCGTAGAGCGCCGGTTGCCGGGCGAACAGGGCCTTCTGCGCTTGCAGCGCCTGAAGGTTGAAGGGCGTCTGGTAGGTGCCGATGCTCAGCAAGTCCTTGACCGCCAGCAGCAGCGGCGCCTGAATACCGTTGTCGGGCTGGGTCAGCAGTTTGCTGTCGACCTCTTCCACCAGTTCCGGCAGGGTTTTGTTGCGCTGGACGTCAGTGGCCTGGGTGAGTTGCCAGGCGTAATCATCGGCGAGTTTCTGGTCCTCGCCGGCCAGCCAGTGCACCCGACGGATCAGGCCCTTGGCCGACGCGCTGTAATCGCCCTGTGGATAAGTGTTCAGATAGGTCTCGAAACCGTTTTCGGCCAATTGCAGGTTGACGTTATCCACATGCTCGAGCGTCGGCAGGCCCATCTCGTCGAAAGCGTTTTGCTGGGCCGCATTGAGTGCAATGCGCGCAGCCATGTACAGCGCGGTTTCCTTGAGCCATGGCTGATCACTGTTGTTCAGGCTGGCGAAGGTGTGCGTTGCCTCGGCGAACTGGCCGCCATAGAACTGGGCCGCGCCACGCAGGTACGTGAGGAAGGCCTTGCCCGGTTCCGAGGTGACTGAAGCGGGTAGCAGGCTGTTCAGTTGATCGGCTTCCCAACTGCACGCAGCGAGCATCTGGAGGCGGCTTTGCGCCAGGCTTTGGCGTTCTTCGGCGGGCAGTTGAGTGGTTTTCAGCAGTTGCGCGAGGAACGCGGCGGCGCTCTCTTCACTGTTGCTGCGGCAGCGGCTGCCTTCGCCTTCGATGAACTGATTGCCGGCAATGGTCGAGGCTTCGTGGCTGATGCCGAGCTGGCGCAGCGGCTCATCGAGCACTGAAACCAGGGCCGATTCAGGGGGTGGTATCGGTGCAGGAGCTGACGGTGAGTCGAGACGTGCAAGGTCGAACGGCACCGGGCCGTAACCGGCCTCGCGGTCAAAATCACTCAATGGTGCCGGGTTCAGCGCTAGCGCGCCCTGATCGGAGAGCAACAAGCGCAAGTTGGCGCGGCTGTCGTTGCCGGGGTTGAGGAAAGCCACATTGTTGCAGCGCCCGTCACCGCTGAGCGACAGTTCAGGCGTGCAGGCGTCCTGATCGTAGCTGGCGTGGGCCGGGAGTGCACAGGTTGTGGCAAGTGCCAGAGCGAGGGGCGACAGAAGACCGATACGCATGAATTGTCCTTAATCCGCAAACGCTGAAATCGAGGCCGCGATCATACCGCGCGCTGATCTCGAATTAGCAGTGCCGAGCCGTAATTTCGGGCAGTGATGGCTAATTGCTTGACGCTGATCGACGCTGTCTTAGACTCCGTCCATCTGTCAGGGAGACACGGTTATGCGGCGTTTTCGTGGTTTGGCGTTAGGTTTGATCGGGCTGGCAGGCGTATCACAGGCGCAAACGCCCGTGCCAGAGGATCCGCTGCTGGAAAGCACCAGCACAGGCAGTCATGCGACCACCAGCAGCAACGAAGCCCGCGGCGTGCTGCGTGCCCGTGATCAAGCGGTGCTTGCCAGTGAATTGCCCGGCAGGATTGTCGATTTGCCGTTCAGTGAAGGTGAGTCTTTCAAGAAGGGCGACATCCTGGCGCGTTTTGACTGCTCGGCTTTTCAGGCCCAACTCAACGCCTCGCAGGCCGCCAGCCGGGGGGCCGGTGAAGAACTGGCCCACAACAAACAACTCGCTGCGTTGAATTCGGTCGGGCGTTTCGAAGTCGCGCGAGCCGAAGCCAAACTCAGCGAAACCCAGGCGCAATCTCAGGTGTATCAGGTTCAGGTCAAACGCTGCAGCGTGGTTGCACCGTTTGATGGCCAGGTCGTCGCTCGCAAGGTTCAGCGTTATGAAAGCGTCGCGGCCGGCGCACCGCTGCTGGACATCGTCGACAACCGTAGCCTGGAAATCCACCTGCTGGTGCCCTCACGCTGGATGGGCAAACTCAAGCCCGGACAGACTTTCAGCTTCGTGCCCGATGAAACCGGCCAGCCGCTCGACGCCACGGTCAAGCGCCTCGGTGCGCGGATCGATGAAGGCAGTCAGACGCTGCTCCTGGTCGCCACGCTGCCCAATGCCAGCGGCTTGCTGGCCGGGATGAGCGGCACGGCGCGCTTCGCGGAGCTCAAGTGAACGCGCCCGTCGCCGGTGGCGCCGAGCAGGTCTTCGCGCGCTTTCTGGAGCTGGAGCGCCAGACCCGTGCCGCCCGCACGACCGAGCAACTGGCCTACAGTCTGGTCAACGACGGTCAGGCGTTGTTCGGTTTTCGCCATGCAGCGCTGCTGATCGCCGGCAAGGTGCGGGCGGTGACGGGCGTCAGTGCCATAGAGCCGAATGCACCGTTTGTGGCGTTCGTCGAGCAAGCGGTTGCGCAGTTGTTCAAGCTCGATCTGGTGAAACAGGCGCGGGTTGTACCGGCCCCCTC
>CAYNGZ010000089.1:8079-10064 GCA_964396695.1 uncultured Pseudomonas sp.
AAAGGGGTGGGGGGTGTCCGGGCACCTCGTTTGGCGGGTTGTTCTAGGGCCGCGTGGCAAAGTCTTTCGGCGGCGCAGGTGTTTTGGCTGCCGCTGATTGATCGTCAAGGTCGAGTATTTGGCGGTTTGTGGCTGGCTCGCGATGTACCGTGGAATCCGTCCGAGCAAGTGCTGTTGTCGCAACTGGGCGACACGTTCAGTCACGCCTGGCTCGCGCTGCAACCGCGTCAACCGTGGCGCTTGCGCTGGACCCGCAAACGCCAGATCACCCTGGCGGCGGTGCTGGTGCTGGGTTTGTTGATTCCGGTGCGCCAGTCGGTGCTGGCGCCGGCCGAAGTGGTGCCGCTCGGCGGTCGGGTGGTGGCGGCGCCGCTGGACGGGGTGATCGCCGAGTTCCTGGTCAAGCCCAATCAGAGCGTGAAGACCGGCGACCTGTTGCTGCGTTTCGAAGGCACCACCCTCAAAGCCCAGGCCGATGTCGCTGACCGTGCCCTGGGTGTGGCGGAAGCCGAGCTCAAGGCCAACGCCCAGCGCGCCTTTGCCGACGTCGAGTCGAGTTCGAAAATTGATTTGTTGGCTGCACGGGTCGAGCAGAAACGGGCTGAACGCGATTACGCCCACGAACTGCTCAAACGCAGCGAAGTGCGTGCCGAGCGCGATGGCATTGCGGTGTTCGCCGACGCCGAACACTGGACCGGAAAACCGGTGCAGACCGGCGAGCGGCTGATGGAAATCGCCGACCCGAGCCAGGCGGAATTGCGCATCGAACTGGCGGTCGGCGATGCCATTGCACTGGAGCCGGGGGCACAAGTGGCGCTGTTTCTCGACAGCGATCCGTTGCAACGTCACCAGGCCAGACTCGAACGCTCGGCTTACGAAGCGCAACCGACGGCCGGCGGGCAGTTGGCTTATCGGCTAGACGCCAGTTTCGAGGCCGCGCCGCCGCGTATCGGTTTGCGCGGGACAGCAAAAATCTTCGGGGATCGCGCGCCGTTGGCGCTGTATTTGTTGCGCAAGCCGCTGGCCGGTTTGCGCCAAAGCGTGGGGCTCTGAATGACATTGCCCAGCCTGCGTGCCGATTTACAGTTGCAGATGGCCGCTCCGGCGCTGGACGGGTCGCCGCGCTGGACCTTGGCCGACCCACTGCGCGGGCGCTACTTCAAACTTGGTGCTGCGGCCATGCGCTTGCTGCGGCATTGGTCATTGGGCGACCCTGAACAGGTGCTGCGCGCCGCCAATCGTGAGCCGGGCTTGCCGCTGGACGCCACGGAGCTTGAGCAGTTGCTGAGTTTTTTGCGCGCCCACGACCTGATCTCCGCCCTCGACCCGCAACAGCGCGCCAGTTATGGCCTCAAGGCGGCCGCGCAGCGTCAGACGGTGTGGCAGATCCTGCTGCACCAATACCTGTTCTTCCGGATTCCGCTGTGGCGCCCGGATGCTTTTCTCAATCGTGCCTGGCCATGGCTCGCACGCTTTGGCCCTGGTGCGCTGCGCTACGGTTTGCCGCTGACCCTGGGGCTGGGCGTGTTTCTGGTGTCGCGAGACTGGCAGCGTTTTATCGCGACCTTCCCGCATTTGTTCAGCCTCGGCGGTGCATTGGCGTTTGGGGTGGCGTTGTTCTTTGCCAAGCTCTGTCATGAATTCGGTCATGCCTTCATGGCCAAGCGCGCCGGCTGCCGGGTGCAAAGCATGGGCGTGGCGTTCATGGTGCTGCTGCCGATGTTTTACACCGATGTCAGCGATGCCTGGCGGGTCAATGATCGTCGGGCGCGCTTGCTGATCGGGGCGGGCGGGGTGCTCGCGGAGTTGCTGCTGGCGTGTATCGCCTTGCTCGCCTGGTCACTGTTGCCGGACGGCCCGGCGCGTACGGCGGCATTCATGCTCGCCAGCGCCCCCTGGCTTCCGGCGCTTGCGGTCAACCTGAACCCCGTCCTGGCAGTCGATTGTTACCTTTTTGTCAGCGTCTTTGGGGAGGGTGGAGATCC
>CAYNGZ010000089.1:10074-17452 GCA_964396695.1 uncultured Pseudomonas sp.
GGGGGGCGCTCCGGTGTGTGTGCGTGGTGTGACGGCCTTGCGGGCCGGGTCATGGTGGCCGGCCGGCCCGCGCGGAACGGCGGCATTCATGCTGGCAGGTGCAACCTGGCTCAGGTACCAGGCGGTCAACCTGAACCCGTTCATGCGCTTCGATGGTTACTTTTTGCTCAGCGACTTCTGGGAGGTGGACAACCTTCAGGGCCGGGCATTTGCCTTGTGCCGTTGGCGATTGCGTGAGGCGCTGTTCGGTTACGGCGCACCGGCACCGGAGCCTTGGTCGCCGTCGATGCGGCGGCGTTTGTTGATGTGGGGATACGGCTCGTGGTTGTGGCGCGCGGTGCTGTTTTTCGGGATTGCGCTGGCGGTGTATCACCTGTTCTTCAAGCTGTTGGGGATTTTCCTGATGCTGGTTGAACTGGTGTGGTTCATCTTCTTGCCGATTGCCCGCGAGTGGCGCGAATGGTGGAGCCGCCGCGAACAGGCGCATGCACCGCGGGCGTTGCTCAGTGGTTTGGGGCTGCTGGCGCTGATGGTCGTGCTGGTGCTGCCGTGGCGCAGCGCGGTGGAGTTGCCGAGCATGCTGGAGGCTGGCCGGGTCAGCGCTTTGCACGCGCCGGCGGCAGCACGGGTCAAACAGGTGAATGTCAGCGACGGGCAGGTTGTCGCTCAGGGCGATGTGCTGATTGAGCTGGAGTCGCCGGATCTGGACTCGCGTCAGGCTATCGTGCGCCGCGAAATCGACATCCAGCAATTGCAGATGCGGCGTCAGGCCGGGCGCAGCGAAACCGCCGCCGATGCCGGCATCGTCGAACAGCGTCTGGCGGAAGCGGTGGCCGAGTATCGCGGTTTGGTGGCGCAGCGCGAACGCCTGCTGCTGCGGGCACCCCAGGCCGGCAAGGTGCGCGATCTGTTGCCACAACTGGCCGTCGGCCGCTGGTTGTCGCCCAAAGAGACCTTGGCTCGGGTCGTCGAAGAGGGCGCACGATTGCGCGGTTATCTGGCCGAAGCCGAACTGTGGCGGGTTGCGCCCGGTGCGACGGGGCGGTTTATCGCCGAAGACCCGATGCACCCGGCGGTGGCGGTCGAGCTGACGGAAGTCGACGCCAACGGTGCGGCGGTTGTCGATCAGGAAGCGCTGACCTCCGACCACCACGGGCCGATCGCCGTGCGTCGCGATCAAAACCAGCGCGCGGAGCCGGTTCAAGCACAATACGCAGTGCGGCTCAAAGTCCTTGACAGCATTGCCACCCCGGTACAGCCATTGCGAGGGCTGGTGGTGTTGCAGGGGCGTAGTGAGTCGTTGCTGGGCAATGCCTGGCGCCGATTGGCGGCGTTGGGCGTCAGGGAGAGTGGTTTTTAGCGCAGGGAGATTTCGTGATGCTGAACAATAACGCCAATGCAGCAGACGGTTTAGTGGTGCGCCCGTCACGAGTGACCGATGGGCCGTTTCTGCAAAGCCTCTATCATGCGGCACGCCCCGATCTGCAATGGATCGACGGCGAGCGCGAACTGGTCGAGGAGGTCATCGCCCAGCAGTTCCAGGTGCAGGAGCACGGCACCGGAGAACACTTCCCCAACGCGATGCACTATGTGGTCGAGAAACTCGACACCCCGATTGGCGCCTTGACCGCCGAGTTCGGCAGCAACGAAATTCGCATCCTGTACCTGGCGTTCATTCCGGCTGCTCGCGGCAAGGGCTATGGCCGCACGGTGCTGCAAGGCGTGCAGAAAGCCGCCGAACAGGTGCGTTGCCCATTGAGCACGGTGGTTTGGGCCAGCAACCCCCACGCCCGCCAGCATTATCTGGCGTTGGGCTTTCAGGTAGAAGAACAAAATCCGGCGGCCGAACGGCTGGTCTGGTATCCCGGTCAGCCGCAGATTCTGGTCAGTTGAAGCTGATGTAGAAATACGCCCGACTGGCGTCGCGCCCCAGAGCGGGTGCGCGCGATACAAATATACCTTCGGTACGACCCAGTCCAGGCAAGTCGATCGCACAGAGCCCATCGACGAACGCGGTGGACTGCGGGCTGCTCAACGCCACGCCAAAAGGCATTCGGCTGTTCGCTGACAAGCGTGCCTTGGGCATGTCTTCTACTGACTCGATGATCACGGGCAGTTCGCTGCCATCCTCCAGATGCAGCAGGGTGGGTGTTCCCAGTAATTGTCGGAAATGGTTGCCGTTGACCGGTTGCTGCATATTCTGGCTCCAGAAAGTAAAGGACCGGGGCCTTGGGCCCCGGCGCTCTGGTCAGTTGCGAGACGGGAAAAGACCGTTGAGGCATATGCTGAAGTTCAGCACCAGATACGGGTTCATGGTGTCCACTGGAATGCCACCGCCGATAGGCGCCACGGAGACGGCGACATTGACCGCGCCGCCAACGGTGGTGCTGACACCTTGTAGCGGTACGGGCGTGGAGCCAAGCGCAGTCGAGTAAATGTCGGCGGAGGTCGGGCCGGATGCCGGTGAGGCGCCGATATAGCCATTGGTGGCCGAGGGGGCATTCGCAGCGGTCGTGGCAACACCGGCCAGATTGACCGTGGTCGTGGCCGTCAGGGCACTGGTGGCGGTAGCGGTGGCGACGGGCTGGTGAATGGGCAGGTTACTCACCAAGACGGTGGTTTTTTCGCCCCCCTGGGAGGTGCCGATCACCCGTGGAGTGAGGTTCAGGCCCGAACCCTGACACAGAGGCAGGCGCCCGCGCAGGTCCGGCAGCATGAAGTTTGTCACGCCGTTGCCGCCATAATTGGTGCCGAGCAAGGCGAACAGCGCCTGGAGCTGGTTGACTTGCATGGTCTGCCCGTTGCACAGCGCCCAGCCTTGGGGTGGATAGTTGAAAGCGAAAGTCTGGATGGTTCCGGTAAACACTTCCATGGTTGTTATCCCTGTGTTTTTTCGAGGAGGCCAGCGTGTCCGCCGACCACCGATCAGCGTAGCCGCTAAGTCGAATGCCGCTACATTGCGTGCGTGCAGGGAATGGGGCAGCATCCACACCCAATTCAAGGTCCAAGCCTTATAGGGCCTTTCGATCACCCAGGGGGATAGATGGAATACCGTAGAGAAACAGAGCTTGTCGGCAAGCCTGATGCGTGTGCTGCGCGCACTCGGCTGACGGCGTCGGCGCGTCTGTTTCAATGGCTGACCGATTACGGGATCTGGCCAATTCTGGCGCTGGCGACGTTCGTGCGGTTTTACGACCTGACGGCGGCGGCGATTTGGGGCGATGAAGGTTCCAGCCTGCTCATGAGCCAGTACGACCTGGCCGGTATCTGGTTTCACGCGGCCCGCGATGTGCATCCACCGCTCTATTTCATGGTGCTGCACGGTTGGATCGAACTGTTCGGCGACGGCATGCTCTCGATTCGCGGCCTGAGTGCGCTGCCGGGGATCGCCACGGTGGCATTGGGCGTCTGGCTGGTACGCTTGATCGCCAATCCGCGGGCGGCGTTGCTGGCCGGCTTGCTGCTGGCACTCTTCCCTTCGGCGGTGCGGTACAGCCAGGAAGTGCGGATGTATTCGCTGCTGGGCCTGATGCTGCTCGGCGCGACGATTGCACTGGTGTATTGGGTCAAACAGCCCCAACGCTCACGGTATCTGGTGATCTATGCACTGCTGATGGCCGCCTGCTTTTACACCCACTACTTCACGGCCCTGTGCGTGATTGCCCACTGGTTATACCTGCTGGTGCTGCGTATGCAGCCGGGCAACCCGTTGCGACACATCAGCCGCTCGGGCTGGTGGCTGACCAACGCGGCGATCGTGCTGCTGTTTCTGCCGTGGGTACCCGAACTGCTGAGTCTGGTTCAGCACATGCCGGAACTCAAGGCCAGCGGCGATGTGGGTTGGGAGGATCCGGTCACCCTCGGTTCTCTGCCGTCCATGGTCTGGACCTTCCTGATCCAGGGCGATGACGACAGCCTGCCCCGGCTGGTGTTTATCGCACTGCCGGTGCTATTGCTGGGCGTGATCGGGTTGACGGTGCTGCGTGATCGTAGCGCCTACCGCTGGAGTGCCTTGCTGGCGATTTACACGGTGGTGCCGCTGGTGCTGGTTTACGGGGTGTCGTTCATTTCACCGGTCTTCATCGAACGTTACGTGACGGCCTACGCGCTTGGCTTGCCGTTGGTGGTGGCGTTGGCGGTCGATCGACTGTTGAACGGTTATCGGGTCGTGGCCTTGGCGCTGCTCTTGCTGTTTGTCGGGATCGAAGGGGTGGGCCTGAAAAACAACGCGACGGTCGATACCAATGACCAGCTCAACGTGACGGTCGAATTCATCAATCAGCATTACGAAGCGGGTGATCAGGTCGTCATCAGCGATCTGCTCTGGTACATGCCGTACGTCTACTACGATCGCACCGTCGTCCAGCCGCGGCTCTTTACCCCACCCCAGGCCAACGGCACGTCCAGTCGCCCGAATGCCTACGGTTTCGGTACGCTGGTAGAGGAAGCAGCCGAGAAGATCTACCTCGATCACCTCACTGACCTGCCGCCCGGCACGAGCCGTGTGTGGCTGTTCAGCACCGCCGACCAGCCTGACGAGTTCGCACCATTGCCCGCCGGTTGGCAGGTCAAAAGCGAAAAAGTGGCAGGCAATGCGCGGGCGCGGTTGTTTGTCATCAACCCCTCTAAAAAGTGACGCGCAAGCGCACGGCGAAGTACCTGAATACCCGCAAATCAAAAGATCGCAGCCTGCGGCAGCTCTTATGGAACAAAAAATAACTTATTGATTTATATATTATTTTTAAGGGCTGGCTTGCCAGCCCTGGCCCATGTTCCTTGCGCGACAGCGCGGCCTCGAAGAGGGGGCGGCCCCTCCTACACCTATCCCATGTAGGAGCTGCCGCAGGCTGCGATCTTTTGCCGCTCTACGCGCTTAAAACTGATGACGGTTTTCAGCTTAAACGTTTCACTCTGTCCGCTGGCGTTACAACCACACCTTCCACAAGGTTTTAGTTCCAATTTGATATCAAAAGCCCACTAGTCGGAACCCTTTTCGTGGGCTACGCTTTGTCCTACAAAAGGACTTCCGACTACGGTGAAGGGATGCAGCATTTCCACTTTATCTCCGGCTTGCCGCGCTCAGGCTCGACCCTCCTTTCTGCAATTCTTTTGCAGAACCCGCGTTTTCACGCCGGTATGACCAGCCCCGTCGGATCGCTGTTCTCCAGTGTCCTGGAGCAATGCAGTGCCGGCAGCGAATTTGGCGCCGTCATCGACACCCCGCTGCGTCGCCGTCTGTTGCACGGTCTGTTCGATTCCTTCTATGCCGATAAGGCCGACAAACCCGTCATCTTCGACACCAATCGCCAATGGTGCTCGCGTCTGCCTGCACTGCGGGAACTGTTCCCGAAGGCCAAAACCATTGCCTGTGTGCGCAATGTTGCCTGGGTGATGGACAGCCTTGAGCGTCTGTACCGCGCCAATCCGTTCGAGAACACCAAGCTGTTCAATGACGAAATCGAGCGCAATACCGTTTATAGCCGTTGCGAAACCCTGGCCCAGCGCAATCGTCTGGTGGGTTTTGCCTGGACGGCGTTGAAAGAGGCGTATTACGGCGAAAACGCCGATTCGCTGTTGATCGTCGATTACGATCTGTTGAGCCAGGCCCCTGAGCGAGTCATGCGGTTGATCTACGACTTCATCGGCGAACCGTGGTTCGAGCACGATTTCAAGAACCTCGCCTATGACGCGCCGGAGTTCGACCAGGCGCTCGGGGTATCGGGGCTGCACAAGGTCAAGCGCACGGTTGCACTGGAACCCCGGCGCACGATCCTGCCGCCGGACCTGTTCGACAAATACGCAGAGTTGTCCTTTTGGCACGATGGTTCAGCCAGTGCCGCCAACGTTATTCGTATGAAAGCCGACGCTGCAACCAGTTGATTGCGGCTTTTTTATTGGCGCGGTAATAAAAGTTCGAGTCCGGGTGAGCAGCATGTGGTGGAGCAAAGGCAAGTCAAAAACATCCCAAGGCGCACGCGTCCTGACATCGCCATTGATCATGTCCCTGGAGCCGCGGATGTTGTTCGACGGCGCAGTGGCGGCCACAGTTGCCGATACCGCCGCCCAAGCCGGCAGCCACGCCACGGCGGACGCTGCGAAGGCGCCGACCGCCGACCACCCGGTGGCCAGCAAGGACACCCACGGTCAGGCGGACAACACGTCGGCGGCCACGCCCGCGCCCGCTGCGACGCCCACCGCCGTGCCCGGTCAGAGCGTGGTGTTCGTCGATGCGCGTATCAAGGACGCCGATAGCCTGCTCAAAGGCGTGGCGCCTGGCGCCCAGGTGGTCCGGCTCGACCCGACCAAGGATGGTTTGCAGCAGATCGCCGATTACCTGGATACCCACCACGGCGTGAGTACCGTGGAAATCATCGCCCATGGCAACAGCGGCGACTTGTGGCTGGGCGACACTTACCTGTCGGCCGATAACGTGGCGGCTCGCAGCGAGGTGCTGGCGCGCATCGGCAATGACATGAACGTCGGCGGCGACATTCTGATCTACGCCTGCAACACCGCCGCAGGTGACAAGGGCATCAGCTTTGTCGACTCGCTGGCGCAACTCACCGGGCGCGATATCGCTGCGTCGAACAACCGTACCGGCGTGGGCGGTGACTGGGATCTGGAAATTGCCACCGGCACCATCGAGAGCCATAACGTGCTGTCGACCCAGTCCATGGCCGCGTATCAGTACAGCCTGGCGACCCTGACGGTCACCAACAACGGTGACACTGGCGTAGGTACTTTGCGCCAGGCGCTGAGCGATGCGGTGGCGGGCGATATCGTCACCTTCAACGCCGGCATGACAGTCAACCTGAGCTCGCAACTGATCATCACCAAAAACCTCACCGTTGAAGGCGACCTGAACCACGACGGCGTTGCCGATGTGACACTCAGCGGGCAGTACAAGACCCAGGTGCTGAGGGTCAACTCCGGTGTCACCGCGACCCTGGACGGCCTGGTGATCACCCAGGGCCTGGCGGCTGGCACCGGCGCGAATGCCGGGGTCGACGGCACTGGGGCGATGGGCGGCGGTATTTTCAACGCCGGTAACCTGACCCTGAACAATGTCACGGTGACCAGTAACGCGGCCTCGGGCGGCGGCGGTGGCGGCGGGGTCACTGCGCCCTACGTCGGTGGCGCGGTCGGCGGCGGCGGTGGCGGTGGCGGCGGTATTGGCGGGCAAAACGGTGGCCATGGTGGTTCCTCGGGCTTCGGTTCGGGGGTCTATGGCGGTACCGCCGGTAGCGCCAACCACGGCGGTAACGGCGGTGGCTACAGCAGCACCTACATGGGTGGCAAGGGTGGTAGCAACGTCGGCGGCGCGGGCGGTACAGGGGCCGCCAACTACAGTAACGGCGGGGCCGGCGGGTCGGCGGAC
>CAYNGZ010000090.1:0-17423 GCA_964396695.1 uncultured Pseudomonas sp.
CATAGCGATATTGCACCTGGGCGCAAGACGGATCCGGGACCAGCGTTCGACTGGGCGCGCTATCGCGCCGCTCTGGAAAAAGGGGAAGGACAATGAGTTTTCTGGTGTTACTGCTGGCTGTCTGGATCGAGAAATTCTCGGCCTTGCGTCATCAAGTCCAGCGCGACAGCGGATGGTTACGTAAGTTGGCCAAGTTTGAAGCCAGCCCAACGTTTGCGAATCGGCCTTGGCTGATACTGGCATTGCTGGTGCTGTTGCCGGTAGCGCTGCTTGGTGTGTTGTTGCTGGTGCTGGAGCCGGTAGCCTATGGCTTGCTGGCCTTGCCGGTGCATCTGCTGGTGGTGATTTATAGCCTGGGCCGTGGCGATCTGCTTGGCGGTCTGGGGCCGTTTCGTGATGCCTGGCGCCGGGAAGACCTGCAAGCCGCGGCGCATGTTGCCAAACGTGACCTGGATATTTGCGCCGACAGCGGCGACCAGTTGCTGCAAAGGGTCCAGGCCCATTTGTTATGGCAGGCCTATCAGAGCTTTTTCGCGGTGATTTTCTGGTACTTCCTGCTCGGCCCGGTGGCGGCCTTGAGTTACCGCTTGCTGGCCCTGGCAGCCGAGCACAGCAAGAACCCGGCAGTGGCAGAGCGCGCCGCACAATTGCGGCATGCCTTTGACTGGCTGCCAGTACGCCTGTTGGCGGCGAGTTTTGCTCTGGTTGGCAACTTCGTCGCGGTCAGTCGGGTGATGCTCCATGAGTTGCTGAGCTGGAACATCAGTGCCGCGCAGTTGATCGAGAAAACCGGCATGGTGGCGGGCGAGATTCCGGCACCGGTGGCGGGGCCGGAAGGGATCAACAGCCTGGACCAGCTCTGGGAACTGTTGCTGCGGGCAGCGGTGGTCTGGTATGCCGGGTTTGCCGTCTGGACGGTGTTGCGTTGATTCCTGCATGAAATTCAAAAGATCGCAGCCTGCGGGGATCGTGTGCCGCAGGCTGCGATCGTTTTGGCGTTAACCTTAAGTTACAAAACCTCTCTTCGATTTGAGCTATACAGAAGCAGCTCGCCATAGTGGCTATCTGCTGCATCTGCGTGCCGGCCAACAAAAATAAGAAATGAAAGGGGGACTTCTTGTGAAGAGTTTGCTCTATCCCGCCGTTGCGCTGATGAATCGCCTGAGCTTCGGCATGAAGTTCAGCCTGATCAGCGTGCTGTTTTTCTTTCCCATGCTGGTGACCAATTTCTATCTGGTTCGTGATTCGTATCGCGAGTTCCAGGGCACCCAGGTCGAATTGCAAAGCCTTGACCTGTTAGGCAGTGGGCTGACGTTGCGGCGGGATCTGGAGACCTTGAACAACCTGGTGCAGATCAACGCGACCCTCGGTCAGTCCGGCAAGGCGGGAGATACCGAGTCGAAGATCAGCGCCCTTGAACAGAGCGTGCTTGCACGTCTGCAAAGCCTGACCGCGATGACCATCGACCCTGAGCAGGTCAGTGTGTTCGATGGCAAACGCGATGAAATGATTGCGGCGTTCAGGGCTCAACAAGCGGAAACCTCCCTGCAAAGCAAAAGTGCGCTGATCGGCAAGTTGCTCGGCAATGCACAGATTTTCGGCCAGATCATTGCGAGTCAGGCCGGCCTGAGTCGTGACAGTCAGGGGGACATGCGCCAATGGAATGAGCTGATCACCAGCGTCACGCCGCGTGTCACGCAAACCCTCGGCGAAGGCCGGGCGATGGGCGCCTATTCGTTGGGGCAGGGGTTTCTCAATTCCGCGTCGAGCACCCGATTCGATGAACTGCTGGTGCAGATCGAGAAGCTTCAGGCCGAATACGCCTTGAAGTTGCAGGACGCACTGGGTGCCAGCAAAGCGGCGCGTGAGGGGCTGGAACCCTCGGCCAATGCCAGTAAAACCACGCTCAAGCAAGCCAGCGAACTGTTTGAAGAGCACGTGGTGATGGCCGACACACTCGATACGCCCTGGCAGGGGTTTTACGATCAGGTCACCGGGTTGATGGACAAGACCTATCAACTGAACGAGGCGGCGCTGAAGTTTCTCGGCGTTCAATTGCAGCAACGCCTGGAGCAGAACCGCACGCACATGGTGCTGCAAGCGGTGGCGCTGGCGGTGGTTTTCGTGCTGATATTCTATCTCTATGGCGGTTTCTACGCCTCCACCCGCACCACCCTCAAGCGTCTGGGCGGAGTCATGGACAAGGTGGCGGCCGGGGATATGACGGCCACGTTTACCGCCCGCAGCCGTGATGAATTGGGTGAGTTGGGCAACGTATTCAATGGCACCGTGGCCAAGATCCACGACCTGATCGAGCTGGTCGGCAAGACCGTCAACGAAGTCGAGCGTCAGGCTGGGCAAGTGGAAACGGTGTCGGCCCGGAGCAATCAGGCCGTGGCCGGTCAGCGTACTCAGATCGAGCAGGTCGCCACCGCGATGAACCAGATGTCGGCCACTGCCCAGGAAGTAGCGCGCAGTGCCGCGGCAGCCGTCAGAAGTGCCCATAGAGTAAACGACGAAACCATCAGCGGTCGCGGGCTGGTGGAATCGCAAAAAGGCAGCATCGCGCAACTGGCCAGCGAGATCGACTCGTCGGTGCGGGTGATCAATCAACTGGCCAGTGACAGCCAGTCCATCAGCCGCGTGCTGGAGGTAATCAAGAGCATCGCCGAGCAGACCAACCTGCTGGCACTCAACGCCGCCATCGAGGCCGCTCGTGCAGGCGAGCAGGGGCGCGGATTCGCCGTGGTGGCCGATGAGGTCCGGACCCTGGCCAAGCGCACCCAGCAATCAACCGAAGAAATCGAACAGATGATCATCAGGCTGCATGGCGGCGTTGGCGCTGCCGTGAAGGCCATGGGTGTCAGTCATCAGATGGCCAGCGGCACCGTCGGTCAGTCGGAAAAGGTTCAGCAAGCCCTGGAAAACATCCTGGGCGCGGTGGGCATGATCGTCGATCAGAACCAGCAAATCGCCGCGGCCGTCGAGCAGCAAACCGCGGTGGCCCACGATATCGACCAGAACATTGTCGAGATCAACCGGGCTGGCGAGCGCACCGCCGAAGGTGCGCACCAGACCGAAAATGCCAGCCGTGCGCTGTCGGCCCAAGTGGTGCAGTTGAAGCACCTGATCAGCGCTTTTCGGGTTTGAGGATCGGAGGGCGGCTTACCAGTTGAACAGCGCACAGGCATTGGCGGTGCTGGCGGCCGCCAGTCGCTCGGGGCTGATGGCCATGATCTGCGCCAGTGCCGTGCAAATCGCCGGCAGGTGAGCCGGGCTGTTGCGTTGTCCGGGGTACATGGCGGGCGCCATGTCCGGTGAGTCGGTTTCCAGCACCACCGATTCCAGCGGCAAACCGGCGATCACTTTGTGCATGCGCAAGGCTTGCGGCCAGGTCGCCGCGCCGCCCAATCCCAGTTTGAAACCGAGCTTGAGGTATTCGCGAGCCTCTTCCTGGCTGCCGGCGAAGGCGTGGATGATGCCGGCACGTTTGAGCCTGAAGCGTTTCAAGGTGGCGATGACCGCCGCGTGGCTGCGCCGCACATGCAGCAAGGCGGGCAACTGGAAGTCCGCCGCCAGTTGCAGTTGCGCTTCAAACAGCGCTTGTTGGCGTTCGCGGTCCAGATCCTCAAGAAAGTAATCCAGGCCAATTTCGCCCACCGCACACAGTTGCCGATGACCGGCCAGACGCGTCAGCCAGTCGGCCAGTTCAATCAGGTCGGCAGGGCGATGCTCATCGACGTAGACCGGATGCAGGCCAAACGCGGCATGCAGGTCCGGATCGCTTTGCACCAGGTCCCACACCCGCTGCCAATTGCGCTGATAAACCCCCAGCACCACCATCCGCTTCACACCCAAGGCGCGACTTTGAGCCAGCAGCGCCTGGCGGTCTTCATCGAAGTCCGGAAAGTCCAGATGGGTGTGGCTGTCGATCAGCTCCACGGTTCAGTCCTGGTGAATACGCTGTTTGAAGGTCCGCGCGATGGCTTGCACACCGGGTTGGTAATGGGCTTTTTCAATCGCTGCGAGGGCCAGGTTCAGGGCTTTTTCGGCGATGAGTCGATGCTGCTGGGCCATGGCGTTGACCGGCAGCGGCAGGAAGTCCAGCAGCTGTGTGTCACCAAACGTGCCGAGGCGCAGTGGGCGGGTTTTCAACGGGAAGTCATGCAAGGCGTCGAACACGCCCTGAAGCAGCACGTAGGACGTCGTCACCAGCGCATCCGGCAAATGGCCGAGGCGTTGCAGCAGTTCTTCCATCAGCTGCCGACCGCAGTCGCGGCTGAACGACTCGCCGTGTTCGATCAGGACGTCACCTTTGAAGTCGACCAGCGCCTGCTTGAAGCCGGCGGTACGTTCCTGGCTGATGCTCAGCTCGGGCCGCGCACCGATCAGCGCAATCTGCCTGGGTTGCGGCTGCAACAGACTGCGGGTGAGGGTCAGGCTGGCTTCGCGATCATCGCTGATCACCGAGCAGAAATGCTCAGGCTCCATGACCCGGTCAATGGCAATGATCGGCAAACCCTTGGCCTGCAACTGACGATAACTGTCATCGCCGGTCGGCAGGCAACTGGCGACGATCAACGCATCGCAGCGCCGTGCGCGAAACAGCTGGAGCAACTGGCGTTCGCTGTCCGGTGCGTCGTCGGAACTGGCGATCAGCAGTTGGTAGCCACGCGCCCGTGCACCCTGTTCGAGGAGCTTGGCGATCCGCGCGTAACTGGGGTTTTCCAGGTCTGGCAGAATGAAGCCCAGGGTGCGGGTGTGCCGACTGCGCAACCCGGCCGCTTGAGGATTAGGCGTAAAGCCATGTTGCTCGACCACCGCGCGCACGCGCTCGACGGTGGCGTTGCTGATGCGCTGCTGTTCGGCCTTGCCATTGATGACATAGCTGGCGGTGGTAACAGACACACCGGCCAACTGGGCGATATCACTGAGTTTCAACCCGGGATTTCCTTGTTTTTGAGCGTGCCCCGACATTTTCTCCAATCCTACCCGATTAAGGCAGGCGACCCATGTCGCAACGCATCCGACACGTGGACTTCAAGATTGGGAGATTATCGAGTAACGTGCAGACTCATCTAGATTAAACGTTTCAGCCGGCGTATTTTCTTCGCTATTGGCTTTTTTTGCCGGTTCTGCCGCGAAACCGACAAAGGGTTGCTGAAAGAGAGCGCTCCGATTAAAGCCTAAACTGATTCAATCAAAACAATACCTGGTGCGACCCCGCGCCAAAAAGGAGAACGCATGCTCGAGCTCACCATAGAGCAGATATCCATGGGCCAGTCGGCTGTGGATAAAGCCGCCGCATTGCATTTGCTGGCTGACAGGCTGGTCACCGATGGCCTGGTGGCCGAGGGTTACCTCAGCGGGTTGCAGGCGCGTGAAGCCCAGGGCTCGACCTTTCTCGGTCAAGGTATTGCCATCCCCCACGGAACGCCCGATACCCGGGACCTGGTGCACACCACCGGCGTGCGCTTGCTGCAGTTCCCCGACGGCGTGGATTGGGGCGACGGCCATATCGTGTATCTGGCGATTGGTATCGCGGCCAAATCCGACGAGCATTTGCGCCTGCTGCAACTGCTGACCCGCGCCCTCGGCGAAACCGATCTGGGCCAGGCCTTGCGCCGCGCCAGCAGTGCCGATGCCTTGTTGAAGCTGCTGCAAGGCGCGCCACAAGAGCTGGCGCTGGATGCGCAGATGATTGGTCTGGGGGTCTCCGCCGAGGATTTTGAAGAACTGGTCTGGCGTGGTGCGCGGTTGTTGCGTCAGGCCGACTGCGTGAGCAATGGTTTTTCGGCGGTATTGCAGCAGGTCGAAGCACTGCCGCTGGGCGATGGCCTGTGGTGGTTGCACAGCGAACAAACGGTCAAGCGCCCAGGCCTGGCCTTCGTCACCCCGGACAAACCGATGCGTTACCTTGGTCAGCCATTGAGCGGACTGTTCTGTCTGGCCAGCCTCGGCGAGGCGCATCAGGCCTTGCTCGAACGTCTTTGCGCCTTGCTGATCGAAGGTCGCGGCCAGGAACTTGGGCGCGCCACCAGCCGTCGAGCGGTGCTGGAAGTGCTCGGCGGCGAGTTGCCAGCCGATTGGCCGAGTGCGCGCATTGCTTTGCCCAACGCTCACGGTTTGCACGCGCGGCCGGCGAAGATCCTCGCGCAGTTGGCGAAAAGTTTTGACGGCGAAATCCGCATCCGCATCGTCGACGGTCAGGACAGCGCGGTGTCGGTGAAGAGCTTGAGCAAATTGCTCAGCCTCGGCGCCCGTCGCGGTCAGGTGCTGGAGCTGATTGCCGAACCGAGCATTGCCGCCGATGCGTTGCCAGCGCTGCTGGCGGCTATCGAAGAAGGTCTGGGCGAAGAAGTCGAACCCTTGCCGACCGCAAGCGTTCGGCCAGAGGAGATCGCAGAGATCACCGCCGCCGTTGTCGCTCCGGCCTCGGGCAGTCTGATTCAGGCCATCGCCGCCGCACCGGGGATTGCCATTGGCCCGGCACATATCCATGTGCTGCAACCCATTGATTACCCCTTGCGTGGCGAGTCGACGGCGATCGAACGCGAGCGTCTGAAAACCGCCCTGGCCGATGTCCGTCGTGACATCGAAGGGTTGGTCCAGCGCAGCAAGGCCAAGGCCATTCGCGAGATTTTCATCACCCACCAGGAAATGCTCGACGACCCGGCACTGACCGACGAAGTCGACACGCGCCTCAAGCAAGGCGAAAGTGCTGAAGCGGCGTGGATGGCGGTGATCGATGCGGCGGCCAAACAACAGGAGTCCCTGCACGATGCCTTGCTCGCCGAACGCGCGGCGGATTTGCGCGATATCGGTCGGCGGGTGCTGGCGCAACTGTGCGGCATCGAAACGCCGAGCGAACCCGATCAGCCGTACATTCTGGTGATGGATGAAGTGGGGCCTTCGGACGTTGCACGTCTGGACCCGACGCGGGTGGCCGGCATTCTCACCGCACGCGGCGGCGCCACTGCCCACAGCGCCATCGTCGCTCGGGCCCTGGGCATTCCGGCGCTGGTCGGTGCTGGTGCGGCGGTGTTGCTGCTGGCACCGGGTACGCCGTTGCTGCTCGATGGCCAGCGTGGCCGGCTGCATGTCGACGCCGATGCGGCGACCTTGCAGCGCGCCACGGAAGAACGTGACAACCGCGAACAACGTCTGCAAGCGGCTGCGGCCCAGCGTCACCAACCGGCGTTGACCCGCGATGGCCACGCGGTCGAAGTGTTCGCCAACATTGGCGAAAGCGCAGGCGTTGCCAGCGCGGTGGAGCAGGGCGCTGAAGGTATCGGTTTGCTGCGCACCGAACTGATTTTCATGGCCCATCCGCAAGCGCCGGACGAAGCCACTCAAGAAACTGAATACCGTCGGGTGCTCGATGGCCTGGCCGGGCGGCCACTGGTCGTACGGACCCTGGACGTTGGCGGTGATAAACCCTTGCCGTATTGGCCGATTGCCAAGGAAGAAAATCCGTTCCTCGGCGTGCGCGGGATTCGCCTGACCCTGCAACGTCCACAGATCATGGAGGCGCAGTTGCGTGCCTTGCTGCGCGCCGCTGACAACCGTCCAGTGCGAATCATGTTCCCGATGGTCGGCAGCGTTGATGAGTGGCGCCAGGCGCGGGACATGACCGAACGTCTGCGTCTGGAAATTCCGGTGGCTGATCTGCAACTGGGGATCATGATCGAAGTGCCGTCGGCGGCTTTGCTGGCGCAGGTGTTGGCCAAAGAAGTCGACTTCTTCAGCGTCGGTACCAACGACTTGACCCAATACACCCTGGCCATCGACCGTGGCCATCCGACCCTGTCGGCCCAGGCTGACGGTTTGCACCCGGCGGTGCTGCAACTGATCGACATCACCGTGCGTGCCGCCCATGCCCATGGCAAATGGGTCGGTGTGTGCGGCGAACTGGCGGCGGACCCGCTGGCGGTGCCGGTGCTGGTCGGCCTGGGTGTGGATGAGTTGAGCGTCTCGGCGCGCAGCATCGGTGAGGTCAAGGCGCGGGTCCGTGAGCTGCGCCTTGCGCAGGTCAAACATCTGGCCCAACAGGCACTGGCCGTGGGCAGCGCAAATGAAGTGCGTGCATTAGTGGAGGCTCTGTAATGGCCAAAATTCTAACACTGACCCTCAACCCGGCGCTGGACCTCACCGTCCAGTTGCCGCGCCTGGAACCTGGTCAGGTCAATCGCAGCGACGCCATGCACACTCATGCCGCCGGCAAGGGCTTGAATGTGGCGCAGGTGTTGGCTGATCTCGGGCATCAGCTGACTGTCAGCGGCTTTCTCGGTGAGGACAATCTTCAGGCGTTCGAAGCCCTGTTCGCCAAACGCGGTTTTGTCGACGCCTTCATCCGTGTCCCCGGCGAGACTCGCAGCAACATCAAACTGGCGGAAGCGGACGGGCGCATCACTGATCTCAACGGTCCTGGCCCGCTGGTCAGTGACGCTGCCCAGCAGGCGTTGCTCGATCGTCTGGATCAGATCGCCGTCGGCCATGACGCGGTGGTGGTCGCCGGCAGTTTGCCGCGCGGCGTCAGTGCACAGTGGTTGCACGCGTTGTTGCTGCGCCTCAAGTCACGGGGCTTGAAAATCGCCCTGGACACCAGTGGCGAAGCCTTGCGCGCAGGTCTGGCGGCGGGCCCGTGGCTGATCAAACCCAACACCGAAGAATTGGCTGACGCGCTGGGTTGCGAGGAGGTTTCGGTGACCGCCCAGGCCTCAGCGGCGAACCGCTTGCACGCTCAAGGTATCGAGCACGTGGTGATTTCCCACGGTGCCGACGGCGTGAACTGGTTCAGTGTCGGCTCGGCGATGCACGCCACGCCGCCCAGGGTCAGCGTTGTCAGCACGGTCGGTGCAGGCGATTCATTGCTGGCGGGCATGCTCCACGGTTTGCTCAGTGCCGATACGCCAGAGCAGACCTTGCGCACTGCCACCGCGATTGCCGCCATGGCCGTTACGCAGATCGGTTTCGGTATCGGCGATGCCGCGCAACTGGCGCAGCTCGAACAAGGGGTACGCATGCGTCCCCTGACAGAACAATAAGAGGGTTGGTCATGAAGTTAGCCATTGTTACTGCCTGCCCGAATGGCATGGTCACCAGTGTGCTGTGCGCCCGTTTGCTTGATGCGGCAGCGCAGCGTCAGGGCTGGATGACCTGCGTCGAAGTGCATGACGCCGCGCATCCGGAGCGCCAGTTGTCCGCTGCGACGCTTGATGATGCCGAGTGGGTGTTGCTGGTCAGCACCGGCACTGTGGAAATGTCGCGGTTTGTCGGCAAGCGGGTGTTCCAGAGCACGCCATCCCAGGCACTGCAGGATGTCGATGCGGTGTTGCGCCGTGGTGCTGAAGAAGCTCAGATCTACGTCGCGCCGCAGGTCGTTGCCGAGCCTGTTGCCGTCAGTAAAACTGCGCCGCGTCTGGTGGCGGTGACTGCCTGCCCAACCGGTGTCGCTCACACCTTCATGGCCGCCGAAGCCTTGCAGCAAGCGGCCAAGCGTCTGGGTTACGATTTGCAGGTGGAAACCCAGGGCTCGGTCGGCGCGCGTAATCCATTGAGCGCGCAAGCCATCGCGGATGCCGATGTGGTGCTGCTGGCGGCGGACATCGAAGTCGCCACCGAGCGTTTCGCCGGCAAGAAGATTTACCGTTGCGGCACCGGCATTGCGCTGAAGCAGGCCGAAGCCACGCTCAACAAGGCGCTGGCCGAAGGCACGCAGGAAACCGCGTCGACCGGCGCCAAAACTCCGGCCAAGCAGGAGAAAACCGGCGTCTACAAACACCTGCTGACCGGCGTCTCGTTCATGCTGCCGATGGTGGTGGCCGGTGGTTTGATGATCGCCTTGTCGTTTGTCTTCGGCATCACCGCGTTCAAGGAGCCGGGCACATTGGCGGCGGCATTGATGCAGATCGGTGGCGATACCGCGTTCAAGTTGATGGTGCCGTTGCTGGCGGGTTACATCGCCTACTCGATTGCCGATCGTCCGGGGCTGGCGCCGGGGATGATCGGCGGCCTGTTGGCCAGTACCCTGGGTGCCGGTTTTATCGGCGGGATCATCGCCGGTTTCATCGCCGGTTACGCGGCGCAGGCGATCAATCGTTATGCCCGTCTGCCGCAAAGTCTGGAAGCCTTGAAGCCGATCCTGATCATCCCGTTGCTGGCGAGTCTGTTCACCGGTCTGGTGATGATCTACGTGGTCGGTAAACCAGTCGCCGGATTGCTCGAAGGACTGACGCATTTCCTCGACAGCATGGGCACCACCAACGCGATTCTGCTGGGCGTATTGCTCGGCGGCATGATGTGCGTCGACCTTGGCGGGCCGATCAACAAGGCCGCTTATGCGTTCTCGGTAGGGCTGCTGGCGTCGCAGAGTTACGCACCGATGGCCGCGACCATGGCCGCCGGTATGGTGCCGCCGATTGGCCTGGGCATCGCCACCTTCATTGCCCGTCGCAAGTTTGCCCAGACTGAACGCGAAGCCGGTAAAGCGGCCTTGGTGCTGGGGCTGTGCTTTATCTCCGAAGGGGCGATCCCATTCGCCGCCAAGGACCCGTTGCGGGTGATCCCGGCGAGCATCGCCGGGGGCGCGTTGGCCGGTGCGCTGTCGATGTATTTCGGCTGCAAACTGATGGCGCCGCACGGTGGCTTGTTCGTGATGCTGATCCCGAATGCGATCAACCATGCGCTGCTGTACCTGCTGGCGATTATTGCCGGGAGCCTGCTGACGGCGGTGGTTTACGCAGTGGTCAAACGCACGGAAGTCGCCGAGTTGGCATTGGAGCCGGCCAACGCGTAGGCCAAAAGATCGCAGCCTGCGGCAGCTCCAAAGTACACCTCGTAGGAGCTGCCGCAGGCTGCGATCTTTTTTTGTGTCACGCCGCATTCACACAGCCATGTTTAAGTTTTCCTTTTCAGGGAGAACACCATGAGCGAATTCGACTTGGGACGCCGTCGAGTGATGCAGGCTGTCGGCGCCGGCTTGCTGTTGCCTGGCCTGGCTCCGGCGGTGATCGCCTCGGTCAAGGATCGTCCGCAGCTCACCGATGGCGTGCAGTCCGGCGACCTGCTGGGCGACCGGGCGATGATCTGGAGCCGCAGCGACCGCCCGGCGCGGATGGTCGTGGAGTGGGACACGCGCAGCCTGTTCAGCAACCCTCGGCGTTTCGTCTCACCGTTGGCCGATGCGCGCACCGACTTTACCGCCCGGGTCGAGTTGACCGGGTTGCCCGCCGATCAGGCGATTTTCTATCGCGTGTACTTTGAAGACGCTCAAAGCGGTGTGGCCAGCGAACCGTGGTTCGGTCACTTGCGCAGCGTGCCGCAGACCCGTCGCGATATCCGTTTTGTCTGGAGCGGCGACACCATCTACGCCGACGGCCCGGTGCCGGCGCAACTGACCACCGAAAGCGGTCGCGTGTGGCGCAACATCACCAGCGAGGCCAAGAGCAAAGTCGCGGAAACCCTCGACGAGTATCGCGGCAATTATCGCTACAACCTGATGGACGAAAACATCCGCCGCTTCAATGCCGAGGTGCCGCAGATCTGGCAGTGGGACGACCACGAAGTGGTGAACAACTGGTCGCCGGGCAAACAGCTCGACGAGCGCTACCAAAGCAAAGATATCCACAGCCTGGTCGGCCGTGCGCGACAAGCCTGGCTCGAATACGCACCGATGCGTTTGCAGACCGCCGACAACGGTGGACGGATCTATCGCAAGCTCGGTTACGGGCCGCTGCTGGATGTGTTTGTGCTGGACATGCGCAGCTATCGCGGGGCCAACGACGACAACCTGGGCGGCGAAAAAGCCTTTCTCGGGCGCGAGCAACTGGACTGGCTCAAGCGTGAATTGAAGCACTCCGTCGCGCAGTGGAAAGTCATCGCCGCCGACATGCCGATTGGCCTGGGCGTGCCCGATGGCGAAGTCAGCCCCGGCGTGTCGCGCTGGGAAGCCGTGGCCAACGGTGACCCAGGCCCGGCTCAGGGCCGCGAGCTGGAGATCGCAGAGCTGCTGGGTTTTCTGCGCGCGCAGCAAGTGCGCAATTTCGTCTGGCTGACAGCCGATGTGCATTACTGCGCCGCTCACCATTACCACCCGGATCGCGCCGCGTTTCAGGACTTCGAGCCGTTCTGGGAGTTCGTCGCAGGTCCCTTGAATGCTGGCAGCTTCGGACCCAATCCGCTGGATAAAACCTTCGGCCCCGAGGTGGTGTTCGAGAAGGCTCCGCCGGCGCAGAACACGTCGCCGTTTGCCGGTTTTCAGTTTTTTGGTGAAGTGCAGATCGACGGCCAGACTAGCGAAATGAGCGTGATCCTGCGCGATCTGGATGGGGTGGCGGTGTTTGAGCAGAGGTTGCAGCCGGTTTGATCGTGTGAGCCTTCAGAGCCCCCTCACCCCAGCCCTCTCCCCGAAGGGGAGAGGGGGCAGACCGATGTGTCTAACGCTGTCCATCGACCTGAAAAAACGAGTCGATTATGGATTCGGCACAACACTTTCAGGTCGCAGGACTTCTGAAGAAACCCACGGTCAGTCCCCTCGCCCCTTGGGGAGAGGGTTAGGGTGAGGGGGGATTTCAGATCAGGCTCACAATGTTCGATCAGCCGCCACTTTGAGAATCTGTTCGAGAACATCGCTCATCTGCTCAATGACCTCCAGATTGCTGAACCGCAACACTTCAATGCCGTGCTGTTGAAGGTAAAGCGTTCGGCGCTGATCATGGACTCTGGTAGCCGCCTCATAATGCTGGCCACCATCAAGTTCAATGGCCAGTTTCAGCTCAATACAATAGAAATCCAGGGTGTACGGTGGACAAGGGAACTGACGTCGGAATTTCAGGTTGGCAATTTGCCGGCCGCGAAGTTTTTGCCAGAGCAGGCGTTCGCAGTCGGTCTGGTTGACGCGAAGTTGGCGGGCGAACTGGCGTTGGTCGAGGGTGGGGCGGTTGGGCATGCTTCACGTCCGTGTGAAGGGTATGGAGGTTTAACTGTAGTTGGAGCTTTAGTACACGTCCCGTCGATATCGCCCTTGCTCGATCAACCGCTCGACTTCATCGACACCAAGCACTTCGTTGAGCACCTGATCCACCCCTGACGCCATCCCTTGCAGGCTGCCGCAGATGTAGATCGAGGCACCGTCTGCCAGCCATTTCTTCAGCTCGACGGCGCGTTGGCGCAGGCGATCCTGAACGTAGATCTTCTCGGCCTGATCCCGCGAAAACGCCAGGTCCATCCGCTCCAGATCACCTTCGATCAACCCCCCCTCAAGCTCATCGCGACAGAGAAAGTCATGCTCGCGATTGCGTTCGCCAAACAGCAGCCAGTTGCGTGTCTGGCCATCGGCAATCCGTGCCTTGAGCAAGCTGCGCAGGCCCGCCAGTCCGGTGCCGTTGCCCAGCAGAATCATCGGTACGGGCGTTGCCGGTAGATGAAAACCGCTGTTGCGCCGTACCCGCAGGCTGATGGCAGAACCCAATGGCGCGTATTCGGTCAGCCAGCCGGAGCCAATACCCAGACGCCCATCCGCATGGCATTCCTGACGCACCAGCAGTTCGAGCACGCCGTCAGCGGCAATCGAGGCAATCGAGTATTCGCGCATCGCCAATGGCACCAGCGCATCGACCAGTGCCTGAGCGTGCAAGCCGATCAGGTGCACGCGATTTTCCGGCAACTGACGGCTGGCCAGAGCGTGTTCAAGGTTTTGCGACAAACCGTCGAGTTGCACCCGTGTGTTACCCGCAATACCCAGCCCCTCAAGGAAATGTTCAACCGCCCACGGGCAATTGCGCGGCAGCACTTCCACCAGGTCACCGGCCAGCCAACTGCTGGTGTCGGGCGCCGTCAGGCCCAGCAGGTAAACGCCGGAGCCACTGCTGTCGGGGTTGAGCAGTTCACGCTTGCTCAAGGTCCAGTTGTTGTAGCTCGGGGCTTTCCAGGTATCGACGGGCGGCTGCCCGGTCAGTTGACCCAGTTGTTGCTGCCAATGGCGCAGGGCGTACGGGTCTCCACTGTCGACTTCCACCGGGGCAAACAACGTGGTGCCGCCGTGTTTCGACAGCCAGGTGTGCAAGCGTTTGGCGAAGCCGCAGAAGTGTTGATACTGCCGATCACCGAGGCCAAGGATCGCGTAGTTCAGGCTCGACAGACTCAGCGCCCGACCCAGCACCTTGCGCTCGAAACCACGAGCGCTGTCCGGTGCTTCGCCGTCGCCAAAGGTGCTGACCACGAACAACGCATTGTTCGACTCACGCAGATCCTGCTCGCTGACTGCCGCCAGCGGTTGCACCTTCACCGGCACCCCCGCAGCCTGCAACTGGCCGGCGGTCTGCCAGGCCAACTGTTCGGCAAAACCGCTCTGGCTGGCGAAACCGATCAACCATGCCGGGGTATCGCTGGTGGTGTGCACCAGATCCTTACGGGCGTTTTTGATCTGGCGTTTCTTGCGTCGACGGTCCAGGTAAAGCAGCCAACCGGTGATGAAGAACAGCGGCATGAGCAGCGAGGCCAGTGTCAGCACAATTCGCCCGACCAGACCGAAGTAACTGCCGACGTGCAGCGCATAGAGGCTGGTCAACAGTTGCGCCTTGAAGCTCTTGTCGCTATAGCGATCATGGCGGCTGATAACACCGTTGGCCGGGTCGAGCGTGATCTGGTTCAACGCCCGATCATGGGGGGAGTTTTTCAACAGATAGAACACGGTCGCTGGTTGTCCGGCCACGGGTGGCATGCGCACGTTATAGGCGCTCAGGCCTGGACCGGCGGCGCTGTAGATGCTGCTCCAGATCGCGTTGTAATCGGCGGTCGGCGCGGGGCCGACGGGTGGCGGTGCACCGCGACCCGGTCTGACGCGCTCGTTTTGCGGCGAGTCGGACAGCAGTTTGCTCAGGCCCTTGTTGTACCACTCGTAGGACCAGGACAGTCCGGTCAGCGCTGCCAGCAAGTAGGCCAGCAGGCACCAGGTGCCCGCGACCGAGTGCAGGTCCCAATTGAGGCTGCGACCTTTTTTCGCCCAGTCGAGGGTCAGCCAGGCCCGCCAACTCGCCACCTGACGCGGCCATCTCAGGTAGAGCCCGGACAGGCAGAAGAAAATCAGCATGAGCGTACAGCCACCGGTAATTTGCCGGCCGGTGTCGCCCATCGCCAGAAAACGGTGAAGTTGCAACATCAGGCCAAAGAAGTCCTGGCCGGTGGCGTCACCCATGTAGTCGCCGGTATACGGATCGACGTAGCGCATCTGGCCACGGCGCTCGCCCGGCGGAGGGGTGAAGAACACCCGCGCGGCAAAGCCGCTCTCGGTTTCGACCCAGAGCATCGCGACTTTCTTGCCTTCGGTGGCCTCGACCCTGGCCACCAGATCGGCCGGCGGCAGCACACCGGCCACCAACTTCTCGACCTGCAAGACCTGTGGGTTGAGTGCCCGCAGGATTTCATCCTGAAACGACACCGCCGCACCGGTAATGCCCATCAAGGCCAGTACCAGCCCCGCGCTGATGCCGAAGAACCAGTGCAGCTGGAACAGGGTTTTCTTCAACACGTCGACCGCCTTGTTCGTTTAAAAACCGTTTGTTCAGTAAAAAATGCCACGGCGCGCATTATGCCGTGAGTTGTCGAGAAGCATTCCTTTTTACACGCAAAAGCCCCGCTCATCGGGATGAGCGGGGCTTGGCTCTTCACACGTGAATCAGAAGTGGAAGTTGGTGGTGAACAAGGCTGTACGGCCGGCTGCCTGGTTGGCGAAGTGCGCCGCGTAGGCTTTGTCGTAGTAAGTCACGTCCGTCAGGTTCTGCACGTTCAACTGCAGATCGACGTTCCTGGTCAGTTTGTAACTGGCCATGGCGTCGTAACGGGTGTACGACGGTACGTACACGGTGTTGGCCGGGTCGCCATAGACATCATCAACATAGAACGCACCGCCGCCCACGGTCAGCTTCGGCGTGATGTTGTACGTGGTCCAGAGGCTGAAGGTGTTCTTCGGCGTGTTCGGCATTTCGTTGCCTTTGTTGGAGCCGGCACTGATCACACCGTTACGACCGTTGAAGCCAGGGTCAACCAGCTCGCTGTCGAGGTAGCTGTATCCCGCGAACACTTGCCATTGATCGGTGATTTTGCCGCTGGCCGACAGCTCGATGCCGTCGACGCGCGATTCTCCGGCGTTTTGGTAGGTCAGGCTGTCCACCAGAATCCGCGTGTTTTTCTTCTCGGTGCGGAATACCGCAGCGGTCAGGGACAGACGGTTGTGGAACACGTCCCACTTGGTGCCCAGTTCGTAGTTGACGGTTTCTTCCGGTTTCAGATCGCTGGTCGCAAGGCCCGCCGACAACGGGTTGGTATCGGCACCGTCGAGTACGCCACCGGCCGGCGATGCCGACGTCGCGTAGGAGGCGTATACGCTACCGTTGTCCATCGGCTTCCAGACCAGGCCGGCCTGCCAGTTCCAGAACTGGCTGTCGTTCTTGATCTTGGTTCTGCCGGTCGCGGCATTGGTGTTGGCTTGCGTGTCGAAGGTGTCGTAACGCAGGCCGACGTTCAGCAGCCATTCAGGATCGAGTTCGATGGTGTCGAACACATAGGCTGCGCTGCTGGTGGCGATAGAGTTGGTGCCCAGGTAGTTGCGCGCTGCGCTGCCGGTCCAGGCGTCGTCCGGGTTTGGATTGCTCAGGGACGTACAGTTGCCGCCGCTGCTGTTGATTTTGCCTGGCAGGCAGCCGCCACTTGGGTTGGCCGCTGTTTTTCCGTCGGCGGTGCGCACCGTATAGCTGCTGACCCGGGTTTCTTCACGGGTGAACTCAAGACCGGTGGAGTAGTTGTTCTTGAAACCCATGGCCTGGAACTCACCAAACAGATCAGTCTGGTTAGTGGTGGTTTCAGTCGTGGAAACACGGGAGTTCGGGCGACGCCATACCGTACCGAACTGGTTGACGTTGTGCTGGCTGTCATCCGGTTGGGTCAGGATGTAGTTCTGACCGGTATTGCCATGACGAAGAGTGTTCTTCAGCGTCATGTTGTCGTTCAGGTCATGCTCGATGGAGACGGTGCTGATGTCCGAACGGGTCTTGCGGAAGTCACGGTCTTTCAGGCCGTAGAAGTTGGTGCTGTCGCCGCCGTCAGTCGGTTTGTCATGTACGTGGACGGCGGTCTTGGACGCCGAGCCGTAGCCGTAGGGAATGCCCGAATCCGGCAGGTCGTCGCTTTCCATGTGGTAGTAGCTGAGGTTGACGCGGGTCGGCGTACCGAGGCCGAAGGTCAGCGACGGCGCCACGCCCCAACGGTCATAGTTGATCGCGTCACGACCGGCGACGTTCTGCTCGTGGCTCATCAGGTTCAAACGGAACGCAGCGTTGTCGAGGAACTGACGGTTCACGTCGAGTACATAACGGCGGGTCTGGTCGGAGCCGTAGGTGAAGCCGCGGCCGGTGAAGTTGCCGGCC
>CAYNGZ010000091.1:0-17349 GCA_964396695.1 uncultured Pseudomonas sp.
TTGTCCCTCCTCCTCCCTTCAAGTACCAGCATACAAGCGGGCTTGCTCGCGAAGAACGATGACGCGGTACATCAGATGCACCGAGTAGTCAGCTTCGCGAGCAAGCCCGCTCTCACATATGTTTTGCGGTGCTCAGACTGGCGCGTCGAGGTTCAGGTGCAGGTTGTCGATCAACCGGGTCGTGCCCAGGAACGCTGCCACCAGGATCACCAGGTCCCGGTCATCCGCAGTCGCTGGACGCAGGGTCAGCGCATGACGGATTTCCAGGTAATCGGGGCGCAAACCGGCGGTTTTGAGCTGCTCGATCTTCCGGGCCAGGAGCGCTGGGTAATCGCGTTCGTCCTGTTTGATCGCCTCGGCGATTTCGCTCAGCGTGCGATACACCACGGGTGCGACGGCGCGCTGTTCTTCGCTGAGAAAACCATTGCGCGAGGACAGTGCGAGGCCGTCGGCAGCACGAACGGTCGGCTCGCCAATGATCTGGATCGGCATGTTCAGGTCATGAACCAGCGCACGAATCACCGCCAGTTGCTGGAAGTCCTTCTGGCCGAACACGGCGAGATCGGGCTGGACCATGTTGAACAGCTTGCTGACCACCGTCGCCACACCTTCGAAATGCCCGGGACGGCTGGCACCACACAGGCCTTCAGAAAGCAGCGGAACGCTGACGCGGGTCTGGCCGGCCATGCCGTCGGGGTACATTTCCTCGACGGTTGGCGCGAACAGCAGGTGGCAGCCGGCTTGCAGCAGTTTCTCCTGGTCGGCAGCCAGGGTCCGCGGATACTTGTCCAGGTCTTCGCCAGCACCGAATTGCAGCGGGTTGACGAAAATGCTCGCGACCACAAAATCTACCCGTTGGGCAGCCTTGGTGACCAGCGCTACATGGCCGCTGTGCAGATTGCCCATGGTCGGCACGAAGCCGATACGCTTGCCTTCGCTGCGGGCGCGGGCTACGGCGGCACGCAGTTCGCGTACGGTTTTGACGGTGTTCATGCAGAGAATCCGTGTTCGGCGCCCGGGAAGGTCGCGGCTTTGACTTCGGTGACGTAAGCGCTCAGGGCCGCGTGGATGTTGTCCTTGCCAGCCATGAAGTTCTTCACGAACTTCGGTGCGCGGCCGGTGAGCGACAGGCCGAGCATGTCGTGCAGGACCAGCACCTGACCGTCGGTGGCATTGCCGGCGCCGATGCCGATCACCGGAATCTTCACCGCTTGAGTAATTTCGTGGGCCAGCTCGCTCGGTACGCATTCGAGCAGCAGCATCGCCGCGCCGGCCTGTTCCAGGGCAATCGCGTCGGCGCGCATCTGCCGGGCCTGGTTTTCATTGCGGCCCTGGACTTTATAGCCGCCCAGGATGTTCACCGACTGCGGCGTCAGCCCCATGTGCGCGCACACCGGGATACCGCGTTCGGCCAACAGGCGAATCGAATCGGCCAGCCATAGTGCGCCTTCGACCTTGACCATGTGCGCACCGGCCTGCATCAGCAGGGCACTGTTGGTCATCGTTTGCTCGAGGGTGGCGTAGGCCATGAACGGCAGGTCAGCGAGGATCAAGGCATCGGTGTTGCCACGCTTGACCGCCGCAACGTGGTAAGCCATTTCGGCGGTGGTCACCGGCAAGGTGCTGTCGTGTCCTTGCAACACCATGCCAAGGGAGTCGCCCACCAACAACACTTCCACGCCCGCCTCATTGCAGGCATGAGCGAAGGTGGCGTCGTAGCAGGTCAGCATGGTGATTTTTTCACCCTTTTGCTTGAGGCTCTGCAATGTGGTCAAGGTAATAGCTGGCATGAAAAAAATCCTCGTCAGGCACCGTGGAAACTGCTGCGCTCGGCAAAACTGCGTTAAAAACAGGCTCGGACTGCTCATTTACAACCCGTAAACTCCGCGTCCTCGCCTGTTTTTGCCTTGTCTTGCCTTCGCTCGCGACGTTTCCACGCTGCCTGAATTCAGGCGCTTGGAAAACTACTGCGAGTAACGCGCGTGATTCTTCATCTACTCAGGCGCACGGTCTTGTGTCGTGCTTGAAAAGCCTGGATTGCGCCCTTTGGTGCCGGGTTGGCGGCAGCGGGACGCCTATAGTCGTGAGGAGAACTCGGGAAGTCAATTGGATGTGTTACCGCAATGTTACGCCGTTGGTGTTACCGGCGTTACTGATGCGATTCAGCAGTAATCCTGCGAGCAGTGGTGCGGCTTGAATTGCCAAGATCGCAGCCTTCGGCAGCTCCTACGTGACCCAGGTTTAACCGGTACGTTGTAGGAGCTGTCGCAGGCTGCGATCTTTTACCGTCACTTCAGGCCGTCGGGGCGGGGAGGCGCTCCAGCCCGACAAACGGGCACGCAGCGAGTAATTCGCGCAGGTGACGGCCGTCCGACAGTCGCAGGTCAGCTGGCGCCAGTTCGGCCAGCGGGTAGAGCACAAACGCTCGGGCCTGCATGTGGTAATGGGGGACTTTGAGGCGGGGTTCGTCGATCAGTCGATCGCCGAACAACAGAATGTCCAGGTCCAGCGTGCGCGGGCCCCAACGTTCATGGCGCTCGCGGCCCTGGTCGATTTCGATGGCTTGCAGCGCATCGAGCAGTTCAAGCGGCGCAAGACTGCTGTCGAGCGCGGCGACCGCATTGGTGTAACGCGGCTGGCCCGGCAGCAAGGAGTCGCTTTGATAGAAGGCCGAAACTCCCGCCAACGCGGTCTGCGGTAACCGTGCCAATGCTTCGACGGCGCTGCGCAGTTGTTCCGCGGGGGCAGCGAGGTTACTGCCCATGCCAATGTAAATGCGTTCCATCGACTTACTCGCCCGACGCACTCGGTGCGCCAGCGGCACGTTTGCGCTTGGCGCCACCGCTGCGGCGACGTTTGCGCGGGGCACCGGCGCCGTCATCCTTGCCACTGAGGTCGTGGATCATGTCGCGGCGTTCGCTGTCGTTGGCGTCCTGATAGTCAGTCCACCATTCGCCCAGACCGTTGGTCTGTTCGCCAGCGCTTTCACGCAATAGCAGGAAGTCGTAACCGGCACGGAAACGCGGGTTGTCCAGCAGCAGGTCGGCACGTTTGCCGCTGCGGCGTGGCAGGCGTTCCTGCATGTCCCAGATCTCGCGGATCGGCATTGTGAAGCGCTTTGGAATCGCGATCCGCTGGCACTGCTCGCTGATCAGTTCGTGAGCCGCTTCCTGCATGGCCGGAATCGGCGGCATGCCACGGTCCTGCAAACGCAGTACGCGGGCCGGCAGGGCTGGCCAGAGCAGGGCTGCGAACAGGAACGCTGGCGTCACCGGTTTGTTCTGCTTGATCCGCAGGTCGGTGTTGATCAGCGCTTCGCTGATCAGGGTGTGGGTGTAGGTCGGGTTGTGCTCCAGTGCTTCGGCGCTGGCCGGGAACAGTGGATCGAACAATTGCAGGTCGACCAGCATTTCGAAGGTGTCCGCGGCGTTACCCGAAAGGAACAGCTTCAACACTTCTTCGAACAAGCGTGCCGACGGGATCTCGCGCAGCATCGGTGCCAGGTCGCGGATTGGCGCAGCACTGTGCTTCTCGATGCCGAAGTCCAGCTTGGCGGCGAAACGCACCGCACGGAGCATCCGCACCGGGTCTTCCTGGTAACGCTGGGTCGGGTCGCCGATCAGGCGGATCAGGTGATTGCGGATGTCGTGTACGCCGTTGGCGTAGTCGAGAATGCGCTCGCTGACCGGATCGTAATACAGGGCGTTGATGGTGAAGTCGCGGCGTTGCGCGTCTTCTTCCAGGGTGCCGTAAACGTTGTCGCGCAGGATGCGCCCGCTTTCGTTACGCGAGGACTGGTTGCTGTCTTCCTCTTCGTCGTTTTGCGGGTGATTGGCGCGGAAGGTCGCGACTTCGATGATTTCGCGGCCAAAATGGATGTGCACCAGTTTGAAGCGGCGACCGATGATCCGCGCATTGCGAAATTCGGCGCGAACCTGCTCCGGCGTGGCGCTGGTGGCGACGTCGAAATCCTTGGGTGTGATGTTGAGCAGCATATCGCGCACGCAGCCACCGACCAGGTAAGCCTGGTAGCCGGCGCTCTGCAGGCGTTCGACGATGTTCACCGCATAACGGCTGAACTGAGCCCGTTGCAGCGAGTGTTGGCCGCTGTTGAGCACTTCAGGCGTGCTGCGAATGTGTTGCGTACGACGCAAGGGAGAACGGAATGACTGGAACAGCTTCTTCAGCATGGGATGCACTGTTTGAAGGAATGTTCGGCCAAAACGAAGAATGACCGCATGATGGGCGGGGATTCTAGCATTTAGTCGGGGGATGGTGTAGGACGCTGCGAAAGGGGGCGAGGTGGATCTCTGTAGCCGCCGGCTGGTCAGCTAAATGCCAGAAACCACAAGGGGAGCCGAAGCTCCCCAAGAAGTAGTTGCGTGCTCTATTTTTATTATTGATTTCGGGCTTCTTGTTTTTGTGTAGCGCCCTTGCCGTGAAGTTTTCCTTCATGGCCCTCCCAATCGGGAGTCAAGAGCAAACGGATTGCTTTGGTCGCTGTGTTGCAATGATCTGTGTGATCCAACCAGTTCAGGCTCTGCCTTAGGGCAGTTTTTGTTGTTCTCGGCCTGGTTGTGGGGCAAGCCCCAAAGACAACGCCTCTCCAAAAGAATCAGTTAGCTACGCCTCTCGCCGTCTTGTTTTTATTGTGCGTGAGTCGATTCGTCTTATTTTTATTGTCTTGTGCATTGCTTGTTATTGTTCTTGTGCCAAACATATAGCAGGTGCCGTGCCAACTTTTGTGAGGCCCAGTAAAACAAGGGGTTAGCTGCC
Organism: uncultured Pseudomonas sp.; assembly: GCA_964396695.1. Classification (GTDB taxonomy): domain Bacteria; phylum Pseudomonadota; class Gammaproteobacteria; order Pseudomonadales; family Pseudomonadaceae; genus Aquipseudomonas. The sequence continues at coordinate 4,777 of CAYNGZ010000091.1, forward strand.
TGAATCGCTTTTTTCAGGGCCAAAAAAAGCCGGGGCTTCGTTACCGTAAGCCCCGGCTTCTGTTACGAGAAAAAACTGCGGTAACAGTTTTTTTCACACTATCACGTGTTACTCGCACACTAGACAGGTGACGTTCAGCTTTCGCTGGCCACGCCGGTCTTGCGCCGAGGGATGCCCAGGCGCTGACGGCGTTCCCACAGGCATTTGCGACTGACCCCGAGTTTGCGAGCCAGCTCGGTTTCGGTCATGTGGTCCTGGTGTTCGAGGACGAAGTGCTGGAAGTAGTCCTCCAGTGACAGGTCTTCGGTGGGCTCGTGGCTGGTGTTGGCGGCGCTGCCCTGTTGCGGTGCCAGGCCGATGAACTCGTCTTCTTCCAGGTCACTGAGCTCGATGTCGATGCCCAGCAATTCGGCAGAAATTTCCGGGCTCTCGCAAAGGATGACGGCGCGTTCGACAGCGTTTTCCAGTTCGCGCACGTTACCCGGCCAAGAGTAATGACGAATCGCCTGTTCAGCGTCGAGGGCGAATTTCAGGTCGGTGCGATTCACGCGCGCACTCTGGCGGGCGAGGAATGCATTGGCGATTTCGTTGACGTCCCCGCCACGCTCACGCAAGGCCGGTAGTTTCAGGGCGATGACGTGGAGGCGGTAATACAGGTCTTCACGGAACTGGCCGATCTTGGCCAGGCTCTTCAGGTCACGGTGGGTCGCGGCGATCAGGCGGACGTCGACCTTCTGCGATTGCACGGAACCCACGCGGCGGATTTCGCCTTCCTGCAACACGCGCAGCAAACGCGCCTGGGCTTCAAGTGGCAGCTCGCCGATTTCATCGAGGAACAGGGTGCCACCGTCGGCGGCTTCGACCAGGCCCGCGCGACCGGCGCTGGCACCGGTAAAGGCGCCTTTCTCGTGGCCGAACAGCTCGGACTCGATCAGGCTTTCCGGGATGGCTGCGCAGTTCACCGAAATCATCGGTGCCTTGGCACGCCGGGACAGGTTGTGCAGGGCGCGGGCCACCAGCTCTTTACCGGTGCCGGATTCGCCCTGGATCAACACATTGGAATCGGTCGGGGCCACTTTACGGATTTTGCCGTACAGGTCCTGCATCGGTGGGCAGGAACCGATGATGCCGATTTCGCCATTGCTGTTATCGACCGCGGATTTCGCCGAGCCGTTGGCGGATTTGCCGACGGCCGGTTCACCCACGGCGCTCTGCGCCGATTGCCGGTCGCGCAGGATGCGCGCCACGGCCTGGAGCATTTCGTCGTGGTCGAAGGGCTTGGCGATGTAGTCCACCGCGCCCATCTTCATCGAGTCGACCGCCGAGCGCAGGCTGGCGTAGCTGGTCATGATCAGCACCGGCTTGCCCTGACCCAGCTTGATCAGTTCGGTGCCCGGTGCGCCCGGCAGGCGCAGGTCACTGACAATCAGGTCGAACGTGGGAATGCTGAAGCGTTCTTGTGCTTCCTGCACTGAACCGGCTTCGCTGACCTGGTACTGGTTACGTTCCAGCAGGCGGCGCAAGGCGGAGCGGATAATTGTTTCGTCTTCGACGATCAAAATGTGCGGCATTGATTCGATTCTCTCGACGGTCTCAGTTCACAGCGGACGTCGCTTCGACATGACGCGGTAAGGTCACCCGGATACGGGTGCCGCGTTGGCTTTGTGTGTCAGCCGGGCTGTCGATGGTGATTTGTCCATAATGCTCTTCAACGATGGAATAGACCAGTGCAAGGCCCAGACCGGTGCCTTCGCCAGGATCCTTGGTGGTGAAGAAGGGTTCGAACAATCGGTCCATGATGCTCGATGGGATACCGCTGCCCTCGTCTTCCACGATCAGATCGATCGTGTGTTCGTTGGCTTCACTTTTGACCCGTACCGCACTGCCGGCCGGCGATGCGTCGCGGGCGTTGGACAGCAGGTTGATCAACACCTGGGCGAGCCGCTGCGGGTCGCCATCGACCCAATGCTCGGGATCGCACAGGTTGAAGAACTGCACTTCGAAGTTGCGCCGGTTCAATGCCAGCAGACCAATGGCGTCCTGAGCCACTTTGGCCAGGCACACTGGTTCGTCATTGTGCTGGTGGCTGCCGGCGTGGGCGAAACTCATCAGCGACTGGACGATGCGCGATACGCGTTTGGTCTGTTCGAGGATCTGGCCGCTGATTTCTTTCAGTTCGCCGTCTTCTTCACGCTCTTCGCGCAGGTTCTGCGCCAGGCAGGCAATGCCGGTGATCGGATTGCCAATCTCATGGGCCACGCCGGCCGCCAGCCTGCCGATGCTCGCCAGACGTTCGGAGTGCACCAGTTTGTCTTCGAGCATCTGGGTTTCAGTCAGGTCTTCGACCAGCAATACCAACCCGCTGTTACCGGGCGCGAGCGGTTCGTCGATCGCCGCTTTGTGCAGGTTCAGCCAGCGTGTCTGGCCATCCAGCGCCAGGTGTTGTTTGTGCAAGTGTTCGTCCGGCAGGTTGATGAAGCCCTGGAGCAGTTCTTTCCACGGCTCACCCAGCGTGCCCAGGCGTGAACCGACCACGCGCTGCGCGGCAATTCCGGTCAGTTCCTCCATGGCTTTGTTCCACATGAGGATTTCCTGATCCTTGGCCAGCGAACAAACGCCCATCGGCAATTCTTGCAAGGTCTGGCGGTGATAACGGCGCAGGGCATCGAGTTCGGCGGCAAGGCCGGTCAGGCGCGAGTGATAGTCCTCGAGGCGGCTTTCGATGAAGTGGATGTCTTCGGTGACGTAGTTTTCGCCGCCGGCCTTGTATGGCAGGAAGGTTTCGACCATGTCTTGCGCGACGCTCGGGCCCATCAGGCCGGAGAGGTTGGCCTCGATTCGGTCACGCAGGCGTCGCAGCGCGTAAGGGCGACGTTCATCGAACGGCAGGTAAAGGTCGCGCAGCGCCTGTTCGACTTCCTTTTGTGCGGCCTTGGCACCCAGCGGTTTGGCCAGTTGGGTGGCGAACTCCTGAGGGGATGCGGCATGCAGTTCACGACGTTGCGGGCGGCGCACATTGTCCACCGCACAGGCTTCGGCGGCGCTGGCTTCTTCGGTGCTGGCGTTGGTGAACAGCGAGATCAGCGTGAACATCAGTACGTTGGCGGCCAGTGACGCAATCGCGGCCATGTGCCAACTGGTGTCGTCGAGCACATAGATCATGTTCAGCAGCGGAATATAAAAGCCCTGAAGATTCCCGACCAGCGGCAACAGCATGGTCACCAGCCAGACCAGAATCCCCGCCAGCAACCCGGCGATGAAGCCGCGACGGTTGGCGGTCGGCCAATACAGGACGGACAGTACGCCGGGCAGGAATTGCAGCGTGGCGACGAACGCGACGATGCCCAGGTTGGCCAGGTCCTGTTCGGCGCCCAACAGCAGGTAGAAACCATAGCCGGCCATGATGATCGCGACGATCAAGGCGCGACGGGTCCACTTCAGCCAGCGGTAGATATTGCCTTCGGCGGGCGGCTGATACAGCGGCAGCACCAGGTGGTTCAGCGCCATTCCGGACAGCGCCAGGGTGGTGACGATGATCAGGCCGCTGGCGGCCGACAGCCCGCCGACATAGGCCAGCAATGCCAGGGCCTTGCTGTTGGCGGCGATGCCGACGCCGAGGGTGAAGTATTCCGGGTTGGTGGTGGCGCCGAGTTTCAGGCCGGCCCAGAGAATCAGCGGTACGGCCAGGCTCATCAGCAGCAGAAACAGCGGCAAGCCCCAGCTCGCACTCACCAGCGAACGCGGGTTGAGGTTTTCGGTGAACGTCATGTGGTACATGTGCGGCATCACGATCGCCGAGGCGAAGAACACCAGCAACAGCGTGCGCCATGGACCTTCTTGCAGCGGCGTGTGCAGGGCGGCGAGGGCGGTCTGGTTTTGCAGCAACCAGATTTCCAGCTGTTGCGGGCCGTCGAACACGCCGTACAAGGCGTAGAGGCCAACGCCGCCAATGGCGATCAGCTTGATCACCGATTCAAAGGCAATCGCAAACACCAGGCCTTCGTGTTTCTCCCGCGTCGCAATATGTCGCGAGCCGAAGAAAATCGTGAACAGGGTGATCAGGGCACAGAAGCTCAAGGCGACCCGATGCTGTACCGGCTCACGGGTGAGGATGCCAATCGAGTCGGCCACCGCCTGAATCTGCAGCGCCAGCAACGGCAATACGCCGACCAGCATGAAGATCGTGGTCAGCGCACCGGCCCAGGTACTGCGAAAGCGAAACGCAAACAGGTCGGCCAGAGAAGAAAGCTGATACGTGCGAGTGATCTTCAAAATCGGGTACAGCAACACCGGCGCCAGCAGAAATGCCCCGGAGACCCCGAGGTAGCTGGACAGAAAGCCATACCCGTATTGATAGGCCAGGCCGACCGTGCCGTAAAACGCCCAGGCGCTGGCGTAGACACCCAATGACAAGGTGTAGGTCAGCGGGTGGCGAATGATCGCTCGCGGAATCATTCCGCGCTCGCTGCTCCAGGCAACGCCGAACAGCACCGCAAGGTAAGCGGCACTGATCAGGATCATCTGGGTCAGGCTAAAGCTCATCGGCATCTTTTTGGCTCTGCAGGATGAAGGTCACGACGATCAGAATCAGCCACAGCAGATACGGGCGATACCAGGCGCCAGTGGCGTCGATCCACCAGTCCATGATGGCGGGGGAGAACAGATAGATCCCCACTACCAGGAGCAGGACCAAGCGATAGATGTACATCCCGGCCTCTCTATTATTGTGCGCGTGCCCGAAAACGTGCGGCGATGGTAACGGATGGGCGCCAAGCTGCAAGCCTAGTCAGCGTAATTGCGCTTCGGGCAGTGTCAGTGTGCGCGGGATTAGCGTCGCATCCCAGTGCCTGATGCCCCAGTTCAGCACTTCTTTGGGGCTGGCGTCGTCGAGTTCGTGGCCAGGGTTTTGCCCCAGCGCGCGCAGGGCACGCAGCAAAAGGGGCGTGGCCTGATCTTCGGTCAGGGGCGGCGAGCGATAGGACTTGCCGAGCTTGTTGCCGTCCGGTTGGGTAATCAGCGGCAGGTGCAGGTAGCGCGGCTGCGGCAGGTCGAGCAGTTCTTGCAGGTACAACTGACGTGGGGTGGAGTCGAGCAGGTCGGCACCGCGGACGATATCGGTGATGCCTTGCCAGGCGTCGTCGAGCACCACCGCCAGTTGATAGGCGTAGAGCCCGTCGCGCCGACGAATCACGAAGTCGCCGACCTCCCGGCCCAGGTGCTGGCGGTACTCGCCTTGCACGCGGTCTGTGAAGTGATACTCCAGCTCCGGGACGCGCAAGCGGATCGCCGCGTCTTTGCTGGCGTGACCGGCGTTGCGGCACAGGCCTGGATAAATCCCGTGATAAGGCGCCAGTTGTTTGCGCGAGCAGGTGCAGGCGTAGGCCAGGCCATGGTTGAACAGTTGATTCAACACCTGCGCATAAGCGTCGTGACGTTCGCTCTGGCGGACCATTTCGCCGTCCCATTCGAAACCGTAGCTTTCCAGTGCCCTGAGGATCGCCGCCTGGGCGCCGGGTTCCTCCCGAGGCGGGTCGAGGTCTTCCATGCGCAACAGCCAACGGCCGCCGACCGAGCGGGCGTCAAGGTAGGAGGCCAATGCCGCGACCAGCGAGCCGAAGTGCAGGTGTCCACTGGGGGTGGGGGCGAAGCGCCCGATGTAGGCGGGGGATTTGATGGCGGTCATGGGCGCGATGTTAATTGAAAGAACAAAACAGTCAGAAACAAAAACGGAGCGTTCGCACGCTCCGCTTTTTGTTCAGGTCGATGCCGTTCAAGTCGACGCTTACTTGCCGACTTGCTTTTCCTTGATTTCCGCCAGGGTCTTGCAGTCGATGCACAGATCGGCAGTAGGGCGGGCCTCGAGGCGCTTGACGCCGATCTCGATGCCGCAGGACTCGCACCAGCCGTACTCTTCGTCCTGGATCAGTTCAAGCGTCTTGTCGATCTTCTTGATCAGCTTGCGCTCGCGGTCGCGAGCACGCAGCTCGAGGGCGAATTCTTCTTCCTGGCTGGCCCGGTCGGCCGGGTCGGGGAAGTTGGCAGCCTCATCCTTCATGTGGTCTACCGTCTTGTCGACCCCTTCCATCAGCTCTTTTTTCCAGCCCTGGAGGAGCTTGGTGAAGTGCGCGCGCATGGGGGCGCCCATGTACTCCTCGCCTTCAGCCGGAACGTAAGGTTCGAAACCGCTGATCGTCGGTTGCTGCTGTTGCTTTGCTTGGGTGGGCATGAAATGGACCGCCTCTACTCTTGTAATCCATTGCGCAGGATTGCTCCATCACCGACACCTGCCGGCCCTGCGACTGCAAGCGGGCGAACTTACCAGATCAAATCGGAGCGCGCTACTCCCGGATGTGGGGGACGCGGCCCGTAAGGCTTGCAGGAGTTTGCAAAGCCTTGTCTGGTGGCGCTGGTGATCTGATCAACTATTGATTTTAGTCAATCCTGAGCCTTATGTATCAGTTCTTTTACGGGTGAGCGTTGGTTGTGACCGCTTTAGGTTCTCGCTCGTTCCTGTGCTTGGGTAGAATCAATTCTTTTCCCCGTTGAAGGAAGGCTAATGGCTCAGTCCTACAGTGCGCGCAGCCGCGCTATCGAACCTTTCCATGTCATGGCATTGCTGGCGCGCGCCAATGAATTGCAAGCGGCCGGGCACGATGTGATTCACCTGGAAATCGGCGAACCGGACTTCACCACTGCCGAACCGATCATCAAGGCCGGCCAGGCTGCGCTGACAGCGGGGAAAACCCGTTACACCGCCGCTCGCGGCATTCCAGAACTGCGTGAAGCCATTTCGGGCTTCTATCAGCAACGCTACGGGTTGAATATAGACCCGCAACGCATCCTGATCACGCCAGGCGGATCTGGCGCGCTATTGCTGGCCAGCGCCTTGCTGGTCGATCCGGGCAAACACTGGTTGCTGGCCGACCCGGGTTACCCGTGCAACCGGCATTTTCTGCGCCTGGTGGAGGGCGCGGCGCAATTGGTTCCGGTTGGCCCGGACGTGCGTTATCAACTGACGCCGGACCTGGTCGAGCGCTACTGGGACCATGACAGCGTTGGTGCACTGGTTGCTTCACCGGCCAACCCGACCGGGACTGTCCTGACCCACGATGAACTGGCCGGGTTGTCCGCCGCCATCAAACAGCGCCACGGCCATCTGGTGGTGGATGAGATCTATCACGGCCTGACCTACGGCACCGACGCTGCCAGTGTGCTGGAAGTGGATGACAGCGCTTTTGTATTGAACAGTTTCTCCAAGTATTTCGGCATGACCGGCTGGCGCCTGGGTTGGCTGGTCGCTCCGGCGGCGGCTGTCGGTGAGTTGGAAAAACTCGCGCAGAACCTTTACATCAGCGCACCGAGCATGGCCCAGCACGCGGCGCTGGCCTGCTTTGAGCCGGACACCCTGAGCATTCTTGAAGAGCGTCGGGCCGAGTTCGGGCGCCGGCGTGACTTCCTGCTGCCAGCCTTGCGTGAATTGGGTTTCGGGATTGCCGTGGAGCCGGAAGGCGCCTTCTATCTGTATGCGGACATCAGTGCCTTTGGCGGTGACGCGTTTGCGTTCTGTCGGCATTTCCTGGAAACCGAGCACGTCGCCTTCACTCCGGGCCTGGATTTTGGTCGGTATCAGGCCGGTCATCACGTTCGGTTCGCCTACACCCAGAGCCTGCCGCGTTTGGAGGAAGCGGTGGAGCGGATTGCCCGTGGCTTGCGGAGCTGGCAAGGCTGATGCACTTCAATCCTCCTCTGGAAGAAGGTCGGCTGATCCGTCGCTACAAGCGCTTTCTGGCTGATATCGAAACCGTTGACGGTGAGTTGCTGACCATTCATTGCCCCAACACCGGATCGATGCTCAATTGCATGGTCGAAGGTGGGCAGGTTTGGTTTAGCCGCTCCAACGACCCCAAGCGCAAGTTGCCCGGTACCTGGGAAATCAGCGAAACCCCGCAAGGGCGGCTGGCCTGCGTCAACACGGCGCGGGCCAATACCTTGATCGAAGAGGCGCTACGCGGTGGTTTGATCACCGAACTCAGTGGTTTTACCGGGCTCAAGCGGGAAGTGCCGTACGGTCAGGAAAACAGCCGTATCGATTTTCGTCTCGACTACCCAAACGGCCCGGCCTTCGTTGAAGTCAAAAGTGTCACGCTGGGCTTTGACGGTTCAGCGGTCGCGGCGTTTCCGGACGCGGTGACTCAGCGCGGCGCCAAACATCTGCGCGAGTTGGCGTGCCTGGCGCGGGACGGTATTCGTGCGGTGCAGTTGTATTGCGTCAATCTGACGGGCATCGACGCGGTGCGCCCGGCCGAGGAGATCGACCCGGGTTACGCGGCCGCGTTACGTGAGGCGAAAGCAGCCGGGGTTGAAGTGTTGGCGTACGGCGTAAGCCTGACCTCGCACGAGGTGCGCGTCGACCGTCGGCTGGAGGTGTTGCTGAGTTCTTAAGGATCGGGGGGCTTAAGATTGAACCCAGATTCCCATGCTGTCTTCGCGGCACGCCAGGGCACGGAGGAACTGTCCGGCGCAAGGGCCGGCCACGCATTCACCGCTTTCGATCAGAAACAGTGCGCCATGGGTGGCGCACTGGATCAGGCTGGCGCTGGGGTCGAGAAACTGGTCGGGTTGCCACTCCAGGCCGACGCCGCGATGCGGGCAGCGATTTTCATACACGTAGACCCGGCCCTCACGGCGCACGGCAAACAATTTCTGGCCGTCGAGTTCGAAACCACGGCTGCTGGCATCGACCAGCTCGGCGCTGGTGCAAAGAAACTTCATGACTATTCTCAAGTGCCTCTGGCGGTTATGCAGTGCGCGTTCACTGGTTAGCAAATGTGTCTGAGCTTGACGTTCAAATGCAAACAATTATCAAATGTGTGCTTCGCCCGTGGTGGTTGCGTAGCTGACGACGCCTTGATCCTGCGGGAAAACTCCTCAAAGGAAACCCTGTTATGCGCCTGAGTACCAGCGCTATTGCGCTCTGTGTCGGACTTTTGGTCAACCATGGGGCTCAAGCGACCGAATTGCCACAACGCTGGGTCAGTGCTGGCGGCGCTTTGTCGGAGTGGGTGAGCGCGTTGGGCGCCGAGTCGAAACTGGTGGGTGTTGATACCACCAGCCAGCATCCCGAGTCACTCAAGGCTCTGCCGAGTATCGGGTATCAGCGGCAGTTGTCGGCGGAAGGCATTCTGAGTTTGCGTCCGCAGATTCTCGTCGGTACGGAAGAAATGGGCCCGCCGCCGGTGTTGTCGCAGATTCGCAGTGCGGGTGTGCAGGTTGAGCTGTTTTCTGCGCAGGCGGACCTGCCAACCCTGCAAGGTAATTTGCAGCACCTGGGTCAGTTGCTCGGCAGCGAGCCGCAGGCCAGCGCACTGTTCAGTCGTTATCAAGAGCAGCTTGAGCAGCAAAAAAACTGGGTCAGCCAGGCCCAGGCCAGGCAGAAGGCGCCGGGTGTGTTGTTACTGTTGGGACACGCGGGTGGCAAGCCGCTGATCGCTGGCAAAGACACCGCCGCCGATTGGCTGTTGCAACAGGCTGGCGGGCATAACCTGGCGACCCATACCGGTTACAAACCTTTTTCTGTCGAGTCCCTGGCTGGCCTGACGCCAGACGTGTTGGTGTTTGCCGATCGGGCGCTGGCCGGTGACGCCGCACGTGCTGCGTTATTCAAGGAAAACCCGATTCTCGCGTCGACTCCGGCGGCCAAGGCCGGGCGGGTGTTCGAACTGGACCCGACGCTGTTGGTCGGCGGCTTGGGGCCGCGCTTGCCGGAAAGCCTGGTGAAGTTGTCTGCCGGGTTCTATCCGGCTGAACCGGCCAAGGCAAACATCACCCCATGACGACTCTGGTTAAACCGCGTTCTTTATTTATTGGGCTGAGTCTGCTGTGTTTGCTGGCGATCTGGTTGTCATTGGCCCTGGGGCCAGTCAGCTTGCCGCTGATCGATACGTTGCGCGCCGCGATGCGGATGATGGGGTTGCCGCTTCCTGCGCAAGGGTTGGAGCAGGCCGAACTGATTCTGGGGCAGATACGTTTACCGCGCACTTTGCTCGGTCTGGCGGTAGGCGGGGTGCTGGCCTTGTCCGGCGTGGCCATGCAGGGTTTGTTCCGCAATCCGCTGGCAGATCCGGGGCTGGTCGGTGTCTCCAGTGGCGCAGCGCTGGGCGCGGCGATTGCGATTGTCGGCGGCGCGCTGTTTGGCGGACTGCCCGAGACGGTTGGCCCCTACCTGTTATCGCTGTGTGCGTTTTTAGGTGGGCTTGGCGTGACGGCGCTGGTTTACCGCCTCGGTCGGCGTAACGGCCAGACCAACGTGGCAACCATGCTGCTGGCAGGCATTGCCCTGACGGCGCTGGCCAGTTCGGCGGTGGGCTTGGTCACCTATCTGGCGGACGACGCGACCTTGCGTACACTGACTTTCTGGAACCTGGGCAGTCTCAATGGCGCCAGCTACGCACGACTCTGGCCACTGCTGCTGGTGAGCGCGGCGGTTGCATTGTGGTTACCGCGTCGGGCCAAGGCGCTGAATGCGCTGTTGCTCGGCGAGTCCGAGGCCGGCCACTTGGGGATCAACGTCGAAGGGCTCAAGCGTGAACTGGTGTTCTGCACCGCGCTGGGTGTCGGTGCCGCTGTTGCGGCAGCGGGAATGATCGGTTTTGTCGGGTTGGTGGTGCCCCATCTGGTGCGGTTGCTGGCCGGTCCCGATCACCGGGTGCTGTTGCCGGCCTCAGTCCTGGCGGGCGCGAGCCTGTTGCTGTTTGCCGACCTGGTGGCGCGGCTGGCGCTGGCCCCGGCTGAATTGCCGATTGGTATCGTCACTGCCTTTATCGGCGCGCCGTTCTTTCTGTATTTGCTGTTACGAGGTCGCGCCTGATGCTGCGAGCGGAAAATCTGCAGATCTGCCGCGGCAAGAAAATTGTCCTGGCAGACATCGACCTTGAGCTCAAACCGGGTGAAGTCCTGGGTGTGCTGGGCCCCAACGGCGCGGGTAAAAGCACCTTGCTCGGCGCTTTATGTGGCGAGTTGAGTCCGGATCATGGCCGTGTGTGGCTCGATCAGCGCGAACTGAGCCATTGGGAGGGCGCGCATCGGGCGCAACGCCTGGCGGTACTGCCGCAGAACTCAACCCTGGATTTTGCGTTCCGTGTCGAGGAAGTGGTCGGCATGGGCCGCTTGCCTCATCAAACAGGCCGGATGCGCGATGACGAAATTGTCGCGGCCGCCTTGCAGGCCGCTGATGTCGGGCATCTGAGCGGTCGCAGTTACCTGGCCTTGTCGGGTGGCGAGCGTCAGCGTGTGCATCTGGCGCGGGTTTTGGCGCAGCTTTGGCCGGGTGAGGCCGGGCAAACCTTGCTGCTCGATGAGCCGACGTCAATGCTCGACCCGCTGCATCAACACACCACCTTGCAGGCAATTCGTGAGTTCGCCGATCACGGGGCGGCGGTTTTGGTGATTCTGCATGATCTGAATCTGGCGGCGCGTTATTGTGACCGTATTCTGCTGCTCGAAGGCGGGCGTCCACATGTGTTGGACACACCGCAGCAGGTGCTGCGGCCGGAACCGCTCAAAGCCGTGTTCGGGCTGGATGTATTGGTGCAGCCGCACCCGGAGCGCGGGCATCCGCTGATCATCGCCCGTTGAGGTGACGTCATGCGTGGGATATTGATTCTGGCGCTGCTGTTACTGAGCGCCTGTCAAAACCTGGCACCCCGTGCCGTGGATCAACCGGCGGGCGTTATTCGCGATCTGCACAGTGGCCAGCGCTTGAGTGCGCAAGCCCTGGTTGAGCGGTTGGCCGGAGCGCCGCGGCTGATCATTGGCGAACAGCATGACAACCCTGATCACCATCACGTGCAGTTATGGCTATTGAAGGCGCTTGCTCAGCGTCGTCCCCAAGGCAGTCTGTTGCTGGAAATGCTGACGCCCGATCAGCAGGTTCGTGTCGATGAGGTCCGTACGGTGGCTGCCAACCGCTGGCCTGCCGATTTGCCGGAGGCGCTGGCCTGGCAACCGGGTTGGGACTGGAACCTGTACGGTTCGATTGTGCGGTATGCATTGGTTCAGCCCTATCCGTTACTGGCGGCGAATCTGGATATGACTGACGTTCGGCGCATTTATAAGCAAGCGCCAGCCGTGAGCGGTGCCCGATCGAACGCGGCAGCGGTCAAGCGTGAATTGCTGGCGCAGATTCGTGATTCTCACTGCGGGTTGTTACCCGAGCGCCAGATCCCGGCCATGCTGGCGGTTCAGCAACAGCGTGATCGGCAGATGGCCCAGAGATTGTTGGCAGCGCCTGCACCGGCTGTGTTGTTTGCCGGTGCTTACCACGCGCGTCTGGATATCGGAGTGCCAATACATGCGCAGGATCTCGGCGAGCGTTCGGCACCGGTGGTGTTGATGCTGGCAGAAAAGGGGGGGTGGGTTTCGTCGGAGTCGGCCGATTATGTCTGGTATACGGCAACGAGGCCTGCGCAGGACTATTGCGCGCAAATGCGACGGTAAGTCGCTTCGAGATAGCCTGCACATCACTTTTCGCCAGGTAAAAAAAGACCCGGCAAGAGCCGGGTCAAATAACCGTGA
>CAYNGZ010000092.1:0-14632 GCA_964396695.1 uncultured Pseudomonas sp.
AATCGCTGTCCAAGTGTTCGTGGAATGGGTGTCCAAGTGCGCATGGAATCCCCAATCTACCTGGTGGGGTTCCAGTTCGCCCAGCAATTGACCGCGATGTTGCTGTCGCCACTGGTGGGATACGGCTGTAGCGATGGCTGGCCTGGTAGGCAGTTGCCTGCTGCTGTCGTGGTCGTTGTTACGCGCGGACCCGGCCCGCCAATCATCCCAGGCGAGAACGCCTGATTCGATAGAGCTTCCCGCCATGGCTCAATCAGCCAACCGTTACGAACCCTAGTAAGGATCACGCCATGCACGCTGCATTGCTGGACGAAGCGCATCGCGCCATCGAAAGAAAACTGCCCGAACGCGGCAACGATTATCGCCTCGGCTATCACCTGTCGCCCCCGACCGGATGGATGAATGACCCAAATGGACTGGTCTATTTTCAAGGCGAATACCATGTGTTCTACCAGCATCATCCTTACTCGGCGCAGTGGGGACCGATGTACTGGGGGCACGCCAAAAGCAGCGATCTGGTGCATTGGGAGCATCTGCCCATAGCGCTGGCGCCCAGCGATCCCTACGACCAAGACGGTTGTTTTTCCGGATCGGCTGTCGTTGTCGGCGATACGCTTTATCTGATCTACACCGGGCACACCTGGTTAGGGGAGCCGGGTGATGACCAAAAGATTCACCAGGTTCAATGCCTGGCCAGCAGCACGAATGGCCTTACGTTCACCAAGCATGGGCCTGTGATCGAAACGCCACCGCATCCGGGCATCATGCATTTTCGCGACCCAAAGGTCTGGAAGCGCGCAGACCACTGGTGGATGGCGCTTGGCGCTCGTCAAGGGGACGACCCGCAGCTTTTGCTCTATCGCTCCGAGGACCTGCATCATTGGGATTACCTAGGCTGTGCCCTGGACGGCAAACGCGAGTCTGACGGTTACATGTGGGAGTGTCCGGACGTATTCGAACTGGATGGATGCGACGTTTTTCTGTACTCGCCGCAAGGCCTGAAGCCCAGTGGTTACGACAACTGGAACAAGTTTCAGAACAGCTATCGATTGGGCCGACTGGACAACGCCGGTTGCTTCATTGAGGGCAGCCCGCTGCGCGAGCTCGATCACGGGCACGACTTCTATGCCGCACAGACCCTGCTGGCTCCAGACGGGCGTCGCTTGCTCTGGGCATGGATGGACATGTGGGACAGCCCTATGCCGAGTCAGGAACAGCACTGGTGTGGCTCGCTGTCGTTGCCACGTGAAGTGAGCTGCGACGGCGACCGACTACGCATGCGTCCGGCACGTGAGCTGATAGCGCTCCGGCAGTCACGACAAACGCTGGAGATAGGGAAGCTCGAGTCACAGAGCCGTGCACTTGACGTTCGTGGCGCGCTGCTGGAGTTGGAGCTCGAACTGGATCTGGCTGGCAGCACGGCTGAGCGCTTTGGTCTGGCGCTGCGCTGTAGCGAGGACCAGCAGGAGCGGACATTGCTGTATTTCGATGCCATGGCCCGACGCCTGGTCCTCGACAGGCAACACTCGGGAGCTGGCGTGAGCGGTGTTCGTAGTGTGCCGGTGGCCGCAGAGCAAACACGGATCGCGCTGCGGATTTTTCTCGATCGCTCGTCCATCGAGGTGTTCGTCGACGATGGCGCCCATAGCTTGAGCAGCCGGATTTACCCACGGCCCGACAGCCTCGCGATCAGCGCTTTCGCGGTCAACGGGGCAGGGGTGTTTGGGGCCGTTTCGGCCTGGGACCTGGCCGATCTCCAGCTCTGAATACCCTGGATAGGCCATTTGTACCGCCTGCTGCCGGCATCGTGTTGTCATGCTTTTGCCAAGCATGACATGATGCCCGGCCAGACAAGCAATGGCACTCGCGAATGGCTTCAGTTAAAGATGTCGCACGGCTGGCGGGGGTTTCCTTCATGACCGTTTCCAGGGCGCTCAACACCCCGGAAAAACTGAACCAGGAAACTCTGACGAAAGTTCGTCAAGCGGTCGAGGCGCTGGGCTACGTCCCCAGCCTTTCTGCACGCAAGATCCGTGGTGGTCACTCCAGTGGCAAAACCATTGGCGTCTTCGCGCTTGATACCGCGACAACTCCCTTCGCCGTAGAAATGCTGCTGTCAATGGAACGCACGGCCCGAGAAAACGGCTGGAACGTCTTTATTCTCAACGTGTTCGAGGCTCCGCCGAGTCAGCAGACCATCGACCTGATGCTGTCGCATCAGCCCGACGGGATCATCTTCAGTGCCATGCAGCTTCGTACCGTCGAGATTCCCCAGACACTCCGTCGCTTGCCACTGGTACTCAGCAACTGCGTGAGTTCAGAGCCGGGCGTGGCCTGTTACATACCCGATGACGAAGACGGTCAGTACCAGGCCGTACGGCAGGCGCTGAAGCGTGGCTACCGGCATCCGTTGTGCATCAACCTGCCGCACAGCAGTCTCGCCTGGGAGTTGCGCCAGCAGGGACTGGTTCGCGCCCTCGCAGAGTCCGGGGTGTCGCTGAACAGTGTTCCCCAATACAACCTGTCGACCGATGATGCCTATGAGGAAACGGTTGTAGCGCTGGAGCAGCAATTGCGGGGGGCGGATGGAAAGCCGGCCTTCGACCTGCTTATTTGTGGCAACGACCGCATTGCGTTGGTCGCTTATCAATACCTGCTCAGTCGCGGTCTGCGCATTCCTGCCGAGGTGGCCGTGCTTGGCTACGACAATATGATCGGCGTTGCCGAGTTGTTCTATCCACCGCTGAGCACTGTGCAACTTCCGTATTACGAAATGGGCCGCCGTGCCGCTCAGCATTTGATCGAACACAGGAATGAACCCTCTATCCATAGGGTTTCATGCCCCCTCGTGGACCGTAAATCCTGGTGAGCGCTGCCATAGAGACTTTGATCTCGCCTCCCGTACTACTCCCGTTTATTTCTCTCAAGTAACACCCGTTAATTTAGTTTCTGGAGTCAAGTAATGAGGGCAAAAGTTCCAACGCCCTGAAGCTCGCCGGCTAGTGGATACTACCTGCGAGGCGATGTGTGCCGGCATTTATGCCGTTGGTCCTGACGCTACGCCAGGTGATGTCGGGTCTCGAGGTTTTCCCCCGTTGGCCTGACAGTACCGAGGAGTATCTGGCGATTCTCTAAGTCAGCAGTTCTCCCTTGCGTGCTCGAAAGTCAGGGGCGGGGGGGGGGAACTCTATTCCTGGATGCTCAAATGGACAGTACGTTGTGCAGAGATAGAGGAAAGGACGTAGGGCTCAGCTGCCTGATGTGATGACTGTCTTGCACTGCGACCCCATGAAGTAGCAGCGAACTACCTTTCGTGGGGGAGCTTGGTCAGATGCCCAATCTTTACTGACATGATCAAACGCCAAGAGAGGAACAGTCAGAAGTGAATCTCGGCGGACTTGATGCCAATCTCCCGCAGTTCATGGATCAGGTCATCCAGGTGTCCAAATGACTCGACTTCTTCGTTGTCATTGACCAGAAAATAACTTCTTCCCGCCTCTTTTTTGAAAAGGATGATCCACTCGCTTGTATTGGCCGGGTTGACGATCACATGCGTGTCGAAGTGCATGCCTTCACCGTGTTTGGTTTTGACGTCTTCGCGTTTCATGCGGACCTCCGAGCGTGGACTCATTCTGTCCACAAGCCTGATTTTTGACCTTTCAGCACTGGATTTTCAGCGAGCTCAAGTGCTGTGCCAAGGGTAGTTCAATTTCTTTACTATTATCACTTCATGTGAATAGTATGCACATGCTGTCAAGGAGAGGCTAGACATGATTGCGATACGAGAAGCCTGGAAAGCAGGCCTGCTAACGCCTGAGCATTGGCTTCGAAATATTGTCTCTGGCGTCATCGTCGGCGTCGTGGCGCTACCCTTGGCCATGGCGTTCGCCATTGCCTCAGGCGTCAAACCTGAGCAAGGGATTTACACGGCCATTATCGGTGGCGTCTTAGTTTCTCTTTTTGGAGGGAGTCGTCTTCAGATCGCTGGCCCGACAGGGGCATTCATCGTCATTCTGGCGGGCGTGACCGCTAAGTACGGCGTTGACGGCTTGCAGATAGCAACAATGATGGCCGGGGTGATTTTGTTACTGCTCGGTATCACCAAGCTTGGGGCCATCATCAAGTTCATTCCCGATCCAGTGATTGTCGGATTCACTGCTGGTATTGGCGTGATCATTTGGGTGGGGCAATGGAAAGACTTTTTCGGCTTGCCGAAAATTGCCGGCGAGCATTTCCATGAGCGGCTCTGGCATTTGATCCAGACACTCCCCAACCTTCATATACCCACGACATTGTTAGCGCTTTCGAGTCTGGTGCTGGTCATTACGGCCCCCAAAATACCTGGCATAAGACGCGTGCCGGGTCCTTTGGTTGCCATGGTCGCCGTGACGGCAATACAGTCTTATTTTCAGTTTGTTGGCGTTGCAACGATTGGCAGTGCTTTTGGGGGAATTCCTCAAGGACTGCCTGCGATTGGCCTGCCGGAAATAACCATACCGCAGGTGATTGAGTTGATCGCCCCGGCGTTCGCGATCGCGATGCTGGGGGCTATCGAGTCATTACTGTCTGCTGTTGTCGCCGATGGTATGGCGGGTACCAAACATGACTCCAATCAGGAGTTAATTGGCCAAGGCATCGCTAACCTGATCACGCCCTTGTTCGGTGGTTTTGCTGCGACCGGTGCGATTGCTCGAACAGCTACCAATATCCGCAATGGCGGGACCAGTCCAATTGCCGGGGTTACCCATGCTCTCACATTGGTTCTATTGATTTCTTTGCTGGCGCCTCTGGCCGCGGATGTTCCGCTGTGTACGTTGGCTGCGATCTTATTTGTCGTCGCTTACAACATGAGTGAGTTGAAGCACTTCAAACGCATGGTCGAGCGAGCCCCTAAAGCCGACGTCGCCATACTGCTCATCACCTTCAGCCTGACCGTTTTCAGTGATTTAACGATCGCCGTAAACATCGGTGTCATTCTCGCCATGTTGCAATTCATGCGTCGGATGGCTTCTTCAGTCGAGGTGCAGCAAATGGTCGAAAAAGAGCTTGAGGTCGAGTTACGGATCAATGGCCATGTTCATCTTCCGGCTGGCGTTTTGGTTTACACCATTGAGGGGCCGCTTTTCTTTGGCGCAGCAGAAACCTTTGAACGGGTTCTGGCTCAAACGCACACCGATCCAGGAACATTGATTATTCGTCTGAAGCGAGTGCCGTTCATGGATATAACGGGCTTACAAACGCTGCTTGAAGTCATTGAGCACTTACGTAAGCGCAGCATTGTCGTAAAACTGTGTGAAGCCAATGAGAAAGTTCTTGGCAAGCTGGACAAGGCGGGGATACTCCAAGCACTCGGTTCGGAGCATTATCATGCCGACTTCAGTGGTGCACTGAGGCGCTGTGGCGAGATCGACAAGTCATCAGGCTACAGCTGAACTGGGGCGTTGCAGGTAGAACGATGAGCTGGCTCTTTTTGTGCCAGCCCATCCGGGGATGCATCATTTGCCGTTGGTTGCAATTTTACTTTTGGTCGAGTAGGACACGCCATGTGTCTCCAGGTAGTCTCGAATAAGCTGGCGGACGACCTGTGAAGGGGTCAAATCCTGAGATGCACAGAGCTCCTCAAGGGCCTTTTTCTTGACGGGGTCAATGAGCACAGTCAGTCGTGCTGTCTTATTTTCCATGGAGTTGTTGGTACCCTGAAGCGACCGATGATAATCAAATTGTAATGGTGAGGGCTTTATTTGTCACCGCCCAGGTACGTCATGATCAGTTGATGGACTGTGACGAATGAGTGGTGGTGATGTTCCTGCCAGGACAGGTCATCGACTCATCCGGCCACAGTACATGGAAAGCGCCCGACATTTCGTTGTGAATCCATATTCGGTACTGCCTGCGGGCTACGAAATATCAGGGTGAACGGAGGAGACGGTTGCCCTGCCGTTACAACCCGGTATCGGGCGGGGTAATCCGTGCCAGCATCACCGTATATTCTTCGGCGGCAATTTGACGAAATTTCATTTGGGTGATGGCCTGACGCTGTAGGTCATTGTCATCGGGGAAAAGGCGGGCGGCTGCGGCCTGGACGACCACATCGGGCGTTTCGAGCCGCGGAAACGGTCCGGGGGCGTTCACGGTTGGTCCCGTTGGGGTATCGAGTGCCTGCACCAACAGGTAAATCGGGACGACATCCGCGAGCCCCACCGGAAGCAGCCTGGCCGCGTTTTCGCCCAGATGACGCCGCACGATAGCCTGAGAGCCCAGGCGCAAGGTGAACCTGAAGGGGAACCCGGTACGGATTGAAAGCAACACTGGATCTGCCGCGGCAACTTGCTCGATCGAGTTGATGCCCTCTGATTCCAGCGTCGCGACCACTGGCAGTGTCACGCCTTCAAGGACCAGCAACTTGTCTGAACTGCCGTCCCTGAGGTCCTGGTCGGTGAGTTGGGGAAAGCCCAGCCTTCGCACGACTTTCATCAGCGGATCGATTGGCAAGGTACCCAAAGCAA
This sequence comes from uncultured Pseudomonas sp., assembly GCA_964396695.1. Lineage (GTDB taxonomy): Bacteria > Pseudomonadota > Gammaproteobacteria > Pseudomonadales > Pseudomonadaceae > Aquipseudomonas. The sequence goes on from CAYNGZ010000092.1 coordinate 6,507, forward strand.
AGGCGGTGACGACATGTGCGCTTTCTACCTCGCCAGTATTCGCGACCACCAAGGCCAGTGGAATAGCCAGAAACAGACGCAGGGAGTACCAATACACATCGGAAATGTTCAGTGACTTGCGCCGGATACTGAGGACGGAGTCGCTCACGACAAACATGAAAGCCCCCGCCAGCGAGCTGACCAGCAGCGAACTCCCAAGCTTATACACGCAAGCCACTTGAAGCGTGTGGTCGCAGTTCGGGATGACATAGTTGGATGCAACCAGGGCTGCTGCGGCATAAGCCACCAGCAAGAGAATGACGAAAGGCACAATAAATGGCCCCAGCCCATATTGCTCATGGTAGATCCGCGCAAACAAACGCTCGCACAGTTGCGGGTTCTTGTCGGAGCATGTTCGCCAATCGTCTACTGAACCATTCTGGCTCAGCTTCCCTTCGTCCTGGAGCGAATGGATCAGACTGGGCGACCAGAAGCGTTGCAAGTAGGCCGCCAGGGCGCCACCTTTCAAGCTGTTCTGGAATTCGCTGTAGCGGGTAAACCAGCCCATGCTCAGAAACATGATGAGTGGGGCGCCGCAGATCACCGTGGTGAAGGCAGCGAGTACTGTCACCAGCAGCAGGACTGCTCCGTCAAGTCCGACCACGTCCACCATGAACAACCGGCCGACGCCATTGATGAACAACAGAATCAGCGCAAGAAGCAGGGCCCGTTGCCGTGGTCTCAGGTGCGATTCCTTGAACAGATAAGTCCTGCGCCTACCACCATAAGGCTCTTCCATGGGCTTGTTCACCGGACTGCTCCTGACGACCTGAGGTGTTTCCATGGATAACGCTAGCAATGGAAACGGGTTCGTCCAGAATGTCATCACCGCGTGTTAGGTTGTTTTTGAATAACGCCAATGTCGGATTGGAAACAGCGGCTCAAATCATCGAGGTATGCTCTCCATTTCCGATAGGCCCGGACAGTGAGGTCGATGAATAGGCCCGTCACCGTGACGCTTCGGTTTTCCCAGCGTCTATGACTTTTACAGCCAGTGTTGGCTCTCGGCATCTTGGAAGAGGGAGATCTTTTTATGATCGTTAAACCGCGCGTTCGTGGTTTTGTTTGTGTCACTACCCACCCGACTGGCTGCAAAGCCAACGTCAAGAATCAGATCGACTATGTCCGCGCACAAGGACAGATCAGCGAAGGGCCGAAGAACGTACTGGTGATTGGTGCATCGACCGGCTACGGACTTGCAGCGCGCATCACCGCGGCTTTTGGCTGCGGAGCCAGGACGCTGGGTGTGTTCTTCGAGCGTGAAAGTGTTGAGGGCAAGCTCGGCACCGCTGGCTGGTACAACACCGCGGCCTTCCATACGTTTGCCGAATCGGAAGGCCTCTACGCCAAGAGCATCAACGGCGACGCGTTCTCCGATGAAGTCAAGCGCCTGACCATCGAGACCATCAAACGCGACATGGGCAAGATCGACCTGGTGGTCTACAGCCTGGCGGCACCGCGTCGTACCGATCCGAAAACCGGTGAAGTCTACAGCTCGACGCTCAAGCCGGTCGGCAAGTCGGTGACCCAGCGCGGCCTGAACACCGACAAGGAAGAGGTCAACGTGACCACCCTGGCCGAAGCGACCCAGGAAGAAATCGACGGTACCGTCAAGGTCATGGGCGGCGAAGACTGGCAGATGTGGATCGACGCCCTGCACGAAGCGGACGTTCTGGCCGAGGGGGCGAAAACCACTGCGTTCACCTACCTGGGCGAAAAACTGACCCACGACATTTACTGGAATGGCTCCATTGGCGCGGCCAAGAAGGACCTGGATCAGAAAGTCCTGAGTATCCGCGAGCAGTTGGCGGATCTGGGCGGCGATGCGCGCGTTTCGGTCTTGAAAGCGGTGGTGACCCAGGCCAGTTCGGCAATCCCGATCATGCCGCTGTACCTGTCGTTGTTGTTCAAGGTCATGAAAGAGCAGGGCACGCACGAGGGCTGCATCGAGCAGGTCTACGGGCTCTACAAGGACAGCTTGTACAGCGAGTCTCCCGTCATGGACCAGGAAGGGCGTCTGCGCGCGGATTACAAGGAGTTGGCGCCTGAAGTCCAGGAGCGCGTCAAGCAGCTCTGGGATCAGGTCAGCAATGACAACCTTTATGAACTCACCGACTTTGCCGGTTACAAGGCAGAGTTCCTGCGTCTGTTCGGCTTCGGGATCGAAGGGGTGGACTACGAGGCTGACGTCGATCCGGACGTCAAGATCTCCAACCTGGTCCAGGCTTAAGTCGCAGGAGTAGGGAAAATAGGGGCGGATTTATTTGCGTGGCAAATAAGTCCGCCCCTTTTTGTTGTTTCATTATGTTTCGGATGGTCTGGCGGCGTAGGATGGTCAAATCGGATCGTACATTGCCTCGTTTCCAGCCAAGGGGAACTGAAAAATGAAGTTGAACCTCGTCAAAGTCTTTTTGATCACCGGCACGTTGTTGTTGAGTGCGTGTTCTGGCGTCACCGCCAGCACCTGTTTTTCAGAGGACTGCCATCAGTTCGACGGCCAGGGCACCCACAAGATGAGCTTTGGTGGTAGTGCAATCGGCAACAACTTCAATGAATACAGCTCGGGGCTGTTGCAGCGCGACTGATTTCGCCATTCATCACCAGGTGTTTTCACTCCCCCCGGCGTGGAAAGGTATTAGCTCTCATCGTTAAAGGCTCGCTGAAGTGTAGCGATGTCGATTTTTTTCATCTGCAACATCGCCTGCATGACGCGCTGGGATTTGATGGTGTCTCTGTCGGTCATCATTTCCATCAGCGCGACGGGCACGATTTGCCAGGACAGGCCGAACTTGTCCTTGAGCCAGCCGCATTGCTGAGCCTGTTTGTCGCCACCGGCAGACAGCGCGTTCCAGAAGTGGTCGATTTCATATTGGGTATGGCAGTTGACCTGAAATGAAATGGCCTCGTTAAATCGAAACACCGGGCCGCCATTGAGCGCGGTAAAGGTCTGGCCATCGAGCACGAAGCTGACGGTCATCACCGACCCCTCGGGCCGGCCATGGAACTCGAAACCGGCCTTGCCATAGCGGGTGATGGCGGTAATGGTCGAGTGTTCGAATACCGAACAATAGAACTGCGCGGCGGCTTCGGCCTGATCGTCGAACCACAGGCAGGGCGTGAGTTTCTGAATGCGCGACATGAAGGTGCTCCCGTGCGAGTTATCAGGCTGGACTATTAGCGTAGTACCGATGTGACCGGTGGTCGCGCAAATCAAGGCCTCGGGAAAATTGCGCTTAGCTCAATGGATAGCCGAGGCGCGCGTAGGTACTCGTTGCCACAGTGACGCCCTGAAAGGACATCGTGAGTGACTGAGGAGATTGCCGTGCTGACGCTCAATATCAATGGCAAAGACCACCCCCTGGACGTGCCCGGCGACATGCCGCTGTTATGGGTATTGCGCGATGTCGCGCATTTGACCGGCACCAAATTCGGCTGCGGCATGGCCCAGTGCGGCGCCTGCACCGTGCATGTCGACGGTGCGCCGTTACGTTCCTGTATCACCCCGGCGGCAGCTGTCGCCAACGGGCAAAAAATCCTCACCATCGAAGGCCTGTCGAGCGACGGTTCGCACCCGGTGCAACGCGCCTGGGCCGAGATCGATGTGGTGCAGTGCGGATACTGTCAGTCGGGCCAGATCATGTCGGCAGCGGCCTTGCTGGCGAAAATCCCGTCGCCGAGCGACAGCGACATCGATCAGGCGCTGTCGGGCAATCTCTGTCGGTGTGGAACCTATCCACGCATTCGTGCGGCGGTCAAACGCGCGGCCGAAATCAAGGGGGCATGACGATGAGTTCAGTCATCGATACTTCTCGTCGTGCTTTTTTGAAAAGCAGCGCGGTACTGGGCGCAGGCCTGGTGGTAGCGTTTGTCATTCCGGGGACCCATCGCTTCGCACAGGCCGCGTCGACGCCGGACGAAGTGTTCGCCCCCAATGCCTTCTTGCGTATCGCACCCGATGGCAGCGTGACGGTGCTCCTGGGGCATTCCGAGATGGGGCAGGGGATCTGGACCGGTCTGACCATGCTGATTGCCGAGGAACTGGACGCCGACTGGACGAAGATTCGCGTCGAGCATGCACCGGCGTCGGCGGCTGATTATGGTCTGCCGGCCTTCGGTGGCATACAGATCACCGGCGGTTCCACATCGACCTGGATGGAATTCGACCGCTACCGTCAGGCCGGCGCGGCCGCACGCTTGATGCTGATCGAAGCTGCCGCCAAGCGTTTCAACGTCGCACCCTCAAAAGTACGAACCGAGCCGGGCGTGGTGATCGCCGGTGATCAGCGCGCCACTTACGGCGAGTTGGCCAATGACGCCGGCAAGCTGCCGGTGCCGGATCCAGCGTCGATCAAACTCAAGGAGGCCAAGGACTGGAAGATCATCGGTAAACCGACCAAACGTCTGGACACCCCGGAAAAAATCACCGGCCAGGCGAAATTTGGCATGGACGTGCAGTTCGATGGGTTGCTGACGGCGATGGTCGCGCGTTCGCCGGTATTCGGTGGCAGCGTCAAATCATTCGATGGCGCCGCGGCACTGGCACTGCCGGGCGTGCATAAAGTCGTGCAGGTGCCGACGGGCGTAGCGGTGGTGGCCGACCACTATTGGGCCGCGAAACTCGGCCGCGATGCACTGAAAATCGACTGGGACCTGGGACCCAACGCCGATCTGGACAGCGACGCCTTGCTGCAAAACTTCCGCAAGCTTGCGGCAATCCCCGGTACCCCGGCCAGCCAGGCGGGTGACATCAGTGCCGCGCTGAGCAAGGCGGTGAAGACCATTGATGTCGAATACAGCGTTCCCTATCTGGCCCATGCGCCGATGGAGCCGCTCAACTGCACGGTAAAAATCACCCCGGACACATGCGAAATCTGGACCGGTACCCAGTTTCAGACACTGGATCAAATGGTCGCGGCGAAAATCACCGGACTCAAACCCGAGCAGGTCGAGGTTCATACCGAATTCCTCGGGGGTGGTTTTGGTCGTCGAGCCAACCCGACCTCGGACTATGTCAGTGAAGCGGTGCACGTCGCCAAGGTGGCGGGTGCGCCGGTGAAAACGGTCTGGGCGCGGGAGGACGACATACGCGGTGGTTACTACCGCTCGGCGTTCCTCCATCACGCGCGCATTGGTCTGGATGCCAAAGGCATGCCCCAGGCCTGGCAGCACGTACTGGTCGGGCAGTCGATCATGGACGGCACCTCATTCGAGGCGATGATGGTCAAGAACGGCGTCGATGCCACCTCGGTCGAAGGCGTGGCCGACAGCCCGTACATCAAGGGATTGGCCAATCATCTGGTCGATCTGCATTCGCCGAAAACCGGCATCAGCGTGCTCTGGATGCGCTCGGTGGGGCACACTCACTCGGCGTTTGTCGTCGAGTCATTGATCGATGAACTGGCCACGGCGGCGGGCAAGGATCCGGTGGAATACCGGCGGACCTTGCTCAAGGAGCATCCGCGGCACTTGGGTGTACTGAACCTGGCGGTGGAGAAAGCCAACTGGAAGGCGCCGTTGCCGGCGGGGCACGCGTTGGGCGTGGCGGTGCATGAGTCGTTTGGCAGTTACGTTGCGCAGGTGGCCGAGGTGTCTCAGGACAACCTGAAGATCCGCGTGCACCGCATCGTCTGTGCGGTCGATTGCGGGATTGCGGTGAACCCGGCGAGCATCGCCGCGCAGATGGAGTCCGGCATCACCTTTGGCCTGGGGTTCACCTTGCACAGCAAGCTGACCTTCAAGGACGGAAAAGTGGTGCAGTCCAATTACCATGACTTCCAGGTGCTGCGTCTGAATGAAATGCCGGTGGTCGAGGTGCACATTGTGCCCAGCACCGATAAACCGGGCGGCATCGGCGAGACCGGGGTGCCACCGACCGCGCCGGCGGTGGCCAATGCGGTGTTTGCCCTGACCGGGCAACGCTTGCGCGAACTGCCCTTGCAACTGGCCGGGGTGTGAGAAGAGGCGATCGCTGTTCCTGGGCACTGACGCTCATAAAAAACCCGCCAATCGGCGGGTTTCTTGTTAGCGCGTGAAGATTACTCTTCGATGTTGCCCATGGCGGTGGTGTTGAAGCCGCCGTCCACGTACATGATTTCGCCGCTGATGCCCGACGCCAGGTCCGAGCACAGGAACGCGCCGGCGTTGCCGACTTCTTCGATGGTGACGTTGCGACGCAGCGGGGTTTGTGCTTCGTTGGCGGCCAGCATTTTACGGAAGTTCTTGATGCCGGACGCGGCCAGGGTGCGGATCGGGCCAGCCGATACTGCGTTGACGCGGGTGCCTTCCGGGCCCAGGGAACCGGCCAGGTAACGTACGCCAGCTTCCAGGGAAGCCTTGGCCATGCCCATCACGTTGTAGTTCGGCATGGTGCGCTCGGCGCCCAGGTACGACAGGGTCAGCAAGCTGCCGTTGCGACCTTTCATCATGTCGCGACCGGCTTTGGCCAGGGCCACGAAGCTGTAGGCGCTGATGTCGTGAGCGATGCGGAAACCGTCACGGGTGGTGGCTTCGGTGAAGTCGCCGTCCAGTTGGTCGCCCGGTGCGAAGCCGACGGAGTGCACGATGCAGTCCAGGCCGTCCCATTTTTTGCTCAGTTCTTCGAAAACCTTGGCGATTTCTTCATCGCTGGCCACGTCGCACGGGAAGCACAGCTCTGGGCTCGAACCCCAGCCTTGTGCAAACTCTTCGACACGGCCCTTGAGTTTGTCGTTCTGATAAGTGAAGGCAAGCTCAGCGCCCTCGCGATGCATGGCGGCCGCGATGCCGGATGCGATGGACAGCTTGCTGGCGACACCGACGATCAGTACGCGCTTACCGGCGAGAAAACCCATGTGTTGCTCCTCTTTCAGGTTATTGCGCAATGGCTGGTGCCAGGAAAGCGGCCTCCAGCAACTGCTGTGTATAGGGGTGTTGCGGTGCGGCAAAGATACCTTGCGCATCACCTTGTTCGACCACTTGGCCATGCTTGACCACCATCAACTGGTGGCTCAGCGCTTTCACCACAGCCAGGTCGTGGCTGATAAACAGATACGTCAGGTTGTACTTGCTTTGCAGTTTGCGCAGCAGTTCAACCACTTGGCGTTGCACGGTACGGTCGAGGGCCGACGTCGGCTCGTCCAGCAAAATCAACGCCGGCTTTAGCACCAAAGCCCGGGCAATGGCGATTCTCTGGCGTTGTCCGCCGGAAAATTCATGGGGGTAGCGGTGCCGGGTTTCCGGGTCCAGGCCGACTTCCTTGAGCGCCGCGATAATCGCCTGTTCCTGTTCCGCCTGCGTACCAATCTTGTGTATCCGCAGGCCTTCACCGACGATCTCGCTCACACACATCCGTGGGCTCAGGCTGCCGAAGGGGTCCTGGAAAACCACCTGCATTTCCCGCCGTAGCGGCCTTACCTGTTGCTGCGACAGGCCGTCCAGCGGCTTGCCTTCAAAACGGATCGTGCCTTTGCTGGCTATCAATCGCAAAATCGCCAGGCCCAGCGTCGACTTGCCTGAACCACTCTCGCCAACGATGCCCAGGGTCTGACCCTGAGGCAGGCTGAAGTTGATTCCGTCCACCGCTTTGACGTAATCGACGGTGTGTCGCAACAAGCCTTTTTTGATCGGAAACCAGACTTTCAGGTCCTTGACCTGCAGCAATGGCGGGCCAATGACATTGGTCGCCGGGTTGCCGCGAGGCTCCGCTGCCAGCAGCTCCCGGGTATAAGGATGCTGCGGTGCGCGGAACAGCTCTTCGCACGATGCCTGTTCGACGATGCAACCGCGCTGCATGACACATACGCGGTGCGCAACTCGTTGGACCAGGTTCAAATCGTGGCTGATCAGCAGCAAGGCCATGCCCAGGCGGGCCTGCAGCTCCTTGAGCAATTCGAGGATTTTCAACTGAACGGTCACGTCCAGGGCGGTGGTCGGCTCATCGGCGATCAGCAATTCCGGCTCGTTGGCCAGGGCCATGGCGATCATCACGCGCTGGCGCTGGCCGCCCGAAAGCTGGCGCGGATAGCTGCGAAGCCGCATTGACGGCCCCCGAATGCCGACCTGCGTCAGCCCCCCCAATGTGCGCTGCCGCCCCGCGTCCCCCGTGAGCC
>CAYNGZ010000092.1:14642-17341 GCA_964396695.1 uncultured Pseudomonas sp.
CGGACAATTCGTGGGGCAGGGCCTTGAGCCGCTTGTGCGGTTCGGGGATGCCTACCAGCGCCAGCAATTCCAGTGTGCGTGCGGTCGCCACTTTACCGGTCAGGCCTTTGTGGATGCCCAGCACCTCGTTGATCTGCTTCTCGATCGAGTGCAGCGGGTTCAGCGAGGTCATCGGCTCCTGAAAGATCATCGCAATCCGGTTGCCACGAATGTGGCGGATGGTCTTCTCTTTCAGCGACAGCAGGTCATGGCCGGAGTAGTTGATGGTGCCGGTAGGGTGCCGTGCCAAGGGGTAGGGCAGCAGGCGCAGGATCGAGTGCGCCGTCACCGACTTGCCCGAGCCGCTTTCGCCGACCAGTGCCAGGGTTTCGCCGCGCTTGATGTCGAAACTGACGCCTTCCACCACCCGTTGCACGTGCTCACCGACCACAAACTCGACAGAGAGGTCGCGCACTTCGATCAGATTGTCCTGATTCATTTCACTTCCTCGGGTCGAAGGCATCGCGAGCGGACTCGCCGATAAACACCAGCAAACTCAACATCACCGCCAGCACCGCAAAGGCGCTCATGCCCAGCCACGGCGCTTGCAGGTTGGATTTGCCCTGGGCCACCAGTTCGCCCAGCGATGCGCTACCCGCAGGCAAGCCGAAGCCGAGGAAATCCAGCGCGGTCAGGGTGCCGATGGCGCCGGTGAGGATGAACGGCATGAAGGTCATGGTCGAGACCATGGCGTTGGGCAGGATGTGGCGGAACATGATCGCGCCGTTTTGCATGCCCAGCGCTCGGGCGGCGCGCACGTATTCCAGGTTGCGCCCCCGCAGGAACTCGGCGCGGACCACGTCCACCAGGCTCATCCAGGAAAACAACAGCATGATCCCCAGCAGCCACCAGAAGTTTGGCTGCACGAAACTGGCGAGGATGATCAGCAGATACAGCACGGGCAAACCCGACCAGATCTCCAGGAAACGCTGCCCGGTCAGATCGACCCAGCCGCCATAAAAACCCTGCAAGGCCCCGGCAATCACCCCGATGATCGAACTCAGAACGGTCAGCGTCAGCGCAAACAGTACCGACACCCGGAAGCCGTAGATCAACCGCGCCAGCACATCGCGGCCCTGATCGTCGGTGCCCAGCAGGTTGTCTGCCGAGGGCGGGGCCGGGGCCGGAACTTTCAGGTCGTAGTTGATGCTTTGGTAGCTGAACGGGATCGGCGCCCACAAGGTCCAGGCATCCTTGGCCTTGAGCAGTTCGCGGATGTACGGGCTCTTGTAGTTGGCTTCCAGCGGGAATTCGCCGCCGAAGGTGGTTTCCGGGTAGCGCTTGAGTGCCGGGAAATACCACTGGCCGTCGTAATGCACGGCCAGCGGCTTGTCGTTGGCGATCAACTCGGCGCCGAGGCTGGCGCCAAACAGGATCAAAAACAGCCACAACGACCACCAGCCACGCTTGTTGGCCTTGAACCGTTCGAAACGTCGACGATTGAGAGGGGACAGGTTCATCTCAATGCTCCCGGTGTTCGAAGTCGATACGTGGATCGACCAGGGTGTAGGTGAGGTCGCCAATCAGTTTCACTACCAGCCCCAGCAGGGTGAAGATGAACAGGGTGCCGAACACCACCGGGTAGTCACGGTTGATCGCCGCTTCGAAACTCATCAGGCCCATGCCGTCGAGCGAGAAGATCACCTCCACCAGCAACGAACCGGTGAAGAAAATCCCGATGAAAGCTGAAGGGAAGCCGGCAATCACCAGCAGCATGGCGTTGCGAAACACGTGGCCGTAGAGCACGCGATGTCGGGTCAGGCCCTTGGCCTTGGCGGTGACGACGTACTGTTTGTTGATCTCGTCGAGGAAGCTGTTTTTGGTCAGCAGGGTCATGGTCGCGAAGTTACCGATCACCAATGCTGTCACCGGCAGCGCGATGTGCCAGAAGTAATCGCGGATCTTGCCGGCCCAACTCAGCTCACTGAAGTTGTTCGAGGTCAGGCCGCGCAGAGGGAACCAGTCCAGGTAGCTGCCGCCGGCAAACACCACGATCAGCAGGATCGCAAACAGGAAGGCCGGGATCGCATAACCGACGATGATCGCCGAGCTGGTCCAGACATCGAAGTGGCTGCCGTGTCGGGTGGCCTTGGCGATCCCCAGCGGGATCGACACCAGGTACATGATCAGCGTGCTCCAGAGCCCGAGGGAGATCGACACCGGCATCTTTTCCTTGATCAGGTCGATGACCTTGGCATCGCGGAAGAAGCTGTCGCCAAAATCCAGGGTGGCGTAGTTCTTGATCATGATCCACAAACGTTCCGGCGCCGATTTGTCGAAGCCGTACATGTGCTCGATTTCCTTGACCCGCGCCGGGTCCAGGCCCTGGGCGCCGCGATAGCTGGAGCCTGCCACCGAGACTTCGGCACCGCCGCCGGCGATGCGGCTGGTAGCGCCTTCGAAGCCTTCGAGTTTGGCGATCATCTGTTCCACCGGGCCACCGGGCGCGGCCTGGATGATCACGAAGTTGATCAGCAGAATGCCGAACAGGGTGGGAATGATCAGCAACAGTCGCCGAAAAATATACGCCAGCATCTTATTGCTCCACGTCGGCAGGGTCGGCTTGTTCTTTGTTCAGCACCTCGACCGCCGGTTTTGCGTCGGGTTTGACCCACCAGGTGGAAATACCAACTTCCTTGGTCGGCTACACTTTCGGGTGG
>CAYNGZ010000093.1:0-17289 GCA_964396695.1 uncultured Pseudomonas sp.
GGCTGGTCTTCCCAGTACGGCAGCAGGTGGATGGTCAGGAAGTCCACGGCGGGGGCGACCTGCGGATGTTCGAGCCAGAACACCCAGACGTCGGCATAGGTCACCGGCTGCTTCACATTGGCCTTGACCTTGTGGATCAGCTTGACCAGTTGATCGCCGGTGACCTCCTTGCGCAGCAAGGCTTCGTTGCCGACGATCACCGCGCTGACCACGTCGGCGTTGGCGTTGGCCGAGGCGATCAGGGCATCGACTTCCTTCTCGGTGGCCACCGGGTCGCTGCTGACCCAGGCGCCGATCATCATCTTCAAGCCGTGCTTGCGCGCCAGCTCCGGCAGGGCTTCGAGGCCGGTCATCGAATAGGTGCGAATGCACTCGAAGCGGGTTGCCAGCAACGCGAGGTCGGCGTCCATGCGCTCGGGGCGCAGTTTGAACGGCTGATCGAAGGGCGATTGGTCCTTATCGAACGGCGTGTAGGAGGCGCACTGCAATTTGTGCGTGGCGCTGGCCACGTCCGGCAGTACCACCGGTTGACCGAGCCCGTACCAGTAGCCACCAAGGGCAAACAGGCCAAGCAGGCAGGCAAATAGATAAGCGAAGAAGGGGAAACGCGAGGTGGCGGGCATGGTCAGGCCGTCTGGGAGCAAAGCCGCGCATCTTACCTGCATTTGTCCTGTGCTTGGTGACCTGCATAATTTTGATATGCAAAGTTCGGGCGGGTGTAGCCGAGGTATTTTCCCAGGTCGCGATTACTGGCGTTCTGATGTCGTTTCTCGTTGTGTTGAGGTCGCAGACAGAGCAGGTCGCCTTGGGCGCGAGGTTGATTATCGGGGTGTCAGTACTCCGCTGATGATCGAACGAGTTTGCGGTGGGCGTGATGGGGGCGCTGTGCACCATAACAATACGTTGACGCTGCTCGGCATCCGTCGGGCGCAGCACTTTCGGGGAAGTAACGATGAAGATGCGACGACTCTTGGGCGCAGGTGCCGCTTTGGTCCTGGCGATCAGTTCTACCGTGGCCAGTGCCGAAGGCAAAGCAGTGACAATCGGCTATGTCGATGGCTGGTCGGACAGCGTTGCCACGACCAACGTAGCGGCTGAAGTGATCAAGCAGAAACTCGGTTATGACGTGAAGCTGCAAGCCGTGGCCACCGGGATCATGTGGCAGGGTGTGGCCACCGGCAAACTCGATGCGATGCTCTCGGCCTGGCTGCCAGTGACTCACGGCGAATACTGGGCGAAAAACAAGGATCTGGTCGTCGATTACGGCCCGAACTTCAAGGATGCGAAAATCGGCCTGATCGTGCCGGAGTACGTCAAGGCCAAGACCATTGACGATCTTAAAACCGACGATAGCTTCAAAGGTCGCATCGTCGGTATCGACGCCGGTTCAGGTGTGATGCTCAAGACCGATCAGGCGATCAAGGACTACAGCCTGAGCAACTACACCCTCAAGGCCAGTTCCGGTGCCGGCATGATTGCCGAACTGACCCGTGCCGAGAAGAAAAACGAATCCATCGCGGTCACCGGTTGGGTGCCGCACTGGATGTTCGCCAAGTGGAAACTGCGCTTCCTGGACGACCCGAAAGGCGTTTATGGCGCGGCTGAAACCGTGAACAGCATCGGTAGCAAAGAACTGGCAACCAAAGCGCCGGAAGTCGCGAAGTTCCTGAAGAACTTCCAGTGGTCGTCGAAAGACGAAATCGGCGAAGTCATGTTGGCTATCCAGGATGGTGCCAAACCTGAAGTGGCGGCCAAGGACTGGGTGACCAAACACCCTGAACGCGTCGCCGAGTGGACCCGGTAATTTGATCTGACGCGTCTATTCTGCACTCTCCAGGGCCGCTTGGCATTTATGCCAGGCGGCCCTTTGTATTTCAGGCAGGTTAACGGCCTGTTACCGTTGTTTTCTTATCGAGTCGAAATTGGCGAAATGGTCAGATCGTTCTAATACTAAGGTCGTCTGGAACCTGTTCCGCAGCCGAATAGAGTGGATACGTTCCAACAATAATCTGTGCTGCGAGGATAAAAACAATGAACGACAGCATTTACCTCTCGATTCAAAACAGCCCGCGTTTCAAGGAGCTGGTTCGTAAAAGGGAGCGGTTCGCCTGGATTCTTTCGGCGATCATGCTTGGGCTGTACTCCGGATTCATTCTATTGATTGCTTACGGGCCGCATGTCCTGGGGGCGAAGATCAGTTCCGGGTCATCGATTACCTGGGGCATACCGATTGGTATCGGGCTGATTGTGTCGGCCTTCGTTCTGACGGGCATTTACGTACGACGCGCCAATGGCGAATTCGACGACCTGAACAATGCGATTCTCAAGGAGGCTCAGCAATGATCCGGCGTCTATTGGCAACTCTAGGCATTGCCGCCTTCGCACCGGCCGTTTGGGCGGCCGAAGCGCTCACTGGCGAAGTGCATAAACAACCGCTCAACGTTTCGGCGATCCTGATGTTCGTGGTGTTCGTCGGCGCAACGCTGTGCATCACCTACTGGGCCTCCAAACGCAGCAAGTCGGCAGCCGACTACTACGCGGCGGGTGGCAGGATCACCGGTTTGCAGAATGGTCTGGCGATTGCCGGTGACTACATGTCGGCGGCGTCCTTCCTGGGGATTTCCGCGCTGGTGTTCGCGTCTGGCTACGATGGCCTGATTTATTCGATCGGCTTCCTGGTCGGCTGGCCGATCATTCTGTTCCTGATCGCCGAGCGCCTGCGCAACCTGGGTAAGTACACCTTTGCCGACGTGGCGTCCTACCGTCTCGGGCAGACCCAGATTCGCACGCTGTCAGCCTGTGGTTCGCTGGTGGTGGTGGCGTTCTACCTGATCGCGCAAATGGTTGGTGCCGGCAAGCTGATTCAGCTGCTGTTTGGCCTTGATTACCATGTCGCGGTGATTCTGGTGGGCATCCTGATGTGCCTCTATGTGTTGTTCGGCGGTATGCTGGCGACCACCTGGGTGCAGATCATCAAGGCCGTGCTGTTGTTGTCCGGTGCGTCGTTCATGGCGCTGATGGTGATGAAACACGTCAACTTCGACTTCAACACACTGTTTTCCGAGGCGGTCAAGGTTCACCCTAAAGGTGAAGCGATCATGAGCCCGGGCGGTCTGGTGAAAGACCCGATCTCGGCATTTTCCCTTGGTCTGGCGCTGATGTTCGGTACCGCTGGTCTGCCGCACATTCTGATGCGCTTCTTTACCGTGAGCGACGCTAAAGAAGCCCGTAAAAGTGTGCTGTACGCTACCGGTTTCATCGGCTACTTCTACATCCTGACGTTCATCATCGGCTTCGGTGCAATCCTGCTGGTCAGCACCAATCCGGCCTTCAAGGACGCGACCGGTGCGCTGTTGGGCGGTAACAACATGGCGGCGGTGCACCTGGCCAATGCGGTGGGCGGCAGTGTCTTCCTCGGCTTCATCTCGGCGGTGGCCTTCGCCACCATCCTGGCGGTGGTGGCCGGCCTGACCCTGGCCGGTGCCACGGCGGTGTCTCACGACCTGTACGCCAGTGTGATCAGAAAGGGCAAGGCTAACGAGAAGGACGAGATCCGTGTTTCGAAGATCACCACCATTGCCTTGGGCGTGCTGGCGATTGTTCTGGGCATCCTGTTCGAAAGCCAGAACATTGCGTTCATGGTGGGTCTGGCGTTCTCGATCGCTGCCAGCTGCAACTTCCCGGTGCTGCTGCTTTCGATGTACTGGAAGAAGCTGACCACGCGCGGTGCGATGGTCGGTGGCTGGATGGGGCTGCTCAGTGCGGTGGGCTTGATGGTGTTGGGGCCAACCATCTGGGTGCAGATCATGGGGCACGAGAAGGCGATCTTCCCGTACGAGTATCCGGCGCTGTTCTCGATGGCCATTGCCTTTGTCGGGATCTGGTTCTTCTCCATCACCGACAAGTCCGCTGCGGCTGACAATGAGCGGGCGCTGTTCTTCCCGCAATTCGTCCGTTCGCAGACGGGCTTGGGGGCGAGCGGGGCGGTGTCGCACTAACGTATAGGGTTATATAAGCGTCTATATATAAGCTGCGTTAAATGGAAATGCCCCGGTCGAGAGATCGGGGCATTTTTGTTGGGTGCTTCCGACAAGGGGGGCACAAACAAAAACGGCCTCTGCTCTTATCAAGAGGCAGAGGCCGTTTCCGGTGCTGCTAAGACGTTATCGCAAGACAGGTCTTGTTAGCGGTCTTCGAGCGGGGTGATGTCACGCGACTCGTAGCCGGTGTACAGCTGGCGCGGGCGGCCAATCTTGTACGGGCTGGAGAGCATTTCTTTCCAGTGGGAGATCCAGCCAACGGTCCGCGCCAGGGCGAAGATCACGGTGAACATGCTGGTAGGAATGCCGATCGCCTTGAGGATGATCCCCGAGTAGAAGTCGACGTTCGGGTACAGCGAGCGCTCGATGAAGTACGGGTCGGTCAGGGCGATCTCTTCCAGGCGCATGGCCAGTTCGAGTTGTTTATCGTGCTTGATGCCCAGCTCTTTCAGTACTTCGTCGCAGGTCTTTTTCATGACGGTAGCGCGTGGGTCGCGGTTTTTGTAAACCCGGTGACCGAAGCCCATCAGTTTGAACGGATCGTTCTTGTCCTTGGCCTTGGCGATGAACTTGTCGATGTTCGAGACATCGCCAATTTCGTCGAGCATGGTCAGAACCGCTTCGTTGGCGCCGCCGTGAGCCGGGCCCCAGAGTGCAGCGATACCGGCAGCGATACAGGCGAACGGGTTGGCACCCGACGAGCCCGCCAGACGTACGGTGGAGGTCGATGCGTTCTGCTCGTGGTCGGCGTGGAGGATGAAGATCCGGTCCATGGCCTTGGCGAGTACCGGGCTGATCGGTTTGATCTCGCACGGGGTGTTGAACATCATGTGCAGGAAGTTTTCCGCGTACGACAGGTCGTTGCGCGGGTACATCATGGGTTGACCCATGGAGTACTTGTAAACCATCGCTGCCAGGGTTGGCATCTTGGCAACCAGGCGGATCGCGGAGATTTCGCGATGCTGTGGGTTATTGATGTCCAGGGAGTCGTGGTAGAAGGCCGAAAGGGCGCCGACTACACCGCACATGACGGCCATAGGGTGGGCGTCGCGACGGAAACCGTTGAAGAAGGACTTCAGCTGTTCATGAACCATGGTGTGGTTCTTGACGGTGCTGACGAACTGGGCCTTTTGCTCTGCGGTCGGCAGTTCGCCGTTGAGCAGCAGGTAGCAGGTTTCCAGGTAGTCCGATTTCTCGGCGAGTTGCTCGATCGGGTAGCCGCGGTGCAGCAGAATGCCGTTGTCGCCGTCGATATAGGTAATCTTCGACTCGCAAGAGGCGGTCGACATGAAACCCGGGTCAAACGTGAAACGGCCCGTGGCCGTCAGGCCCCGAACGTCGATTACATCGGGACCAACGGTGCCGGTTAAAATGGGCAGCTCGACGGGGGCTGCGCCCTCGATGATCAACTGCGCTTTTTTGTCAGCCATGTGGCCTCCTATTTATGCTTGAAATCATCAGACAGACCCCCCACGCAGGGCCCGCACCACTATAGTGAGATAAATTCGAATGTCAATTTGCCTAAAGTCTTGCTCCAGAAGGCTTTAACCGGAGTTTTTCCTCGAAATTACCTGCCGTTTACGCCTTTTATTCCGCTTGTGCAATGAGCTATTAGGGGGAGGTGTACGCGTTGTCATTAGTAGCCTAACTGTCTATACTCGGCCACCGACCGCCAGGGGCTTTTGGGCCTGCTTTATTGGGGGTCGCATCCCTGGGTGGTGGTTACCTGACCAGTGCACTCCCCAACAACTTTGCCCTGATTGTTAGGGGCTCTTCAGTGTGAAAAAAAAGCCGTGAAAAGCCAACGACCTGTAAACCTAGACCTAAGGACCATCAAACTCCCCATCACCGGCGTTACGTCGTTTCTTCACCGTGTTTCCGGCATCATCCTCTTCCTGGGCCTTGGCATCATGCTGTATGCATTGAGCAAATCCCTGGGTTCCGAGGAAGGTTTTGCCGAGGTGAAGGCATGCTTGACCAGTCCACTGGCCAAGTTCGTAGCATGGGGCCTCCTGTCCGCCTTGCTGTATCACCTGGTAGCCGGTGTGCGCCATTTGATCATGGACATGGGCATCGGTGAGACGCTGGAAGGCGGCCGCCTGGGCTCGAAAATTATCATCGCCGTTTCCGTGGTGTTGATCGTTCTGGCAGGAGTTTGGATATGGTAACCAGCGTTACGAACCTTTCGCGTTCGGGCCTCTATGACTGGATGGCGCAGCGTGTGTCTGCGGTCGTTCTCGCGGCTTATTTCATTTTTCTGATCGGATATCTCGCAGCGAATCCGGGCATTGGCTATGCGCAATGGCACGGCCTGTTCGCCCACAACGGGATGCGTATCTTCAGTCTGCTGGCCCTTGTGGCCCTGGGTGCTCACGCCTGGGTCGGCATGTGGACCATTGCGACCGACTACCTGACGCCGATGGCGCTGGGCAAGTCCGCGACTGCAGTACGTTTCCTTTTCCAGGCAGTTTGCGGCGTTGCGATGTTCGCTTACTTCGTCTGGGGTGTGCAGATTCTCTGGGGTATCTGATTCATGGCTAACATTCCAACGATTTCTTTCGACGCCATTATCATTGGCGGCGGCGGTGCCGGCATGCGCGCAGCGCTGCAACTGGCGCAAGGCGGCCACAAGACTGCCGTGATCACCAAGGTGTTCCCGACCCGTTCGCACACTGTATCGGCACAGGGCGGCATCACCTGCGCCATCGCGTCGGCTGACCCGAACGATGACTGGCGCTGGCACATGTACGATACCGTCAAGGGTTCCGACTACATCGGTGACCAGGACGCTATCGAATACATGTGTCAGGAAGGCCCGGCCGCAGTTTTCGAACTGGACCACATGGGTCTGCCGTTCTCGCGTACCGAAACCGGCCGTATTTACCAGCGTCCGTTCGGTGGTCAGTCCAAGGACTACGGCAAGGGCGGCCAGGCTGCGCGTACCTGCGCGGCCTCCGACCGTACCGGTCACGCGCTGCTGCACACCCTTTATCAGGGCAACCTGAAAGCCGGTACCACGTTCCTGAACGAGTACTACGCGGTTGACCTGGTGAAGAACCAGGAAGGCGAATTCGTCGGTGTGATCGCGATCTGCATCGAAACCGGCGAAACCACCTACATCCGTTCGAAAGCCACCGTGCTGGCGACCGGCGGTGCAGGTCGTATCTACGCTTCGACCACCAACGCCCTGATCAACACCGGTGACGGCGTCGGCATGGCTCTGCGTGCGGGCGTACCGGTACAAGACATCGAAATGTGGCAGTTCCACCCGACCGGCATCGCTGGCGCCGGCGTACTGGTGACCGAAGGTTGCCGTGGTGAAGGTGGTTACCTGATCAACAAGCACGGCGAGCGTTTCATGGAGCGTTATGCTCCGAACGCCAAAGACCTTGCTGGTCGTGACGTTGTTGCCCGTTCGATGGTTAAGGAAATCATCGCCGGTAACGGCTGTGGCCCGAATGGCGACCACGTAATGCTCAAACTCGACCACTTGGGCGAGGAGGTGCTGCACAGCCGTCTGCCGGGTATCTGCGAACTGTCCAAGACTTTCGCTCACGTTGATCCGGTGGTTGCTCCGGTTCCGGTTGTTCCGACTTGCCACTATATGATGGGCGGCGTTGCCACCAACATTCATGGCCAGGCGATCACCCAGGACGCCGAAGGCGTGGACAAGATCATTCCAGGTCTGTTCGCCGTAGGTGAAGTGGCTTGTGTATCGGTTCACGGCGCCAACCGTCTGGGCGGCAACTCGCTGCTCGACCTGGTGGTCTTCGGCCGCGCTGCTGGCCTGCACTTGGAAAAAGCGCTGACCGACGGCATCGAATACGATGACGCCACCGAAGCCGATATCGAAGCGGCCCTGGCGCGTCTGAACGCGCTGAACAACCGTACCGATGGTGAAGACGTCGCGACCCTGCGTCGCGAGCTGCAAAACTGCATGCAGAACTACTTCGGTGTATTCCGTACCGGCGAATACATGCAGAAGGGTATTGCCCAGCTGGCCGATCTGCGCAAGCGCATCGCCAACGTCAAGATCAACGATAAATCGCAGGCGTTCAACACTGCGCGTATCGAAGCGCTTGAGCTGCAAAACCTGCTGGAAGTGGCTGAAGCTACCGCCATCGCTGCCGAAGTACGTAAAGAGTCCCGCGGTGCTCACGCCCGTGAAGACTTCGAAGACCGTGACGACGAAAACTGGCTGTGCCACACCCTGTACTTCCCGGGTGAGAAACGTGTCGCCAAGCGTGCCGTGAACTTCTCGCCGAAGACTGTTCCGACTTTCGAACCTAAAGTCCGGACTTATTAAGGGTGACCGCCATGTTGCAAGTCAGTGTTTATCGCTACAACCCTGATCAGGACGCTGCGCCGTTCATGCAGGAATTCCAGGTCGATACCAATGGTAAAGACCTGATGGTGCTGGACGTGCTCGCGCTGATCAAAGAGCAGGACGAAGGTTTCTCCTATCGTCGCTCCTGCCGTGAAGGCGTCTGCGGCTCCGACGGCATGAACATCAACGGCAAGAACGGCCTGGCGTGCATCACGCCGCTGTCCGCCGTTGTGAAAGGTAACAAGTTGATCGTTCGTCCTCTGCCAGGTTTGCCGGTTATCCGTGACCTGGTCGTCGATATGAGCATCTTCTACAAGCAATACGAAAAGGTTAAGCCATTCCTGCAGAACGACACGCCGGCTCCGGCCATCGAGCGTCTGCAGTCCCCTGAAGAGCGTGAAAAGCTCGACGGTCTGTACGAGTGCATTCTGTGCGCTTGCTGCTCGACCTCTTGCCCGTCCTTCTGGTGGAACCCGGACAAGTTCCTGGGCCCGGCTGCTCTGCTGCAAGCCTACCGCTTCCTGGCAGACAGCCGCGACACCAAGACTTCCGAGCGTCTGGCTTCGCTGGATGACCCGTTCAGCGTGTTCCGCTGCCGCGGGATCATGAACTGCGTCAACGTATGTCCGAAAGGCCTGAACCCGACTAAGGCCATCGGTCACATACGTAACATGCTGCTGCAAAGCGGCGTGTGATTCAGCTGTTGTAACCGCCGCTGTAAAAAGCGGCACCGCTGTACCCGTAGAGGCTATGGCGCGGGCTTCAACCCGCGTCATGGCTATAACCAGAGCAGCAGTCAAAAGCTGCGGCTCTTATTTTGAAGAAATGAGACAAGCAGGGGCATCCGGGCTGGTACCCGGACTATCAGCGTGATCCTAAGTGGCTTGTTTTGGTCGCTGCACTCGGACTTCTGCAAGCTTGCTCGGTGTCTTCGCCGATGGTGTTCCCCTAACCGAGGGTGACCAAGCATGCAAGAAAGCGTGATGCAGCGCATGTGGAACAGCGCCTACCTTTCAGGTGGAAACGCTGCCTATGTGGAAGAGCTTTATGAGCTCTACCTGCACGACCCTAACGCTGTGCCAGAAGAGTGGCGCACCTACTTTCAGAAGCTGCCAGCCGACGGCAGCTCTGCCACTGATGTTTCGCACTCCACAATTCGCGATCATTTCGTGCTGCTGGCAAAGAACCAGCGCCGCGCCCAACCGGTTTCCGCCGGCAGCGTGAGCAGTGAGCACGAGAAGAAGCAAGTTGAAGTGCTGCGATTGATCCAGGCCTACCGTATGCGTGGCCACCAGGCAGCCCAGCTTGACCCGCTGGGACTGTGGCAGCGTCCTGCACCTGCAGACCTGTCGATCAATCATTACGGCTTGACCAATGCCGATCTTGATACGACCTTCCGTGCCGGCGACCTGTTCATCGGCAAAGAGGAAGCGAGCCTACGCGAAATTCACGAAGCGTTGCAGCAGACATATTGCCGCACCATCGGCGCTGAATTTACGCATATCACCGATTCCGAGCAGCGCCAGTGGTTCCAGCAGCGTCTGGAACGCGTGCGCGGTCGTCCGACCTACTCCGCCGACATCAAGACTCACGTGCTCGAGCGCGTGACGGCCGGTGAAGGCCTGGAGAAATACCTGGGCACCAAATACCCGGGTACCAAGCGTTTCGGTCTGGAAGGCGGTGAAAGCCTGATTCCAATGCTCGACGAGCTGATCCAGCGTTCCGGTTCCTACGGCACCAAGGAAGTCGTCATCGGCATGGCCCACCGTGGCCGTCTGAACGTGCTGGTCAACACCTTCGGCAAGAACCCGCGCGAGCTGTTCGACGAGTTCGAAGGCAAGAAGAAGGTCGAGCTGGGTTCCGGTGACGTGAAATACCAACAGGGCTTCTCGTCCAACGTAATGACCACCGGCGGTGAAGTTCACCTGGCCATGGCGTTCAACCCGTCCCACCTGGAAATCGTTTCCCCGGTGGTCGAGGGTTCGGTTCGCGCCCGTCAGGATCGTCGCAACGATCCTACCGGTGAGAAGGTTCTGCCGATCTCCATCCACGGTGACGCGGCATTCGCCGGTCAGGGCGTGGTCATGGAAACCTTCCAGATGTCGCAGACCCGCGGTTTCAAGACCGGCGGTACCGTGCACATCGTGATCAACAACCAGGTCGGTTTCACCATCAGCAACCCGCTGGACTCGCGTTCCACCGAGTACGCCACCGACGTTGCAAAAATGATCCAGGCGCCGATCCTCCATGTGAATGGTGATGATCCGGAAGCCGTATTGTTCGTGACCCAGCTGGCCATCGACTACCGCATGCAGTTCAAGCGTGACGTGGTGATCGATCTGGTCTGCTACCGTCGTCGTGGCCACAACGAAGCGGACGAGCCAAGCGGCACCCAGCCGTTGATGTATCAGCAGATCACCAAGCAGCGCACCACGCGTGAGCTGTATGCCGATCGTCTGATTCAGGGCGGTGTGCTCGACGCCGAGCGTGTTCAGGCCAAGGTCGACGAATACCGCAACGCACTGGACAACGGTCTGCACGTGGTGAAAAGCCTGGTCAAGGAACCGAACAAAGAGTTGTTCGTGGACTGGCGTCCGTATCTGGGCCACGCCTGGACCGCGCGTCACGACACCCGTTTCGACCTGAAGACCCTGCAGGAACTGTCCGCCAAGCTGCTGGAAATTCCGGAAGGCTTCGTGGTTCAACGTCAGGTTGCGAAGATCTACGAAGACCGTCAGAAGATGCAAGCCGGCGGCCTGCCGATCAACTGGGGGTACGCCGAAACCATGGCGTACGCGACCCTGGCGTTCGAAGGTCACCCGATCCGCATGACCGGTCAGGACATCGGCCGCGGTACGTTCTCGCACCGTCACGCTGTTCTGCACAATCAGAAAGATGCCAGCACCTACGTGCCGCTGAAGCATCTGTTCGAAGGTCAGCCGCGTTTCGACCTGTACGACTCGTTCCTGTCGGAAGAAGCCGTATTGGCATTCGAATACGGTTACTCGACCACCACGCCGAACGCGCTGGTGATCTGGGAAGCCCAGTTCGGCGACTTCGCCAACGGTGCACAGGTCGTGATCGACCAGTTCATCACCAGCGGCGAGCACAAGTGGGGCCGTCTCTGCGGTCTGACCATGCTGTTGCCGCACGGTTACGAAGGTCAGGGCCCTGAGCACTCCTCGGCGCGTCTTGAGCGTTACCTGCAGCTGTGCGCCGAGCACAACATTCAGGTGTGCATGCCGACTACCCCGGCCCAGATCTACCACTTGCTGCGCCGTCAGGTGATCCGCCCGCTGCGCAAGCCATTGGTAGTCCTGACTCCGAAGTCGCTGCTGCGTCACAAGCTGGCCATCTCGACTCTGGAAGATCTGGCCGAAGGTTCGTTCCAGACCGTTATCCCGGAAATCGATGCCCTGGACCCGAAAAAGGTCGAGCGCGTTGTTCTGTGTAGCGGCAAGGTCTACTACGACCTGCTGGAAAAACGCCGTGCCGACGGTCGTGAAGATATCGCCATCGTGCGTATCGAGCAGCTGTACCCATTCCCTGAGGACGACTTGAAAGAAGTCCTGGCTCCTTACACCAACGTCAAGCATGCCGTGTGGTGCCAGGAAGAGCCGATGAACCAGGGCGCCTGGTACTGCAGCCAGCACCACCTGCGTCGTAGCATCAGCAACCTCAACAAGTCGCTCGTACTCGAATACGCGGGCCGTGAGGCTTCTGCTGCACCAGCATGTGGTTACGCATCGATGCACGCCGAGCAGCAGGAAAAACTGTTGCAAGACGCGTTTACCGTTTAACGCCTTCGCGCACCTGAAACCGAATTTAAGGAACCACAGATAATGGCTATCGAGATCAAAGCCCCCACTTTCCCGGAATCGGTTGCCGATGGCACCGTTGCCACCTGGCACAAACAACCGGGCGACGCGGTCAAGCGCGACGACCTGATCGTCGACATCGAAACCGACAAGGTCGTACTGGAAGTGCTGGCTACCGCTGATGGCGTGCTGGGCGCTATCGTCAAGAACGAAGGCGACACCGTTCTGTCCGACGAAGTCCTGGGCTCCATCGTTGAAGGCGGCGCTGCTGCCGCTGCTCCGGCCGCTGCTGCCGCAGCTCCAGCTGCTGGCGCTGACGAAGATGCTATCGCTGCTCCAGCCGCTCGCAAGCTGGCCGAAGAAAATGGCATCAACCTGGCTTCTGTCAAAGGCACCGGCAAAGATGGCCGTGTGACCAAGGAAGACGTGGTGGCCGCTGTTGAAGCCAAGAAAGCCGCTCCGGCCGCCGCGCCTGCCAAGGCTGCTGCTCCGGCCGCTGCCGCTCCTGTGTTCGCCGCTGGCGACCGCATCGAGAAGCGCGTTCCGATGACCCGCGTTCGTGCA
This sequence comes from uncultured Pseudomonas sp., assembly GCA_964396695.1. Classification (GTDB taxonomy): domain Bacteria; phylum Pseudomonadota; class Gammaproteobacteria; order Pseudomonadales; family Pseudomonadaceae; genus Aquipseudomonas. Next base: position 12,750 of record CAYNGZ010000093.1, read on the forward strand.
ACCGTCGCCAAGCGTCTGGTTGAAGCTCAATCGAACATGGCGATGCTGACCACTTTCAACGAAGTCGACATGACCGAAGTCATGGCGCTGCGTTCGAAGTACAAGGATCTGTTCGAGAAGTCCCACAATGGCGTGCGCCTGGGCTTCATGTCGTTCTTCGTGAAGGCCGCCACCGAAGCGCTGAAACGCTTCCCGGCTGTCAACGCTTCGATCGACGGCGGCGACATCGTGTACCACGGTTATGCCGACATCGGTGTGGCTGTTTCCAGCGACCGCGGTCTGGTGGTTCCGGTTCTGCGTAACGCCGAGCTGATGAGCCTGGCTGAAATCGAAGGCGGCATCGCCACCTTCGGCAAGAAAGCCCGTGACGGCAAACTGTCGATGGACGAGATGACCGGTGGTACTTTCACCATCACCAACGGCGGTACCTTCGGTTCGATGATGTCGACCCCGATCGTCAACCCGCCGCAGGCAGCGATTCTGGGTATGCACAACATCATCCAGCGTCCTATGGCGATCAACGGTCAGGTCGTTATCCGTCCGATGATGTACCTGGCACTGTCCTACGATCACCGTCTGATCGATGGCAAAGAAGCTGTAACCTTCCTGGTGACCATCAAGAACCTGCTGGAAGATCCGGCTCGTCTGTTGCTGGATATCTGATAGAAGCAGTCGCGCTCTGCAGGCCGGTTATCGTCGGAAACGGCGGTACGGCCTGCAGCGTGCGGCTTGAAGCTTTTCGCTAAAGAGGATTTTTTGAATGTCGCAGAAATTTGACGTAGTAGTGATCGGTGCTGGCCCTGGCGGTTATGTAGCGGCTATCAAGGCCGCGCAACTGGGCCTCACCACTGCCTGCATCGAGAAGTACACCGACGCTGAAGGCAAGCAGGCTCTGGGCGGCACTTGCCTGAACGTAGGCTGCATTCCTTCCAAGGCACTGCTGGACAGCTCCTGGAAATACAAGGAAGCGAAAGAAAGCTTCAACGTCCACGGTATCTCGACCGGCGAAGTCAAAATGGACGTCGCTGCGATGGTGGGTCGCAAGGCCGGCATCGTCAAGAACCTGACCGGCGGTGTTGCCACCCTGTTCAAGGCCAACGGCGTTACTTCGATCCAGGGCCACGGCAAACTGCTGGCCGGCAAGAAAGTCGAAGTCACCAAGCCAGACGGTTCGGTTGAAGTCATCGAAGCTGAAAACGTCATCCTGGCCCCGGGTTCGCGTCCGATCGACATTCCTCCGGCTCCGGTTGACCAGAAAGTCATCGTCGATTCGACTGGCGCTCTGGAATTCCAATCCGTACCCAAGCGTCTGGGCGTGATCGGCGCTGGCGTTATCGGTCTGGAACTGGGTTCGGTATGGTCGCGTCTGGGTGCAGAGGTGACTGTCCTGGAAGCCCTGGACACGTTCCTGATGGCAGCGGACACCGCTGTTTCCAAGGAGGCGCTGAAAACCCTGACCAAACAGGGTCTGGACATCAAGCTGGGCGCTCGCGTGACCGGCTCGAAAGTGAACGGCGACGAAGTCGTTGTGAACTACACCGATGCCAATGGCGAACAGACCATCACTTTCGACAAGCTGATCGTAGCCGTTGGTCGCCGTCCGGTGACCACCGATCTGCTGGCTGCCGACAGTGGCGTGACCCTGGACGAGCGCGGTTTCGTGCACGTTGACGATCACTGCGCCACCACCGTACCGGGCGTCTACGCCATCGGTGACGTGGTTCGCGGCATGATGCTGGCACACAAGGCCTCGGAAGAGGGCATCATGGTGGTAGAGCGCATCAAGGGCCACAAAGCCCAGATGAACTATGACCTGATCCCTTCGGTTATCTATACTCACCCGGAAATCGCGTGGGTCGGTAAAACCGAGCAGGCCTTGAAAGCTGAAGGCGTTGAAGTTAACGTCGGCACCTTCCCGTTCGCAGCCTCTGGCCGTGCCATGGCTGCCAACGATACTGGCGGTTTCGTCAAGGTCATCGCCGATGCCAGGACAGACCGCGTATTGGGCGTCCACGTGATTGGCCCAAGCGCTGCCGAACTGGTTCAGCAGGGCGCGATCGGTATGGAATTCGGCACGAGCGCTGAAGACCTGGGCATGATGGTTTTCTCCCATCCGACCCTGTCTGAAGCCTTGCACGAAGCAGCTCTGGCAGTGAATGGCGGCGCCATCCACATCGCCAACCGCAAGAAGCGCTAAGCGAATAATAAGAAACCACGGCGGAATGGCCCGTCGTGAGCCTTGCATGCAAGACTCACCGCGGAATATCCGCTGGACGCAGTCTTGCGTAGCTCAGCTACGCAAGCAGCAGTCACAGGTGGTGCGGCACTTGAATGAGTGCAGCACCGAATGCGCAGTACCTAACGAAGACGGTAAAAAGCATGAATCTTCACGAGTATCAGGGTAAGCAGCTGTTTGCTGAGTACGGCCTGCCAGTATCCAAAGGTTACGCGGTAGACACCCCGGAAGAAGCAGCAGAAGCTTGCGACAAAATCGGCGGCAGCGAGTGGGTTGTCAAAGCCCAGGTTCACGCCGGTGGTCGCGGTAAAGCGGGCGGCGTCAAGCTGGTTCGCAGCAAAGAAGACGCTAAAGCATTCGCTCAACAGTGGTTGGGCAAGCGTCTGGTGACTTACCAGACTGATGCCAATGGTCAGCCAGTCACCAAGATCCTGGTTGAATCGTGCACTGATATCGCTAAAGAGCTGTACCTGGGCGCTGTCGTTGACCGTTCGAGCCGTCGCATCGTGTTCATGGCTTCCACCGAAGGTGGCGTGGACATCGAGAAAATCGCTCACGACACTCCAGAAAAAATTCTGAAAGCCACTATCGACCCACTGGTTGGCGCTCAGCCATTCCAGGGTCGCGAGCTGGCATTCCAGCTGGGTCTGGAAGGCAAGCAAGTTGCCCAGTTCGCCAAGATCTTCGTAGGTCTGGCCAAACTGTTCCAGGATCACGATCTGGCCCTGCTGGAAGTGAACCCGCTGGTGATCAAGGCTGACGGCGATCTGCACTGCCTGGACGCCAAGATCAACATCGACGCCAACGCCATGTACCGTCAGCCTAAGCTGAAGACTTTCCACGATCCGTCGCAAGACGATCCGCGCGAAGCGCACGCTGCCAAGTTCGAACTGAACTACGTAGCGCTGGAAGGCAACATCGGTTGCATGGTCAACGGTGCTGGCCTGGCCATGGGTACCATGGACATCGTCAACCTGCATGGCGGCAAGCCAGCCAACTTCCTCGACGTGGGCGGCGGTGCTACCAAAGAACGCGTTACCGAAGCGTTCAAAATCATTCTGTCCGACACCAACGTCGCTGCAGTACTGGTTAACATCTTCGGTGGCATCGTTCGTTGCGACATGATTGCCGAAGGCATCATCGGCGCCGTGAAAGAAGTCGGCGTGAAAATCCCGGTTGTTGTTCGCCTTGAAGGTAACAACGCTGAGCTGGGCGCTAAAGTACTGGCAGAAAGCGGTTTGAACATCATCGCTGCTACCAGCCTGACCGACGCTGCTCAACAAGTTGTCAAAGCTGCGGAGGGCAAATAATGAGCGTCCTGATCAATAAAGACACCAAAGTTATCTGCCAGGGTATTACCGGTTCTCAAGGTAGTTTCCACACCCAGCAAGCCATCGAGTACGGCACCAAGATGGTGGGTGGTGTAACTCCAGGCAAAGGCGGCACCGAGCACCTGGGTCTGCCAGTGTTCAACACCGTTAAAGACGCTGTAGCTGCCACTGGCGCCACCGCCAGCGTTATCTACGTTCCGGCTCCTTTCTGCAAAGACTCGATCCTGGAAGCGGCTTTCGGCGGTATCAAGCTGATCGTCTGCATCACCGAAGGCATTCCTACCCTGGACATGCTGGACGCTAAAGTTAAGTGCGACGAGCTGGGTGTTACCCTGATCGGCCCTAACTGCCCAGGCGTGATCACTCCAGGCGAATGCAAGATCGGCATCATGCCAGGTCACATTCACTTGCCAGGCAAGGTCGGTATCGTTTCGCGTTCCGGCACCCTGACCTACGAAGCTGTGAAGCAGACAACTGACGCCGGTTTCGGTCAGTCGACTTGCGTCGGCATCGGTGGTGACCCGATCCCGGGTTCGAACTTCATCGACATCCTGAAGTTGTTCCAGGAAGACCCGAAGACCGAAGCGATCGTGATGATCGGTGAGATCGGCGGTTCGGCTGAAGAAGAAGCGGCTGCCTACATCAAGGCACACGTGACCAAGCCGGTTGTTTCCTACATCGCGGGTGTGACTGCTCCTCCGGGCAAGCGCATGGGCCATGCTGGCGCAATCATCTCTGGCGGCAAAGGCACTGCAGACGAGAAATTCGCTGCTCTGCAAGACGCAGGCGTTAAAACCGTGCGTTCGCTGGCAGACATCGGCAAGGCCCTGGCCGAGCTGACTGGCTGGGCTGTCAAGTAAGCCTCGTGCTTGGCTGACGCTCCACCAAACAAAGGCCACCTTCGGGTGGCCTTTGTCGTGTGCGCCCAGCATGGGCGCAATCTTGTGGGTGAAAGTCCCGCCGTAAGCTGACC
>CAYNGZ010000094.1:0-17096 GCA_964396695.1 uncultured Pseudomonas sp.
AATGCGTTATTTTTTGTTTGATAAGAGCTGCCGCAGGCTGCGATCTTTTGATCTTCAATCCGGAATCGGCAAGCTCAGGCTCTCTTTCACTTCTTCCATTACGATATAGCTCTTGGACTCACGCACGTGGGGCAGTTTGAGCAGGATATCGCCGAGCAATTTGCGGTACGAGGCCATCTCGGAAATCCGTGCTTTCACCAGGTAGTCGAAATCCCCTGACACCAGGTGGCATTCCAGTACGTGCGGCAGTTTCAGCACTGCGCGTCGGAACTCTTCGAAGGTATCGCCGGATTTGTAGTCGAGGCTGATTTCGACGAACACCAGCAGGCTGCCCTTGAGGTGCTGCGGGTTGAGCCGGGCGTTGTAGCCCATGATGATCCCTTCGCGCTCCAGACGTCGGACCCGCTCAGTGCACGGCGTGGTCGACAGCCCGACTTTCTCCCCAAGCTCCGTGAACGAAATCCGCCCGTCTGCCTGAAGGATGCGCAGGATATTCCGGTCGATCTTGTCCAGCTCGCGTTTGGTCTGAGTATTGGTGCGCATAGGGGATTCCCCTCCGTGACAGATAACGTGAGAGCTACTGCGCTCGGCGATACTGCGTTAAAAACAGGCTCGGAATGCTCATTTACAGCCCGTAAACTCCGCTTCCTCGCCTGTTTTTGCCTTGTCTCCCCTTCGCTCGCTACGCTCTCACGTCATCTGCAAAAAGGGTTTTTTGCCGAGAATTGTCGCCAAATATAGGCGCTTATACAGTGAAAAGCACTGGCTAATGTTTTTTACACTGCGCACATCTGTGCTTTGAACAACAAACGTCAGCGGTAAGCCGCAATGAGGGATATGAAAATGCGCGTTCTGGTCTTGGGTAGCGGCGTCATCGGTACCGCCAGTGCCTACTATCTGGCTCGGGCCGGCTTTGAAGTGGTGGTCGTCGACCGTCAACCGGCCGCTGCCATGGAAACCAGTTTCGCCAACGCAGGGCAAGTCTCGCCGGGTTACGCCTCGCCGTGGGCCGCGCCGGGTGTGCCGCTCAAAGCTATCAAATGGCTGCTGCAGCGCCACGCACCGCTGGCGATCAAGGCCACTGCCGATGTCGACCAATACCTGTGGATGGCGCAGATGCTGCGCAACTGCACCGCCAGCCGTTATGCGGTGAACAAGGAGCGCATGGTCCGTCTGTCCGAGTACAGCCGTGACTGCCTCGATGAACTGCGTGCTGAAACCGGCATTGCTTACGAAGGCCGCAGCCTGGGGACTACCCAACTGTTCCGTACTCAGGCGCAGCTGGATGGCGCGGCGAAAGACATCGCCGTCCTGAAAGAGTCCGGCGTACCGTTTGAACTGCTCGACCGCGCCGGCATTGCCCGCGTCGAACCGGCGCTGGCCAGCGTGACCGATATCCTCGCCGGTGCCTTGCGCCTGCCGAACGACCAGACCGGCGACTGCCAGATCTTCACCACGCGCCTGGCCGAAATGGCCGTGAAGCTGGGTGTGGAGTTCCGCTTCGGCCAGGACATTCAGCGCCTCGACTACGCCGGTGACCGAATCAACGGCGTGTGGATCGACGGCAAGCTGGAAACCGCTGACCGTTACGTACTGGCGCTCGGCAGCTACTCGCCGCAGTTGCTCAAGCCGCTGGGCATCAAAGCTCCGGTGTACCCGCTCAAGGGCTACTCGCTGACTGTGCCGATCACTAACCCGGCAATGGCCCCGACTTCGACCATTCTCGACGAAACCTACAAGGTCGCGATCACCCGTTTCGACAACCGCATTCGGGTGGGCGGCATGGCGGAGATCGCCGGTTTTGACCTGTCGCTGAACCCGCGTCGGCGCGAAACGCTGGAGATGATCGTCAACGATCTTTATCCTCAGGGCGGCGATTTGGTCGAGGCCAGTTTCTGGACCGGTCTGCGTCCGACCACGCCGGATGGCACACCGATTGTCGGCGCTACACCGTTCAAGAACCTGTTCCTGAACACCGGTCACGGCACACTCGGCTGGACCATGGCGTGTGGCTCCGGCCGCTTGCTGGCTGACCTGATGGCGAAAAGAACGCCGCAGATCAGTGCCGAAGGCCTCGATATTTCCCGTTACGGCAACACCCGTCAGGAGTCTGAAAAACATGCCAATCCAGCGCCAGCTCACCAATGAGCGCATGAGCCAGGTCGTTGTCCACAACGGTACGGTGTACCTGGCAGGGCAAGTCGGCGACGACATGAGTGCCGGGATTGAACAGCAGACCCGTGAAACCCTCGCCAACATCGAGCGTTTGCTGGATCTGGCCGGGACCGACAAGAGCCGTTTGCTGTCGGTGACGATCTACTTGAGAGATATCGACGCTCACTTCGAAGGCATGAATTCGGTGTGGGACAAGTGGCTGCCAAAAGGTGTCGCGCCGGCCCGTGCCACTGTCGAGTCGAAGCTGTGCGAACCGGAAATCCTGGTTGAGCTGTCGGTCGTGGCCGCTCTTCCTTAAGCAATGATCCCTCTCCCGGTGCTGCTGGCGGTTCACGCCGTCAGCCAGCACCGGTTTTTTCTTCCCCAAGACCGCCTAGAAGTCTGCCGCCATGCGTCCTGCCCGTGCCCTGATCGATCTTCAAGCCCTGCGTCATAACTACCAACTGGCCCGAGAAGTCTCGGGGGCTCGCGCCCTCGCGGTGATCAAGGCCGATGCCTATGGCCATGGTGCGGTGCGCTGTGCCCAGGCTCTGGAGGCCGAGGCGGACGGTTTTGCCGTGGCCTGCATCGAAGAAGCCCTGGAGCTGCGCGCCGCCGGCATTCGTGCGCCGGTTCTGCTGCTCGAAGGCTTTTTCGAAGCCGATGAGCTGTCGCTGATCGTTGAGCATGATTTCTGGTGCGTGGTGCATTCGCTGTGGCAGCTCGAAGCGATCGAGAAAGCCGCGTTGAGCAAACCGATCACGGTCTGGCTCAAGCTTGATTCGGGCATGCACCGGGTCGGCCTGCATCCCGCCGATTATCAGGCGGCGTATCAACGTCTGCTGGCCAGCGGCAAGGTGTCGAAGATCGTACTGATGAGCCACTTTGCGCGTGCCGATGAGTTGCATAGCCGCAGCGCGGCCGAGCAGGTTGCGGTGTTCGAGGCGGCGCGCCAGGGCTTGTCGGCGCAGGTCAGCTTGAGCAATTCGCCAGCGGTGCTGGGCTGGCCACAGATCCCGAGCGACTGGGTGCGTCCGGGCATCATGCTCTACGGTGCGACACCGTTTGAAGAGGCCAATGCGGTGGCAGCACGCTTGCAGCCGGTGATGACGCTGGAATCGAAAGTCATCAGCGTGCGCGAACTGCCGGCCGGTGAACCGGTGGGCTACGGTGCCAAACTCATCACCCAGAAGCCGATGCGCATCGGTGTGGTCGCGATGGGGTATGCCGACGGTTATCCACGTCAGGCGCCTACCGGCACACCGGTGTGGGTGGCCGGGCAGCGCAGTCAGCTTCTGGGGCGGGTGTAGATGGACCTGCTCTGCATCGATTTGACCGACGTACCGCAGGCCGGCCTCGGTTCGACGGTCGAATTGTGGGGCAAGAATATCCTGGCCAGCGACGTCGCCATGGCTGCCGGGACCATTCCCTACCAGATCTTCTGCAACCTGCGTCGTGTGCCGCTGCTCTATTCCGGCAGCTGAGACGGGCGGTCGAAACCGGAAGTCGCTTTGCTGAACGGGATTCAGACCCAAGTGTTGTAAATACTGAACGCTGTCGCCATGATAACGCTCACTATCCACACAATCTGAATCCTGGGAGGCTAATGCATTGGACGTCGGTGAACGACTGCAATCGATCCGTAAACTGAAAGGCTTGTCCCAGCGAGAACTCGCCAAGCGGGCCGGTGTTACCAATAGCACCATTTCGATGATCGAGAAAAACAGCGTCAGTCCCTCGATCAGTTCGCTGAGGAAGGTACTGGGCGGCATTCCCATGTCCATGGTCGAGTTCTTTTCCGAAGAAATTCTTCAGGAAAACCCGACACAGATCGTCTACAAAGCCCATGAACTGATCGATATCTCCGATGGCGCCGTGACCATGAAGCTGGTCGGCAAGGCGCATCCGAGCCGTGCTATCGCGTTTCTCAACGAGATCTACCCGCCAGGCGCCGATACCGGTGAAGAGATGCTCACCCATGAGGGCGAGGAAACCGGGATTCTGCTTGAAGGTCGGCTGGAACTGGTGGTCGGGCTTGAGACATTCGTGCTTGAAGCGGGTGACAGCTACTATTTCGAAAGCACCAAGCCGCACCGTTTTCGAAATCCGTTCGATGCGCCAGCGCGACTAATCAGCGCAGCCACACCGGCGAACTTCTAGGAAAAGAGGCGTCCGGCAAGGTTTTGCGCGTCGCTCAAGCTGTATTTCGCCACGACTTAATACCCCTTGGACTTTAGGGTTGTTTCAGTGTGGCGGGCTAACCGCTATACTTGCGCCCGCCTGCGAAACCGTGGCCGTGGGCGTGACTAGCCACCATTGAGGGTGTACGCGTGAACCTAATTATGAAAATGCTGGCCGCACCAGCAACCGTATTGGCCCTTTGGGCAGTCAGCGCTCAAGCGTCGACCACTGACGATATCGCCAAGCGCCTTGAGCCCGTCGGCCAGGTCTGTGTGCAGGGTCAAGAGTGCAAAGGGATGGAAGTCGCTGCTTCGGCCGGCGGTGGTGCAGCGAAAACCCCTGACGAAATCATTGCCAAGCATTGCAATGCTTGCCACGGTACTGGCCTGTTGGGCGCACCGAAAATCGGTGATGCCGCAGACTGGAAAAAACGCGCCGATAAAGAAGGCGGCACTGCTGCTGGCCTGGCAAAAGTAGCGTTGACCGGTCTTAATGCGATGCCGCCAAAAGGCACGTGCAGCGACTGCGAAGTCAAAGACCTTGAAGGTGCCATCCAGAAGATGTCCGGCCTGAAATAAGCCCCTCTTCAGCGAAAAAGCCGCTTAACAGCGGCTTTTTTGTACCTGAGATTTGACCTCGCGACTGGTCATGGCGATCAGGACCCGGCAAGCTCGGACCTGCCTCAATTCATGGACAGGTCGGGAGGGTCTGATGGTGCAGTCGGTATCGATCGAACAGGCAGTCGATGATGTGCTCGCACGTTTGCCAGCGCATATACACCTCGGCCTGCCGCTGGGGCTGGGCAAGCCCAACCGTTTCGTCAACGCACTCTATCGGCGCATCGCCCAACTGCCCGAGCGGCAGCTGACGGTGTACACCGCGTTGAGCCTGGGTCGTCCGTCATTGGGCGACGGCTTGCAGCGGCGTTTTCTGGAGCCTTTCATCGAGCGAGTGTTTGGCGATTATCCCGAGCTGGATTTTCTCGCCGACCTGCACCGTGACAGCCTCCCGGCGAACATCCGCATCGAGCAGTTCTTCATGCAGCCCGGTAGCTTGCTGCACAGCGCATCGGCGCAGCAGGACTACGTCAGCAGCAACTACAGCCACGCCGCGCGGGACATCAACGCCGCCGGGTTGAACCTGGTGGCGCAACTGGTGGCCCATGACCCGCAGCAACCGGATCGGCTGAGCCTGAGCTGCAATCCGGACATCACCCTCGACCTGTTGCCGATGATCGCCAAGCGCCGCGCTGCCGGGGAAACCATTCTGCTGCTCGGCCAGGTTCACCGCGATCTGCCGTACATGCCGGGAGACTCGGAGGTCGAGCGCGAGGCGTTCGATTGGCTGATCGACGAGGAGGAGGGCAGTACGCTGTTCTCCACACCGAACATGCCAGTGGGCTTTCAGGATCACTTCATTGGCCTGCATGCCAGCACCCTGGTGCGCGACGGCGGAACCCTGCAAATCGGCATCGGTGCCATGGGCGATGCGCTGACCGCTGCATTGCTGGCACGGCAGGCGAATAACGACGGTTATCGCGCACTGCTGATGGACCTGGATGTGCATGACTGGGCGCCGCTGATTAGCCGTGAAGGTGGTGTGGAGCCGTTCGCCAAGGGGCTTTACGGTTGCAGTGAGATGTTCGTCAACGGCCTGCTGGCGTTGTCCGACGCCGGTATCGTGCGACGTAAGGTTTATCCGAGCGTCGCCCTGCAACGGCAAGCGAATGCCGGCACTCTGGATGAGGCGGCGCAAACAGGTGGCGTCTCGATACACGGCGGTTTCTTCCTCGGGCCGCGCAGTTTCTATCAGCGTCTGCGGGATTTACCCCACAGCAAACTTGTCGAATTCAACATGACAGCCATCAGCTACATCAACGAGCTGTACGGCCAGGAAGAACTCAAGCGCTTGCAGCGCCTGGATGCGCGCTTTATCAACAGCGCGTTCACCATGACCCTGCTCGGCGCCGGGGTCGCGGATCAGCTGGAAGACGGGCGGGTGCTCAGCGGTGTCGGCGGGCAATACAACTTCGTTGCCCAGGGCCATGCACTGGACGGCGCACGCTCGATTCTGATCCTGCGCAGCTGGCGCGAGTCGGGCGGTGATGTCAGTTCCAATATCGTCTGGGAATACGGCCACTGCACGATCCCGCGGCACTTGCGCGACATTGTTGTCACCGAATACGGCATCGCCGACCTGCGTGGTAAGACCGATGCCAAGGTAATCGAAGCGTTGCTCAACATCAGCGATTCACGGTTCCAGCCAGGCTTGATCGAGCAAGCGCAGAAGGCCGGCAAGTTGCCGAAGGATTTTGGCCTCGATCCGCGCTTCAGCGACAACCGCCCACAGCGCTTGCAGGCGATTGCTGCACGGCATCCGCCGTTGTTTGCGGAGTATCCGTTGGGCAGTGATTTGAGCAGCGAAGAGCGGGATTTATTGCGGGCGCTGAACTGGCTCAAGAGCAAGTTCAAACTCACCGAGGTTCTGGAATTGGGCAAGGCCGCACTGGATGCGCCGCAGCCATCGGAATATCCGGTCCATCTGGAGCGGATGCAGCTGACGAAGCCTGACGGATTGAAGGAGGATTTGTATCAGCGGTTGTTGCTGGCGGGCCTGAAGGCCACCGCGCAGTAACTCTTAACAAAGATCAAATGAGGGAGCGGGCTTGCTCGCGAAGGGGCCGAATCAGCCAACATCGATGTCGACTGACACTCCGCTTTCGCGAGCAAGCCCGCTCCCACACTGGTTTTGCGGTGTGGCGGGTTACTCGATAAAGGTCACGACACCGCCCGCCAGGGATTTGACCCGGGCCAGGGATTCGACGCGGTAGCCTTGCGCGTCCAGTTCGGCGCGGCCGCCCTGGAATGACTTCTCGATCACGATGCCCAGGCCGGCCACGGTGGCGCCGGCCTGTTTGATGATTGAGATCAGCGCCTGGGAAGCCTTACCGTTGGCCAGGAAGTCGTCGATGATCAGCACGCGGTCGCTGCTGGTCAGGTGACGCGGGGAAATGGCTACGGTGCTTTCGGTTTGCTTGGTGAACGAGTAAACGGTCGCCGACAGCAGGTTTTCAGTCAGGGTCAGGGACTGGTGCTTGCGAGCGAAGATCACCGGCACGCCCAGGTTCAGACCGGTCATGATCGCCGGAGCAATGCCCGACGCTTCGATGGTGACGATCTTGGTAATCCCCGAGTCCTTGAACAGCGTGGCGAATTCGTCGCCGATCAGCTTCATCAATTGCGGGTCGATCTGGTGGTTCAGAAAGGCGTCGACTTTCAGGACCTGGTCGGAAAGCACGATGCCTTCTTCGCGAATTTTCTTGTGCAGTGCTTCCACAACAGCTTCCTCTGTTGGCGCTACCGGCGCCGAAAGTAGATTAAGAAGTAGCCAATTCTAGCGTTTTAACATCGCGCGTATATCCGCCAATGCGTTATTGCCACGCACGGCTTTGACTTCGGTCGGGGTGTCGTCGTTGCCTTCCCAGGCCAGGTCGTCGGGTGGCAGTTCATCGAGGAAACGACTCGGGGAGCAGTCGATGATTTCACCGTACTGTTTGCGCTTGGCAGCAAAGGTGAAGGCCAGGGTCTGACGTGCACGGGTAATTCCGACGTAGGCCAGGCGCCGTTCTTCTTCGATGGTGTCGGCTTCGATGCTGGAGCGGTGCGGGAGGATTTCCTCCTCCATGCCCATGATGAACACGTAGGGGAATTCCAGCCCCTTGGAGGCGTGCAAGGTCATCATCTGCACGCCTTCGGCGCCGTCTTCCTCTTCCTGCTGACGTTCGAGCATGTCTCGCAGGACCAGTTTGCCGATCGCGTCCTCGACGGTCATTTCGCCGTCTTCGTCTTTTTCCAGGGTGTTCTTCAGCGCCTCGATCAGGAACCAGACGTTTCCCATGCGGTAATCGGCGGCCTTGTCGCTGGAACTGTTGGTGCGCAGCCAGTTCTCGTAGTCGATGTCCATGACCATGCTGCGCAGGGCCGAGATCGGGTCTTCGCCGGCGCACTGCTCACGCACGCGGTCCATGAAGCGCTTGAAGCGCGCCAGACGATCCGTGAAGCGGCTGTCCAGGTGTTCGCCCAGGCCGATTTCGTCGGTGGCGGCATACATCGAGATCTTGCGTTCGGTCGCGTAGTTACCGAGCTTTTCCAGCGTGGTCGAACCGATTTCCCGGCGTGGGACGTTGATCACCCGCAGGAAGGCGTTGTCGTCATCCGGGTTCACGATCAGGCGGAAGTAGGCCATCAGGTCTTTGACTTCCTGACGTCCGAAAAAGCTGTTGCCACCGGAAAGGCGGTACGGCACCTGGTGATGTTGCAGCTTCAACTCGATCAGCTTGGCCTGGTAGTTGCCGCGGTAGAGGATCGCGAAATCGCTGTACGGGCGGTCAGTGCGCAGGTGCAGGCTGAGAATTTCCACGGCCACGCGCTCGGCTTCGGCGTCTTCGTTGCGGCAGCGGATCACGCGGATCTCGTCTCCATGGCCCATCTCGCTCCACAGCTGCTTTTCGAATTCGTGGGGGTTGTTCGAGATCAGCACGTTGGCGCAAAGCAGAATGCGGCTGGTGGAGCGGTAGTTTTGCTCGAGCATCACTACTTTCAGGGACGGGTAGTCGTCCTTGAGCAGCATCAGGTTTTCCGGGCGGGCACCGCGCCAGGCATAGATCGACTGGTCGTCGTCGCCCACCACGGTGAACTGATTGCGCGTGCCGATCAGCAATTTCACCAGCAAATACTGACTGGCGTTGGTGTCCTGGTATTCGTCCACCAGCAGGTAGCGGACTTTGTTCTGCCACTTTTCGAGGATGTCGGCGTGTTCCTGGAACAGCTTTACCGGCAGCAGGATCAGGTCGTCGAAGTCCACCGCGTTGAACGCCTTGAGCGTGCGCTGGTAGTGGGTGTAGACGATGGCGGCGGTCTGTTCCTTGGGGTTACGGGCGTTTTCCAGCGCTTCAGGCGGCAGGATCAGGTCGTTTTTCCAGGCGCCGATCATGTTCTTGATCTCGTCGACGCCGTCGTCGCCCGAGTATTCCTTCTGCATGATGTCGGTCATCAGGGCTTTGACGTCGGTCTCGTCGAAAATCGAGAAACCGGGTTTATAGCCCAGTCGCACATGCTCCTTGCGGATGATGTTCAGCCCCAGGTTGTGGAACGTGCACACCGTCAGGCCGCGTCCTTCACCGCTCTTGAGCAAGGTGCCGACCCGCTCCTTCATCTCGCGCGCGGCCTTGTTGGTAAAGGTCATGGCGACGATGTACTGGGCACGAATGCCGCAGCTCTGGATCAGGTGGGCGATTTTGCGGGTGATTACGCTGGTTTTGCCGGAGCCAGCACCGGCGAGCACCAAAAGAGGGCCGCCGACATAGCTCACGGCTTCTTGCTGCCGGGGATTGAGTCGGGACATGACGGAAAAGGGAGTCGTTTGGAAAAGGGCGGGCATTTTAACAGGATGCACAGATTCTGCCGCCTCTCTGCGACTTGTGACGTACCACGCGATCTAAATTTGCCGGTTTTGTTACTTTCCCGCAGGATGCGTGCTGAATTGGCGACTAATGTTCGACTTTAAGCTACAACGCAGTGTCTGATAATCAATATCATTGGTCATTGTTTATCTGCGCGTCATAATGCCCGCCGCCAACATCTTTTGCAGAGTCTAGGGAGTTAGCTTGTCTACGCCTGTCGAACCCTTGCGTTTGCTGCTACTGGCCGAAGAGCCAGCGTGGGCAGCGTTGTTACGCGAGTGTCTGGCTCCGATGGGGAGCTCGGCTGTGCTGATCAGTGCACCGACCTGGGAGTCGGTGAGCAGTCTATTTGCTGACAACCGCAATGCGGTCCTGTTGACCATTCCAGCGCTTCAACCGGAACCTGGCCGTTGCAGCCTGCCGACGGTGCTGCTGCTCGAACATGAGCCGTCGACCCCACCGGACGGTGTCAGCGACTGGCTGGTTCGTGATGTGCTGGACGTGGATACATTGCGCCGTTGCCTGCGTCATGTGCGTGAGCGCGGCGTGCTGGAAAACACCTTGCAGCGCCTCGCCGAGCAGGATCCGCTGACCGGCATCGCCAACCGCCAGGGGTTTCAGACCCTGCTCGCGGCGCGTCTGGCGGAAAACGACGGCCGTGGCCTGGCGCTGGGGCACCTTGACCTCGATAACTTCCGGCACGCCAATGACGCCCTCGGCCACCAGGCGGGTGACCGGTTGATCCTGCAAGTGGTCTCGCGGCTCAAAAGCCAGCTGGAAGCCGGCGATCAACTGGCGCGTCTGGGCAGCGACGAATTCGCCTTGCTCATCGACACCCGCCGTGCGCCGCAACGCGCCGAGTGGATGGCCGAACGCATCACCGAAGTCATGGCCGAACCCTACTGGGTCGACGGCGAAAGCTTGTTGATCGGTTGCAGCCTGGGCATCGCCCACGCGCGTGCGCAGGCCGGTGCCGATCCGTTGATGTGGCACGCGCACATCGCCATGCAACAGGCCAAAAGCACCCAGGGCTGCACCTTCCACATCTTCAATGAACGCATCAACCGTAATGCGCGCAGCCTCGCCGATCTTGAAAGCGAACTTCGCCGGGCCTTGCGTCGCGATGAGCCGGAGCTGGAATACCACCCCCCGCCTCACCCTGGGGACGGGCAAATCGTCGGCCTCGAAGCGCTGGTGCGTTGGCGCCATGGCGAGCGCGGGCTGTTGCCGCCGAGCGAGTTCGTGCCATTGGCCGAGCAGAGCGGTTTGATCGTGCCGTTGGGGTACTGGGTCATTTCCCGCGCCTTGCGTGACATGCAGGCGTTACGTGAACGCGGTCTGCCGCCATTGCACATGGCGGTCAACCTGTCGTTCCGGCAGTTCCAGGACAGTCAGCTGCTGTCGACCTTGAGCCGGTTGATCGCCGAGCGCGGCGTCGAAGCACAGTGGCTGGAGTTCGAACTGACAGAAACCGCCGTGATGCGCCGCAGCGATCTGGTCAAACAGACCATGGACGCTTTGGGGCGTCTGGGTGTGCGTTTCTCTCTGGACGACTTCGGCACCGGTTTCTCGTCGTTCGTGCACCTCAACAGCCTGCCGATTGCCTTGCTGAAGATCGACAAGAGCTTTGTCGGTGGCATGGAGGTGCGAGAGGAAAATCGCAAGCTGGTCCACGCGATGATCAACCTGGCCCACAACCTCAACCTGGAAGTAGTCGCCGAGGGCGTTGAAACCCCTGAACAGCTTGAGCTGCTGCGCGGCTTTGGTTGTGATCAGGTGCAGGGTTACCTGATCAGCAAACCGTTGCCGTTGGCCGAGCTGGTTGAGTATCTGACGTTTGGTTCCAGCCAACAGGCGATTGTTGCGGCCATTTAAAAGATCGCAGCCTGCGGCAGCTCCTACGTAGGAGCTGCCGCAGGCTGCGATCCCTTGATCTTATTCCGGTTGAATCGCCTGAAACGCCGGCTGTGACGACGGCTCACGCCGGATCATCCGCTTCATCTTCCATTCAAACGCCAGCGTCAGACTCACGGCCGAGCAGGCCAGCCCCAGCGCCAGCCCCCACCAGACGCCGGTCGGCCCCCAATGGAGCTGGAAAGCCATCCACCACGCAGCCGGCGCGCCGATCAGCCAATAACAGGCGAGGCCAACCAGGAAGGTGGTTTTGGCGTCCTTCAGACCGCGAATACAGCCCATGGCGATGGTTTGCGTGCCGTCGAACAGCTCGAACCATGCCGCTACCGCCAACAGGCTCACTGCAAGGTTGATGACTTCGCGAAATACCGGGTCGTGATGGTCCAGGAACAACCCGACCAGTTGGTTCGGCAGCAGCCAGAACACCATGGCAAATCCGAGCATCGCTACCGCCCCAAAGCCGATTCCGACCCGCCCGGCCAGACGCGCATCGAGCAATTGCCCGGCACCGTAGTGCTGGCCGATGCGCATGGTGATCGCATACGAGAGCCCCGCCGGAATCATGAACGCCACCGAGACGATTTGCAGGGCGATCTGATGCGCCGCCAATTGCGTGCTGCCCATGGTGCCCATGCACAACGCGGCAAACGCAAACAGGCCGACCTCCACCGCGTAGGTGCCGCCAATCGGCAGGCCCAGACGCCACAGCTCGCGCAGGTACTGGCGATTGAGCCGTGACAGCCCCTTGCGCAGCGGATACGCGTTGTAGGCCGGATGCCGGCGGATATGCCAGGCCAGGCCCAGTACCATGCAGTTGGCGACGATGGCCGTGACCAGGCCGATCCCCGTCAAGCCCATTTTCGGCAGGCCGAACATGCCGGTGATCAACGCATAGTTGAGCAGGAAGTTGGCCACGGTCCCGGCGAGGCTGATGACCATCACCGGTGTCGTCCGGCCAATCGCGCTGGTAAAGCCGCGCAAAGCCATGAAACTCAGGTAGCCGGGCAGGGCGAACGGCAGAATCAACAGGAACTGGCCGGCCGCATGGACGTTGCTTTCGGTCTGGCCGAACAGCAGCAACACCGGTTTAAGATTCCACAGCAGCAGGCCCGCCACCAACGCCATCAACCATGCCAGCCAAAGCCCGGCCTGGGTCAGCCGCGTGGCGCCTTTGATGTCGCCGGCGCCCTGCCGGATCGCCACCAGCGTTCCGACCGCCGCGATCACGCCGATGCAGAAAATCGACACGAACGAATAGCTTGCCGCACCCAGACCGCCCCCGGCCAGGGCCTCAGGACTGAGTCTGGCCATCATCAAGGTATCGGTGAGGATCATCAGCATGTGCGCCAACTGCGAGGCGATCAACGGCCCCGCCAGCCGCAGGATGGCCCAGAGTTCGGTACGTGCTGGATGCTGCATGATCATCACGCTCGTTTAGTCGGACAAATCGGGAAAGGTTGATTCTCGGTGCTCGCAAGCGTTTGCACAAAGGGATAAAAACGATTGCTCGCATGATTAAAACTCATGCTGAAGAATTTCTGATAGGGTTTCAGGGGCACGCTATAGGAGCTTTCCTGATGTCTCGTCGTCTTCCTCCGCTGTATGCCCTCCGCGCTTTCGAGGCCGCGGCCCGGCACAGTTCGTTTACCCGTGCCGCTGAGGAATTGTCGATTACCCAAAGCGCTGTCAGCCGCCATGTGCGCACGCTGGAGGAGCACTTTGCCTGTCGGCTGTTTCAGCGTAGCGGGCGCAATCTGCAACTGACCGAGGCTGCACGTTTGCTGTTGCCCGGTGTGCGTGAAGGCTTTGGTGCGCTGGAGCAGGCCTGCAATACCTTGCGTGCCGAAGATGACGTCTTGCGCATGAAAGCCCCTTCGACCCTGACCATGCGCTGGCTGCTGGCGCGACTCAGTCGCTTCCGGCATTTGCAGCCGGGCAACGAGGTGCAGCTGACCAGCGCCTGGATGGACGTCGACTCGGTGGACTTCAATCACGAACCCTTCGATTGCGCGGTGTTGCTGAGCAACGGGCATTTTCCACCGGACTGGGAAGCCAGTTACCTGTTCCCGGAACTGCTGATCCCGGTCGGTGCACCGAATCTGCTGAACGATCAACCGTGGGATGTCGAGCGGCTGGCCAGCACCGAGTTGCTTCACCCGACCCCCGATCGTCGTGACTGGCGCAGTTGGCTGGAGCGCATGGGCCTGTCCGAGCAGGTGTCGCTCAAGGGTGGACAGGTGTTCGACACGCTGGAGCTGGGGATGATCGCTGCCGCCCGTGGTTACGGAGTGTCGATGGGCGACTTGCTGATGGTGGCTGAAGATGTGGCTCAGGGACGTCTGAGTTTGCCGTGGCCGACCGCCGTTGCCAGCGGCCTGAATTATTACCTGGTCTGGCCTAAAACCCGCCCCGGCGGTGAACGTTTGCGCCGCCTCAGCGACTTTCTCCAGGGTGAGGTTCAGGTTATGGAGTTGCCGGATGTCGAGCGCCTCGGCTGATCGAGTGGGGCGCGGCCCGAGTGATATTTTGCGGTGGTTATGCCGTTTTTAAGCTTGCTGAATCGTTTCATCAGCGCTATAAAAAATGCACAACTCCAAGAAAGGTTTCCCTCATGACCCTGCTCAAACTACTCGTCACTCTCGGCGCAATGACTGCTGCGTCCCACGTCATGGCCTGGGATTACGTGCTGCTCGACACCGACAAGGCTGCCCAGAACCAGCAAATCACCAGCCAACAGCTCGGTGTGAAGACCGACAAACCGTTCTCCGTGACCCTGCGCACCCTGCACGGCGGTCGGCAGGAGGGCGTCAGCATCGTCGACATTGATAACGGCACGATGAAACTCTCGGTGGTGCCGACCCGTGGGATGAATATCCTGCAGGCGTCGGTAGGTAATGTGCGCATGGGCTGGGATTCGCCGGTCAAGGACGTGGTCAATCCGTCCTTTATCGAACTCAACGGGCGTGGCGGACTGGGCTGGCTCGAAGGCTTCAATGAACTGGTCACCCGCTGTGGCTACGAATGGGTTGGCCACCCCGGCATGGACAATGGCGAACTGCTGACCCTGCATGGCCGCGCCGCCAACATCCCGGCCAGCAAAGTCACGCTGCACATTGATGAAAAACCGCCTTACGGCATCAGCCTGCGCGGTGAGTTGAAAGAGCAGGCGTTCAAGAAAGTCGACTTCTCGGTGATGACTGAACTGGTCACCGAACCCGGCAGCGTACGCTTTGCCCTCAACGACACGCTGACCAACAACGGCGACTACCCGAAGGAATACCAGGCGCTCTACCACAGCAACTTCAGCACCCCGTTCCTGGAACAGGGCGCTCGCTTCGCCGCACCGGTGAAACAGGTGTCGCCGTTCAACGACAAGGCCAAGGGCGATTTGCCCGACTGGCAAACCTACCGCGCGCCGACCAAGGGCTACGACGAAACCGTCTACAACGTCGTGCCATATGCCGATACCAAGGGCGACACGCTGACTGTGCTGCATAACAAGGCGGGCAGCCTCGGGGTGTCGGTTGGCTTTAATACCCGGCAATTGCCGGTGTTCTCCCTGTGGAAAAACACCGATACCCAAGGGCAGGGTTATGTCACCGGGCTGGAGCCGGGGACGAGTTTTTCCTACAACCGTCGTTATCAGCGGCCACTGAACCTGGTGCCGACGATTGCAGCCAAGGAGCAGAAGCAGTTCCAGATCAGTTACAGCTTGCTGGCGGATAAAGCGGCTGTGGATAAGGCATTGAAGCAGGTGAACGAAATTCAGGCTGGACGGGAGACTGAGGTGAGGCCAACACCGTTGGTGGATCTCACCAAGGAATAACCTCGACTAGTGGCTCGTAGGCCGATACTGCAACGCCTCGGCCAGGTGCTCGCGAGTGATTCCATCGGCTTGCTCAAGGTCCGCCAGGGTGCGCGCCACCTTGAGCAGCCGATGGGCCGCCCTCAGCGACAGGGTCAATCGTTCACACGCGGTTTCCAGCCAGTTTTCGTCGGTTGTGGATAACGTGCAGTGCCGGCGCAGGCCCGGCAGGTCGAGGAAGGCATTGGCGCAGCCCTGGCGTTTGTGTTGCCGCTCCCTTGCGTCCGCGACCAGGGCGGCGGCGGTTACGGTGTCATCGCCGGGTTTTACCGCTGGGTTCAGCGCCGTGACTTCGCGGGCAACCGTCAGGTGCAGATCAATTCGATCCAGCAGCGGTCCCGACAGTTTGTTGCGATAACGCTGGATCTGGTCCGGTGAGCAGCAACAGCGGCCGCTTGGCTCGCCAAGATATCCACAGGGGCAGGGATTCATGGCGGCCACCAGTTGAAAGCGCGCAGGAAAACGTACGCGGTCACGGGCTCGGGAAATCACGATGCACCCCGATTCCAACGGTTCTCTCAGCACCTCCAGCACTTTGCGATCAAACTCCGGCAGCTCATCGAGGAACAGAACGCCATGGTGGGCGAGGGTGATTTCACCGGGTTGTGGTTTCGAGCCTCCGCCCACCAGCGCCGGGCCGGACGCCGAATGGTGCGGCTGGCGGAACGGTCGTTGCGGCCAATGGCTCAACGGCACACAACTGGTGACCGATTGAATTGCCGCGACTTCCAGCGCTTCGCTCTCGGCCAGTGGCGGCAGTAACCCGGGCAAACGACTCGCCAACAGCGTTTTCCCCGTTCCCGGTGGCCCGCTGAACAGCAGGTTATGAGCCCCCGCAGCAGCAATCAGCAACGCACGCTTGGCTGCGATCTGGCCCTGTACTTCATTCAAATCGGGGTAGGGTTTGCTGGCGTAGAGCAAGCCATCGGAAACAAACGGTTCCACAGGCGTGTGGCCATTGAAGTGTGCGACCGCCTCCAGCAGATGATCCACCGCAATGACCTTTAATCCTGATGCCAGGCACGCTTCCTCGGCATTTGCCCGCGCCACCATCAGCGATCGTCCGGCCTTGCGCGCCGCGAGTGCCGCCGGCAATACACCACGAACCGCCCGCACCGCGCCTGACAGCGCCAACTCTCCCAGGCACTCCACGTCATCCAGCGTCAGAGTCGGCACCTGCACGCTGGCCGCCAGAATCCCAAGGGCGATCGCCAGATCGAATCGTCCGCCGTCCTTCGGTAAATCGGCCGGGGCGAGATTCAAGGTGATGCGCCGCGCCGGAAATTGCAGCCCGGAATTGATGATCGCACTGCGCACCCGGTCCTTGCTTTCTTTTACCGCCGCCTCCGGCAAACCCACCATCGTCAGCGACGGCAAACCGTTGGCCAAATGAACTTCTACGGTGACGGCGGGCGCTTCCACACCGACCTGGGCGCGGCTATGGACGATGGCCAGAGACATGGTCGTTCCTTGAACTGATGGGATCCGCTTCCTGCGGTTTCAAAAGCGTAGACGGGTGGA
>CAYNGZ010000095.1:0-17011 GCA_964396695.1 uncultured Pseudomonas sp.
CCCAAGGGGCGAGGGAACTGACTGAGGTGTTCCGGCAAGTTACTGCGACCTGAAAAATCGAGTAGAGCGCACGTCCGATCAACCACAAAAAGCCTGTAGAACCAGAGCCAGACTCAGTTATTCAGGTCGCAGTCATTCCGAAGAAACCCACGATAAGTCCCCTCGCCCCTTGGGGAGAGGGCTAGGGTGAGGGGGGCTCTCGAAGCGTGCAAAGACCCTAACTGTGTGGGACTGAGATAAATACCAAGGGGAACGTGAGATAAACCTGGGCCATTCCGGGATAGGCTGGCACAGGTTGGGATGGATTGTGTAATTCCGTTGCAGTAGGCGCAACGGAGACGCCCCGCTCAATCGTCCGTGAGCGGGGCAAACATATCGACCTGTCGGCGGGCCATCTCCTCCTTCCGGACGGCTTTGACGATCTTGTAGATCCACTGAATCGAAACGCCATACGTGCGAGCCAAGTCGCTGTGGTTGGAGCCGTTGAACTCGTCATAGATCTGGCGATCCCGGCGGCTCACCTTGACCGACAGCCCCATGGGGAAATAGACGTTCTGACCTCCCCAATGGGCCGCCATTCGGTCAGCAATTTCCTGTGCGACGTGGCGAGCGCGAGGCTCTTCCATCAACACCAGCTCACAGAGTGCGACTGCGATGTGTTCGGTAAGGTCTATCAGCAGTTCGGGCCCCTTGCTTCTGGTTTCGCTCATACATCCCCCCTCGCGGCGGCATTGGCCGGCGCAACACGCAGGTGCCATTGTTTCAAGTTCTCGATCACCCGGCTGGCCTGAGCGGCGGTGAGCCATTGTAAGGCCGCAACGCCGGTCATATTCAGCACAAACTTTGCCAGCGCTTCTTCGGACGAATCCCGAACCGCGCCAAGCCCGTGCAGCGTCAGCCACATTGACCGAATTTTCTTAGACTGACCGTCGCCCGCTTTCGGACGCTGCCCCACTGTTTTTGGACGGACAGTGAAGCCGCGCTGCTTGAGCTGTTCCAAAACCCGCTGAAGGTTTGGAACGCTCAAGTCAGCCGAAGACGTCGCGCCGTCCAATCCCGTCATGCCGGCCAACATCAAGCGGAACGTGTCGTCTTCCATGCGCAGCTCGCGCCGGGCGACGTGGATCAGCTTGATTAGTGACAGGCGGGCCGAATCGGCAGGCGCTTTTTTCACTGCGCACCTCCTGACCGTGGCCGTGTGATGATCTGACGGTCATTGCGTGAGTGGTACAGCCGCTGCCGGGCTCGGCTGCATTCGGCGTGATTGCCAACGACGCGAGGCCGCTGGCATTGATCGCAGATAGCCTGGAACTCCAAAACGCCGGACTTAAGTTTCCCTGTGCTTGTAGTCGCCATTTTCAAACCCCCGCCGTCAGACGTGCGCGGGGCTGATGACTCACAGCCTGGTGTAATTGGGCTGACTTGCCCGCCATGTAGCCTGCTGACACGGCGCCTTCGTCCCTGGCCTTGAGTTTGCGGCGTTTTAGTTCGGTGGTTTCCACATCCGGGTGATGTTTTTCCATGAACGCTTCGATGGCTTCTGCGACGTTGTCATCTACCCCCGCAAACTCGTCAACCTTGTGGTAGACCGCATCAATCCAGCCATTGGCGAAGTGATCGCCCCTAGCAACCTTGGTGGAGCGTTTGCACCGCTTCTGCTTTGGAAGAGAGAGAAAGTCACGGCGAGCCTTCTGGAGCTGTCGCACCAATACTTCATAGGCGTATCCGGTTAGCTCAGGCGCCGCTGCACAGCCGATGAACAGGAATCCGCCACCGTGCCAGCCGTGAGTAATAAGCACCCTTGTGCCAAACGCGTGAGCGCATACTTGAGCCAGGCGCACACGCCAAGTCGGCGGCACGCCGTCCGATCCGGCGGCAATTTTGACCTCACACGCCATGCTGGCTAACACGTCGCCCATTTCGAGGTTGTATAGCTCCATCAGCTTATGCGCCTGACGCAGCGCGATTTCAGCTTCGTGCGGGTTGCTGGTTTTGGACTTGGCCATCTCCAGGCACTTTTTGATTTTTTCGAGCGTGCGGTTGTTTTCCACGTCACACCCCCGCCAAATCAATAGGAATGGCTTCATAGCGATCCGTGTCGCCAACGCGCTTGTAAAAGCGGATGTAGCTCCGGCTGCCCGCGACCTGAATCGCATCGCCGATAGCCTCCATCGCCTTTTTCCAACGCGGATCATCGATTTCGTGGCGACGTAACGACAGAATTCGAGCCGTCCGTAGCTCACCGTTCCGGTCGGCCCGGAATGCGTCATTGATTAGGACTTTGACGCCTGGGTGAGAGTTGGCCGTCCATTCTTGGGCGCATTCATCAAGGAGCGCCTTGGCCGACTGCAGGTGTTCGTTGAACTCGATTTGATCCTGGTTAGCTCGCATCAGCTTGTAGCGCCCATCGAAGCTGATCAGGGTCAGATTCCCCTTCGTCCCACGAGATACAACGCCGTACTGCTCTTTGCTGATCTGTAACAGCGTGTCAATTTCGCCGAAAACCTGCTCTTTGAATTTGAGCAACATCGCGCTGATGGCCATGGCCTGGTCGACAGCTTCGATCACCACCTTGTCGCGTAACAGATCCGTAGGCTTGATGGAGGCCTCGGGCACCATGCGCCCGAGCGCGTCGACGCGGTAACCGGCCGGGACTTGCAGAGCGTCATTGTTGGTCATTGTTTTTATCCTTCAGAATTTGGCGGAGCTGTTCAGCCGCACGCCGGCAAGTTTCATCAGCGCCCAAGCCGCCGACCTGCACGATTACACGCTCGGCGCCACCGGCTCTGTCGGCCACGGTGACCAGCCAATCGCTGACCCGGTTGTAGCCAATCTCCAGCCACAGAAACGGCATCAATGCGTGCGCCTGGTCGAAGGCGTCCAACAGTTCTGCCTGACGTACAACGCGTTCGCCGGAGCGAATGTCCAAAGCGATCAACGCCCGGCGAAGATGCCGGCCCGCGTCGTAGAAGCGGCTTTCAGCGATAGCAGCGCTGGCCGCCGCCAGGTGTTCAGCCGGCGCAGATGGGCGGTGGACATACTCCAGCACCGTTGAAACGTGATTCATGGCGTCCTTCCAAGACATGGTCGGCAGCTCCGTCCAAACCGCGTCTTGCAGGGCCTCAATCGAGGCGTTCAGGGACTGGCTCATTTGTCCTGCTCCTTTACCCGCGTGAACCAAACGACGCCGACGCCACGAATCGATGCGGTATTGCGTGCAAGCCGGCCTTCGGCATTGCAGCGCACGCCGCGAAGCTCATGCCCGAAGCGGCGGGACAACAGATCGAGGCTGTCGGGATCTACAAAAATCTTGTTGTCTGCAAGCACCAACGCTTTGATGACGATTCCCGCCTCGCGCATATCGCGGGTCAGATCGTTGAATGCCGCCAGTTTCTTGGGGAACTCTTCGGCAAGGATGCTCAGCGGCTGGGCCGGAGCTGGGGCCGGTACGAGATAGAGTGCGGCCATGTCACACCCCCTTGACCACATCGGCGGTAACGACCGGCACGCCGAGGTTCGCGGCGAGGTTCATTGCCGCGATCATCAAATTACCGATGGCCAGCGGGTAAAGGAGCGAAACGACTTCATCACGGCCGCCGCTGCGTTTCGGCTGAGACAACCGGGCCGCAATTGCCTGTATGCCGGCTTCGTCGATGACCTCGGCGAGCGGCTTGCCGGCCCGGTCGAAGCGGAATTTCAAAAACTCTTCCAGCCGGGCTGTTTCAATGGGCGTCAGCGTGACGCGCTCACAGCGCTGCACGACTTCACGCACATCGGCGTTGCGCTCGCTCAACTTCACGCCCAGTTCGGGTTGGCCGATCATGATGATGCTGACCAGTTTGGTGAATCCGACCTCCAGCTCAAGGATGCGCTTGAGGTGTTTGAGCGTAGGAATCGGCAGACTGTGCGCCTCCTCGATGACCAGGCAGTGGCGATAGCCGGCCGCGTGGGACTCCTTCAATGCCTTGTGCAATTGAGCGAACCGCGCCTCGGGGCTGCTCTTGGGTTTCGCCAACGGCGCAACGGCCGCCATCATCGACTCGGCAATGTGCGTACTTTTCAGGGATTTGCCCTTGGCGTCGTTGTCCTCGGACGCCAACACGTAGGGCTCAATAATGATTACCGGGTCGGTGTTTTCGGCGATCCGGTTCACCAGATCCCGGCGAAGTGTACTTTTCCCGGCACCCGATTCCCCCTCGACCGCGAGAAAGCCGCCGTGGCGGGCGGTTTGGTACATCACTTCCCGCACATAGCGAATATCAGGGCTGACCCACATGTCCTGGGCGCACTGCAACTCGTCAAAGGGGTCGCGGAACAGGCCGAACGCTTTACGGGTATTTGGCTGAATAGTCTGTTTTGGCAGTAACATAGGTTCGTCCTCCCCGGACGGCTCTTTCTTAAGGGCCGGATCTGCCGTGTTGGCGCACGGCAGATCCACTTCTTCAAATGCGTTGGCGATATCGGCGTCATTGGCGCCGGACTCGGTCAGGAACACACGAATCCGCCCCTGTAGTTCGTCGCTGTCCAGACTGCGCGGCCAGTGCCCGTGGTTCAGCAACTGGGCGACGGTGGCGCCGCTGAGGCCCAGCGATTCGGCCAAGGCCGATTGAGGGCGGCCCACCCCCTGCAACACGTGCTTAAGTTTCAACATCACTCACCTCCAACCGCCGCCAGTACCAGGCTGAACGGTTTGCGCATGACCTCAACGGGTCGTTTCAGCTCAGCCTCGACGGCGTCGAGCTGCTCTTCGGGAACTCCTTCCGGGTATCGCTGCTGAAGCCAGCCAAACGTGTCGGCCGTCCAGAGGTTGCCCAGGCGCGGGCGCAGAAGCTTCGCGGCTTCAACGTGGCTGAGTGGGGCAAGCTCGACGGTTGGGGCGTTGACGTTGAGGCTGGTGCCGCGCCGTGGCATGTAGGCCGGCAGCACGGTGTCGTTGACGTGTTTGTGTGGGTCGATCAGGCCGCCGAACGGAACAGCCTTGGCCTTGCGAACCGCCTCGGCGTCCGCCTGATTGCTGGTGCCGGTTGCGATTTGCTCCAGCTCTTTGCGCGACAGTTGGGCCGGCGTTTCCATGTGGCGCTTGTACTGTTCGCCGATGGTGGCGGAGGTTTCGGCGAAGCCGAATTCATCCACGCCAATTCGCTCGATGACGTGGTAGTTCTCACGGCCATCATTGCCGACCAACACAGCAATCGCGGTGTCCTTGTCGCGCCAGCAGTTGCGGGTAATCAGCAGCTTTTCACCCACCATCACTTCCGGAACCGCGCTGACATCGAACTGCGCGCCACGAAACGAAACGCGCAACAGGTTTCTGCCCTTTCGGTACTCCGGGGTGGTGAAAGCCAGTTCACCGCAGACTTGGATGCTTGGCGCGATGCGTAATTGCTCTGGACGGATGAGCTGCCAGACGCCGTAACGGGTGCGCCGGGTGCGGGTATGGATTGAGGTCGCGTTGTAGTAACGCATCCACTTGCCGGCCCACGCGTTGATCTGCTCCAGACTTTCAGCCGCCCCAAACTTGAGGGCGCTTTCGAATTCCCGTTCAACGATGTTATGGGCTTGTTCAACCTGCCCCTTCGCCCGAGCATTGCCGACCTGGTTGATAATCAGGTCGATTGACATAGCGCGGCAGAGGTTGCGAAAAATGCCACTGGTCATGGCCGCGCCGGGGTCGGTCATCAACATCCACGGAACGCCGTGGAACGGATCTGACTCGCCGCGTTTCTGCATTGCGTTGATCAGGACATTGCACAGATTCTCGGCGGACTCCGCGCCGAGTACGTACTCGACATACAGAGTGCCGCTGGTGTGATCTGTAATCACGTAGCGCCAAAGCCGCTGGCGCTCGATCTTCCTCAAGTTGCCGGGTTTGCCGTCGTAGAACTCGGCCTTGTTCATTACCCGAGCCCCGTCATCGGCCAGGTAGAACTGAGTCGAAATCGACGCGTCCACCTGCCAAACGTGGTTGGGGTGCTTGCTGGCCAGCGACACCGCCGGGGCATCATGCAGCAACTGTTCGGGGTGCAATTTGTAAGCGCGGAGTGCCCGGCTGATTGCGCCGCTGGTCAAGGGGGTGAATACGCCCGTTTCTAAATCCACGCGGCCGGCCATGATCAGATTGTTACTCCGCAACCGTTCGACCGCCCGCTCGATGGTGGACAACTGCTTATTGTTAGCGCGGATCGATTCCAACAGGACGGCAGATATCAGCCGCGCCTCTTCGATTGGCAAGGCGCTGCAACCGGCATCACTGCGGCGCTTACGGGGTTTGGCCACGCGGATCTCCTTCAGCTTGCGCTGCAGGGTTTGAAGGGACACACCCAGCTCGGCCGCGCCCGCCTGGTAAACGGCGGTACGCTGGCCGTGCGGGGCGTTCTCGGCGCGTTGGGCGATTTGGGCCAACTGCTGGATCTGTACCGGATTCATGGCTTAGGCCTCGGCCGCCGTCATCCACGCCGGGGCGCCGCCCTCGGAGTGTTCAGGGAGGCTGAATTCGCTGCGAACAGTGGCGAGGGTGACTTCCAGTTGCCGGATCACATCCGCCTGAAAGCCCCGGTGGTCTTCGCCGTTTGTTGCGCCGTGTTCTGCCATTTGCGTGAACCCGCCGCGCAATTCGCCGAGAATCTTGGCCTCGACCTCAAATTGAATGCCTACAACCTCGGCGCGAAGCTCTTTAATGACATCGTCCGGCGTGGCTGTTTGGATGCGTTTGCGGCTTTTCTCCAGCTCCTGTTTGGCGCTATCGAGTTCCTTGGTTTTCTTCGCCATGACTTCGCCTTGGGCCTCATAGTCGGCGTTCACGTCGTCGAGCCGTTGGGTCAGCGCCTCTTTCTCTTTGGCGTGTTTGGCAATGACCTCTTCCGCAAGCTCAATAAAGGCCTCTTTGTCGCCGGCCTTGGCCGCCTCGATGAGCGCCACTTGTTCGTCCTGTGGCAGTCGGCGGTACTGGCGCAGCTCGCGGTAGCCAATGCCCATACGTGACATCGAATCGAGTGCCTCCTCGCCAAGGGTGCGAAGATTGGCAATGTCTTCATCGACCTGCTGACGCGAGCGTCCAAGCAGCGAACAGAACTCGTCCCATGTGCCGGTGAACTGCTGACCGTCAGCGGTTTTTTTGCCGCTCAACGCCCGGTAGAGCTTGTTTTCCTTGACGTAAGCGAGTTTGGAAGTGCTGACCGTCAGCGAAAATTTCGCGAAAGATTCGGCCATTTGGGCTTGGCCGAGCAGTTGATTGACGAGGTCGCGCTCATCGCTGTGAGAGGCTTGCAGGATTGCCATTGCGTTCTGGTTGCCGGTCAACATTTCGCCATCCAGAACGGGCAGCTCCGGGCTATCAATGGGTTGGTTTTTTGTACGGGCCATGGGGTTCTCCTTAGAACTGCGAGCCAGCGGCAATCCGCTGAGTGATTTCGTGTAGGCGCCCGGTGATTCGGGCCATGTGTTCGGCGTGCGCTTGGGCGATTTGTAGTAGCGCGACGGAGTGCGCGTAACGGCCGTTTTCAAGCTTTACCGCGAACCCCTCATCGATCAGCGTCTGAAGAGACCGGGTGACGTTGCTCGGGCTATCCCCTGTGATCTGAGCCAACTCGGAATTACTGATCCCCGTGACGGTATGGCCCTTCAACGCTTTGAGAACACGCAGGACTCGGCCCGCGCCGGATATAGTGCGGGTCATGGCCGCTCCTCCAGTTCAAGTTGTGGGGTTTGGGTCTGGCTGACATTGCCTTTGTGCCAGGCGAGGCCTTCCATGGCGGCTTGAATCGCGGCCAAGGTTTCCTCGGCTTCACAGTTCTGCGCGTAGAACGCCAGCAGCCGCCCGGCCGCCGTTGTGAGCAGTTCTTGCAGGGCCTGGGTGTCCTGCGCGTTGCAGTTCCGGCCGGTCGGGATATCGATTGTCAGGCGGCCGGCACTGGCGGCGATCCAACGGGTGACGTAGTCGCAACCGCAGGCGCGTTCGTAGGGCCGGATCAGGTTGGCCGGCATACGGCCAGTTTGTAACCATTTGTAGACGGACCAGTGATCCGCAACGCCCATTTCGTCCGCGATTCGATCCACGCTTTTGTTGTGCGCTTCCTTCGCAAAGTCCTTACACAGCTCCAGCGCGTGGCGCAGAGAGGTCGGCTGCGCGTTCTTCCAGCGGCGGCGGTTCATTGGAATGCCCCCGGCGAAACAACTTCCAAACAAATAAAGCGTTTGCACATAGGCAAAAGGTTTACAGCGGGTGCAAATTTTTGGGGTACATTCGCAAACGTGGACATAAGAAATGACCGACCGTATTGAAACGCTAGAGGCTCAGGTGAACGCGTTGGCTCAGGGCTGGTTACGCCTGGCCGCGATACTTGAGGTTGAGGGGCTGGTAGCGCCGGGGCGGATTGACCAAGCGCTTCGCCCCATTCAATGGCCGGGGCAACCGATTGAGGCCGAGGCAACGAAAACACTTGCCTGGCTGTGCGATCAGCTGGCCGATGCGCGTGACGCCCGCCGGACGTTTTCTGAAGGGTGATCATCAGGCGGCCATCGCTGTGGAAGGTTTGAGACCGAGCTTGACGGCGATCTCATGCGCCTTGCCGTAGTTGGCTTTGGCCTGGCCGTTGAGTACGCGATAAACCTCGTTGCGGGTGTAGCCGTTTTCGGTAGCCCAATCGGTGATGGTTTTGCCGCGCTGACGGAAGTTTTCTTTCACCTGGTCGGCGGTTAGGGCTTTGGCATGGGTGGCCATGGTGGTGGCTCCTGTGATGCAAAGATGATTGCTGTTTGTTTGAATTATTTTGGTGGGATATTTACACCGTGTCAAATGATTTGGTGGAACATTTACACCTTCGCCTGCGCGAAGAAATTGACCGCTGCGGCCTTTCGTTGGCCGCAGCATCCCGTGCTGCGGGGGAATCAAGCCCACAACGCTTGAAAGAGGTCGTGTCTGGCCGACAGAAATGCCCGGCCGATTTGCTGGCGAAATTGCTGGTCGTGGGAGTGGATGCGCAGTACGTCTTGATCGGCGAACGCGTTCAGGCCGCGAAACCACAGGTAGCGCCGGATGAAGAGATGTTGCTGGACGGATACCGCGCACTAGATGCGGCCGGTAAGAAAAGAATGCTTGCCAGCGTTATCTTGGGCGAGCCAGGCGGCGCCGTGGGGGCACAGGCGCCAACAACGACAACAACAGTGTCTGGCTCAGGTAACCGTGTAGCGGGAAGGGATTTTCATACTACGAAGGAATGAGGTGGGGAGATGCGCATCGAAGGGCAAAATAACAAAGTAGCAATGCGGGATTACTACGAAAAACCAACCCTAAATCTGACACCTGAACAGCTCCAGGAGCTTGCCGTGAGACCCTGCGGAAGGTGTGAGACACGCTTGGTCGTAGGTAACGCCTGTATCTGCAGACGATGCCAAGAAACATTGAGAGATCAAGCGTGGAACGCACGCTTGGGCCGTTACGTTATGGCGATCTTGTTCGTTTGGGGAATGATGATCCAAATGCAGGATAAGGACACAGTTTTGAGCCTGTACCGATTGCTTGAGCTGGGGGTCAGCGCTGGGGCAGCGGTACTCATTGGCTCCTGTGCTTGGGCGGCGTTTAAGGAGTGGTGGCTGTTCAACGGGGAAGAAACGATCGCGCTGATTGGCAAAACCGTTAAAAAGCGGATCAAGAGATTACTATGAAAATCGACGCAGATCTTAGCCAGGGCCGTTATTTACTATTTCTAGATATCCTAGGTTTCAGCGAGCGAGTAGAAAAAAATAGCATCGAAGAGATCTACGTGATTATTGACAACGCGCTTGATATTTTTAGGCGTTGGGAAAATATGAATGGTTTCTTCAAGACGATTTATTTCTCAGATACGTTTGTGTTCTATCAAGAATCCAAAGGGTACGAAAATCGGGCATTCCTGGACATCTATGGCATTGGTGGGATAGTGCTTGCTGCGCTATTAGCTGCAGGAATTCCTGCAAGGGGAGCTATTTCATTCGGTGAGTTTGAGGTTAGTCTTGATTCTACAGGCCGTCATCAAGTTTATTTTGGCAAGGCTCTGGTAGAAGCCTACAAAGCCGAGCAGCGAGAAAAATGGATCGGGATCACAATCACGCCTTCGGCATGGAAGCCCTACGAAGCTCACGAGCCAGGGATGATAGACGCATTCGCCCGTGAAGGCGTATGGCTGAAAAGGGATGATGACGTTCTACTTCTAAATCCATTTATCAAACTTCGCTCTTGGTACCCATTGGCGTTAGTCGGTGAAGTCAATAAACCGTATTCGCGATGGGATGCGCCGGAGTTTCCCAATGATATTCTTGGCTTCAAGTTTCTCCGGGAACAGGCGGCCGCTTACGCTGCTAAAAATGACTTCAGTAGTTCTGTAGCCATCAAATACCACACTACGATCCGCTTTCTGCAGTCGGTACAGAGCAAAGAGCTTTACGCTTGGGGAGAACAAGCAGCACTGCCAGGAAACTTTTGATGCCAAAGTTATTCGCTTCGAAACTCCGTTGACGTCTCTTTAAACTCGATTAAAAGCCCTCCTGTACCACGCCGCCCATGATGGCGGCGTGTGTATTTCTGGCGCCCGGAAACTGCGGCGCCGCTACAGGAGGCGTCCATGCGACCCGAAAGCCCTCGCGGTATCCGCAACTTCAACCCCGGCAACATTCGCCACGCCAAAGGCGTCCGCTGGCAGGGAATGGCCGCTGCTCAGACTGACGCCAGCTTTGTTCAATTCACGGGGCCCCGCTGGGGCATCCGCGCCATTGCCCGCGTGTTGATCACCTACCAGGACAAACGTCAGGCCGCCGATGGCAGCCGGATCGATACGGTGCGCGAGATCATCGAGCGCTGGGCGCCGCCAACTGAAAACAACACCGAAGCCTACGTGCTGACCGTAGCCCGCGCCTTGGGCCGCGCCCCGGACTCAGAAGGCGTAGATGTCTACGACTTCGATGTCATGCGCGTTCTGGTGTCGGTAATCATCCGCCATGAGAACGGCCCCGGCCCGCTGCCCGGCGGCGGCTGGTACGGCGATAGCCTGATTGCCGACGGACTGCTGCTCGCGGGCATCGAGCGCGGCGCAATTCACGGCAAAACCGTGGGGGCGCCTGCATGAGACTGATCAGCAATTGGCGCCGTTGCTACCGGCTCTACAGCGTCCAGTTGGGGCTACTGATCGCGCTCCTGGGGTTCGCTCAACTGCAACTACTGCCCATGTGGGAGGCTCAGCTTTCGCCCGCCGCATACGCCGCGCTTAATAGCGGGTTGGCCCTGACGCTATTCGTTACACGGCTGATCAAACAAGGGCCGGATCAGGAGGCGCTCAAATGAGGCTGAACCTGTTCGGCCGGGCATTCGCTGCAATGCTTGCCGGCCTCTTTAGCGGCCAGTCCTGGGCAGTTCCTTATACAGCTCTCGGCACCTGGGGCGGCCCCCGAGTTGTGCGTTTCTACCGGCAAGGCAAAACCGGCGTTGCCGCCGCCAGGCGCCGGGCCCGTAAAGAGCGCAACCGCCGGAGGCATCGTCATGGGCGCGCTTGAACCGTTTGTGTGGCCACGCTCGGCCCGGATTCTCGCCATTGTTTTCGCCTGTTTGGTCAGCGCTATTGTGGGCGGCGTTGCCGCTGCAGGCTTTGCGTACAGCTACGCAAAGGCGCTTGGGGATACAAGCCTGGCGAACCTCAAAACCCAACTCGCGGAAAAGGCTACGGCAGCGGCGAACGAAAGCCGCGTGTTGCTGATGCAACAGGTCACCCGCGCCAACGAAACCGAGGCACTGCTGAACGCAACCATTGCCCAGCACGCCGAAGAAAAACGTCAGCTCCAGGAGCGCATTCCTCATGTATCGACGCAATACATTTCAGCGCCTGGCGCTGCCGTTAAGCCTGTTCCTCGTTGCGTGTTCACTGCTGGCTGGGTGCGCGACT
Organism: uncultured Pseudomonas sp.; assembly: GCA_964396695.1. GTDB lineage: Bacteria > Pseudomonadota > Gammaproteobacteria > Pseudomonadales > Pseudomonadaceae > Aquipseudomonas. Next base: position 11,910 of record CAYNGZ010000095.1, read on the forward strand.
TCAACGCCGCCCTCGGCGTGCCCGCCCCAAGAACCGCCGCCGCTGCCTCCGCTGCTGAAAAAGCGGCCTGGCCCGCCGCCGGCTCTGACGCCGAATTACTGGAAAGCGGCGTCACTCCGTCCGACATCCTCGCCCACGCCCAAGACTATGGCCTGTGGGCCCGCAGCAACCTTGCCCAGCTCAACGGGCTGCTCGATCTACAAGAAAAGGACTGACGCCCTATGGATGTAGGCGATATGGCGGATGACGACAGCCAAGAGGCAATACAGCGGGCGCGCCAGAGCGGGATGTTCATCCGCTCCGGCGTTTCCGCCTACCGCTGTGAAACCTGCGGCGATGCGATCCCGGAGGATCGGCGCCAAAACGAGCCGGGCACAGAACACTGCGCCGATTGTATGGACGCTCTGAACCACCCAACACGACGGGGCTATCGATGAACCTGAACGAAATGAACTTCGGCTTTCAAACCGTGCAATGGCTGATCCTGACGGTTCTCGGCTTTTACACCTGGCTGACCAAACGCCAAGCGGCGAGCGCTCAGGAACTGCTGGAGTTGCGCACCCGGATTGTCGCGCTCGAGGAGCATGTGCGGCACCTCCCTGACCAGACCGCCGTGACCGATCTGTTGGGCGACATGAAGGCGGTGCGCGCCGAGCTTTCCGGCGTCAAGGACGCGCTTGGCCCTTTGGCCCGTTCGCTGGATCGGATCAATGACTACCTGCTGCGAGACAAGACATGACCCAATATTCCGACTTTCTGCGCCAAGACATGCGGCTGGTGATCCTGCGGCTGCTGGTCGAAATGCCCGGCTACCGCGCCAACAGCTCAGTGCTGAACACGGCGCTCGACAACTACGGCCACACCGCCAGCCGCGACCAGGTGAAAACTGAACTGCAATGGCTGGCCGAACAAGGCGCCCTCAGCATTTCCGACGTGGGCCCGGTACTGGTGGCGACCCTCACCGAGCGCGGGCAGGACATCGCCGCCGGCCGCGCCCGTGTCCCCGGCATCAAGCGGCCGGGGGCCTGACCATGGCGGGCAAATCCTCGATCAACCGTCTGCCGCCAATGGTCAAGGCTTACATCCAAAAGCTGCTGCGCGATGACCGGATGACGCTCGACGATATGTTGGCCGATATCCGCGCGCGGTTCCCCAACGAGAAAGCGCCGAGCCGCAGCGCGTTGGGCCGCTTCAAAGTGGGCTTCGATGAGCTGACCGAAAAGGCCCGCCAGCAACGCGAAATGGCCGAGGCATTTGTGGGCGCGTTCGGCGAGGACTCTTCGGACAAGACCGGCGCGCTGTTGGTCGAAGCCATCTCAACGCTGACCTATCAGGCCGCCATGGGCGCGCATGAAAAAGATGAGGTCACCATTGCCGAAGTGTCGGCGCTCGCCCGCGCCGCCAAAGCCACCATGGAGGCGCGGACAATGAGCGTGAAGGAGCGCCAGACCATCGAGCGCGCCGCACGCGAACGCCTGCTCCGCGAGCAAGAGGCCGAGCTGGACAGCGCCGTGAAAGCCAAAGGCATGACCGAAGAACAGGCCATGTTCTGGCGCCAGAAATTTCTGGGCGTGAAGCAATGAAACCCTCGAATAGCACCCTGCGGGTTGTCGAGTGGGATGAGCTTCCGCCGAGCGTTCGGGAAATTCCGGCCGGATACAATCCGCTTGACGAAGGAATCTTGATGGCTCACCAATCAGATTGGTTGAGCATCAATGCGCAAATCAAACTTTGCGAGAAAGGTCGGCGTACAGGCATCACCTTCGCCGAGGCGTTGGACTCGGTTATTACCGCCGCATCGCAAAAAGCCGCCGGGGGCATGGACTGCTTCTACATTGGCGATACCAAGGAAAAAGGCCTGGAGTTCATCGGCTACTGCGCCAAGTTCAGCCGCGTGATGGCCGAGGCTCAGGCGTCCGGCGTCAGTGAAATTGAAGAGTTCCTGTTCGATGACCAGGACGAAGCCGGCAACACCCGGCAGATCAACCCGTACCGCATCCGCTACGCCTCCGGCTTCAAGATCGTCGCGCTGTCCAGTAATCCGGCCGGCGTGCGCGGTTTGCAGGGAAAGGTGATCATCGACGAGGCCGCGTTTCACCGGGACGTTTCCGCCGTCCTCGATGCCGCCACGGCGCTCCTGATCTGGGGCGGCCGCATCGTCATCATCAGCACCCACAACGGCAAGGGCAACGCGTTCAACCAGATGGTCAACGACATCCGGGACAAACGCTACGGCGACAGCGCCGAAGTCTACCGGGCGACCTTTGACGACGCCGTGGCCAATGGCTTGTTTGAGCGGGTCTGTTTCATGGCCGGCAAGAAGGCTACCGCCGAGGACAAAGAGGCTTGGTACAAAAAGATCCGTAACGCCTACGGCCCGCGCAAAGCTCAAATGCGCGAAGAACTGGACGCCGTTCCCCGCGACGGCAACGGCGTGTGCATCCCCGGCGTGTGGATCGATGAGGCCATGCGCCCCGGCCGAACCGTTCTGCGCCTGGCGCTGCCAGACGACTTTACACAGCAGCCCGTTCACCGCCGCGATGCCTATGTTGAGGACTGGATAGAGCGGAATCTGGCGCCACAGGTGAGCCAACTCGCGCCGGAACTGCGCCACTACCTGGGCATGGACTACGCCCGCCACCGTGACTTCTCTATCGCCTGCCCGATGTCGGTCGACGAGTCGCGCCACCGGGACGTGCCCTTTGTCATTGAGATGCACCGCGTGCCCGCCCGCCAGCAGAAGCTGGTGCTGTTCTACACCCTGCGCCGTCTGCCTCGATTCAGCGGCGCGGCGCTCGACGCTTCGGGCAACGGCGAAACACTCGCCGAGGAGACCGCCGACGAGTTCGGCCAAAACCTCATCAAGCAGGTGAAAATCAGCCGGGCCTGGTACGGCGCGTGGATGCCGAAATTTGTCGGGCTGTTTGAGGACAGCACCATCACGTTACCCCAGGACGACAACCTGCATCAGGACGTGCGCGCCATCGAGACAGTGGACGGCATCCCGATGATCGTGAAGGCCCGTTCGCAAGACCTCAAAGACCCGGATCTCTACCGCCACGGCGACTTCGCGGGGGCCGGCGCGCTGGCCAACTTCGCCACGCTGGAGGTCACCTCGGGGCCCGTGTCGGTCAAATCACGCCGCCCTCGTCAGGGCAAACGCATTACTCAGGGGTACGCATGAACAAGAGAGGCTTGTGGGTGAGCCCCACGGAATTCGTCAGCTTTGCCGATGCGAAGCGCAGCTCCACGCTGGATCAACATATCGCCACCCGAGGGCGCTCCAGCGCGAGCGGTTCCAGCGGCGTCAACCTGCCCAACCCCGACCCGATCCTCAAGGCGCAGGGCAAAGACATTACGGTCTACCGGGATCTGCGCAGTTCGGCACTGGTGGGCGGCAACGTTCGGCGCCGCAAGGCTTCCGTACTGTCACTGGAGCGCGGCCTCAAGCGCGGCGATGCGCCTACCAAGGTCGAACGTTTTATTCGTGACTGGCTCGCCGACCTCGACCTCGACCGCATCATCCGCGAGTTGCTCGATGCGCCGTTGTTCGGGTATCAGCCGGTCGAGCTGATGTGGAAACCGGTGGGTCTGAATCTGGCGCCAGAGGATCTGCTGGGCAAGCCGGCCGAGTGGTTCTTCTACGACAAGGACAACGAGCTTCGTTTCCGCTCAAAGGAATCGGGCCAGGACGGCGAACTGTGCGACCCGCAGCGGTTCATCGTTGCGCGGCAGGACGCCACCTACGCGAACCCCTACGGGTTCCCGGATCTCAGCATGTGTTTCTGGCCGGCGACGTTCATGAAAGGCGGCCTGAAATTTTGGGTTCAATTCACCGAGAAGTACGGCAGCCCGTGGGTGATCGGCAAGCACCCTCGCGGCGCGGCCGACAGTGAAACGGATTTGCTGCTCGATAGCCTGGAGGCCATGGTGCAAGACGCCGTGGCGGCGATCCCGGACGACTCCAGCGTTCAGATCATCGAGGCCGCCGGCAAAGCCGGCAGTGCCGAGGTCTACCGCGAACTGCTGGAGTACTGCCGGAGCGAAATCAACGTCGCCATGCTCGGGCAAAACCAGACCACGGAGAAAGACAGCACCCGAGCCAGCGCTACAGCCGGCGCCGAGGTGACCAAGGACATTCGCGACGGCGATGCCGGCATCGTTACCGCTTCGCTCAACGCGTGCATTCGCCTGGTCGTCGACCTCAACTTCGGCACCGATGTTGCGGCGCCGCTGTACGAGCTGTGGGAACAGGAGGAAATCGACAAGACCCTGGCCCAGCGCGACAAGGCACTGACTGAGTCCGGCGTGAAATTCACCGACGCGTACTGGAAGCGTACCTACAACCTGCAGGACGGCGATCTCGCTTCCGCGCCGGCCGCCGTCGACTCGCCGGAGTTTGCCGAGGCGGCCGTGCGGCCTCTGCTGGATCAGATAGCGCTCGACCAGGCCATCGAAAGCATCCCCGGCGACACGCTGCAAGAACAGGCAGAACAGGCGGTGGCCCCGTTCATTGAAGTTCTTCAACGGGCCCGCAATGACTCTGAGGCGCTCGGCATGTTGGCCGAGGCATTTCCGAAAATGGACGCCGAGGCACTTCAGGAACAGCTCGCCAAGCTGTTGTTCATCGCGAACACCTGGGGCCGCCTGAGCGCCAGCGCCGACCGGGAGGACTGATATGGCCGCTTCCGATAAACGCCTCAGCCCCACCGACCTCAAAGCCGTGTTTGGCCTTGAGCCGGAAAAGGCTATCGCTTACCTCAAGTTCAAGGGCTACGCGATCACCTGGAACTGGCAAGAGATGCTCGACCAGGCGCATGACCAGGCATTCACCGTTGCCAAGGCTATGCGCCTTGATTTGCTGTCGGATATCCGGGCCGCGCTGGAGACGGCGCTTCAGGAGGGCCAGACCCTCAAGCAGTTCATCACCAACATGCAGCCAACGCTGGAAGCCCAAGGCTGGTGGGGGCAACAGGTCATCGTTGATAGCGAAGGCGTCGGCGAGCTGGTGCAACTGGGCAGTCCGCGCCGTCTCAAGACGATCTATCAGACAAACCTGCAAAGCGCCTACATGGCCGGCCGCAAAGCCGAAATGGAACAAA